>NZ_CP048878.1:5675000-6018062 GCF_011009015.1 Spartinivicinus ruber
TCTACAATATCTTCGTATAAATTATTCCATTGCCACCCTAGCATAAACGCCAAATAAGCCATTAAGTGTAGACAGGCATAAAAGAATGCATACAGCCCTATCATCCGTCGTACGGCAATAAACTGTCCATTCCCGGTAATTAGCTTAAATGGAGTAAGGCTCAATGTAATCCACAGAAAACGTAGCGCCCAAATACCTAAAAATTCGACAACAGCTTTAGCTGGATCAGGCCCAAGTCCATTGGTAGCAATTAAGTAAGACAAATATACAGCCGGCAATAATGCTAAGACAAACCATAGCGGCTTTAACTTCTTTATCAATTCAACAACTCCTTAGCCCTAATAGTACTTGGCTAAATCCATGTTCTTATAGAGATGGGCCACTTGATCGGCATAACCATTAAATAGCTGAGTTTCCACATAATTAGGATTGAATAACGAAGAAGGTAAGCGTCGTTCTCGTTTTTGGCTCCAGCGTGGATGGCTCACTTTTGGGTTTACATTAGAGTAAAAGCCATACTCATCAGGCGCTGATTTGTTCCAAGTAGTAGGTGGTTGCTTTTCAACCAAGCTGATTTTGACAATGGATTTAATACTCTTAAAACCGTATTTCCAGGGCACTATTAACCGCAATGGCGCGCCATTTTGTGGCGGCATGGTTTTTCCGTACAACCCAACACCAATCAGGGTAAGCGGGTTCATTGCTTCATCCATTCGCAACCCTTCAACATAGGGCCACTCGATACTACTAAATGGCAATTTCAACCCTGGCATTTGTTCAGGATCATTCAACGTAGTAAAGGCTACATACTTCGCTTTTGAGGTTGGATTAAAACGCTTTAGCAGATCACTTAACTGAAAACCTACCCATGGCACTACCATTGACCAAGCTTCTACACAACGCAGCCGGTAAATACGTTCTTCAAAATCATGAGGTTTTAGAATGTCTTCAAGAGTATAAGTACCAGGCTTTTCTACTTCACCATCAATAATGACAGACCATGGATCAGTAATCAGGCTGCCTGCATGCTTCGCAGGATCCCCTTTTTTGGTACCAAACTCATAAAAGTTGTTATAGCGAGTGACATCTTGGTAAGGAGTTAACTCTTCACGAGTTGAACTAGGCCAGACTGCTCGACTAGGAAATTTTGCCGTAAGCCATTCTGGGGCAGGATACTGCTTAATGCCTTCAGTAGAGACCAGCTTGATCGGCTTATCAGCACTGAGGGATTGCATTTCGTTGCTTTCAGTTTCTTCCGCGCACGCAACCAGCCACCCAGAGCCGGCAGCCAGCATTGCTGCTTGCCCTGCCCTTTTAATAAACTGGCGTCGATTGAGGTAAGCAGACTCAGAGGTTATTTCATAGCTTTTGATATCGCTGGGCTTTTTAATCAACATAAAAGACTGCCTATAAAATTAAAGGCATCTCTAAAGCAACAACTTCTTTGGAGATGCCTGAGTCAAAAATTTCTTCTTAACAATATAGACAGTACAAGTCAGAAAATTATTTCTCTTGGCCAGCCGCTACATGTTTTTGCTTAAAACGCCACACAGAGAGCACAGGCCCAGATACCCCATAAAGCAAGAACACCAACATTAGTACCCAAGGAGGGTTGGTAAACACCACTGCAAATACCAATACTATCGCTATAATCGCAACAAAAGGCACCCTGCCTTTGAACTCTAAATCCTTAAAACTGTGGTAACGAACGTTACTCACCATCAAAATTCCCGTCAGCGCCATAACAACTGCTGTAAATATAGTGATCAAGCTATTTGAAGCTAAATCCACCTCATTTAACGCCCACACCATTGCAGCAACGATAGCCGCTGCTGAAGGACAAGGCAGTCCGGTAAAATAGCGTTTATCTGCTGTATCAATTTGGGTATTAAATCGTGCTAAACGCAAGGCAACACAGGCAACATAAATAAAAGCCACCATCCAGCCTACTTTACCTAAACCTGTTAAATTCCAGTTAAAGCAAACCAGCGCCGGCGCAGCACCAAAGGCTACCATATCAGACAAACTGTCATATTCAGCGCCAAAAGCGCTTTGGGTATTGGTTAGCCTGGCGACTCGACCATCAAGTCCATCAAAAATCATTGCCACAAAAATAGCGATCGCGGCTTGCTCAAACATTTGGTTCATTGAGCTAACAATGGCATAAAAACCACAAAACAAAGCCGTCGTAGTGAACAGGTTAGGCAGTAGATAAACCCCTTTTCGCCGCACTTTACGGCCATTTTCAGCGACTTCTTCTACATGCTCATCAATAGGTAATATAGATTGTGGTAATTGATCTTCAGTATCATCTACCACAGAGTTGTCTTTCTCTTGGGTCATAGAGTAATTGTCCAAAAAACAAACGGTTCTAGCATTATATCAAACCCGAATTAAATTGCGTGTGCTACCCAAATATTTCATCAAACCACAGGAAATATTCAAGCTAGCGACTTTTAACCAAATACGAAAACTAGCCAAGCACTTTGGCTGTATCCCAAAAAGTTTTTACCAGCGGGTTTTGCAAACGACGGGTTTGCACACACAAGCCAATAGTAAATGGCTGCAAGACCGGGTCTACCGTTAATTGTTGAATTTTATTAGCCAGCGGACTATTAAGTAGCACCAGCTCAGGCACAATACCCACTCCAAAACCTAAACTGACCATGCTGACTATAGCCTCATGCCCAGCAACTGACGTATAAATATTTGGCTTAATACCTTGCTGGCGAAACCAAAGCTGCAACCGCTGCTTGATTAGCCCCTGCTCTGCTTGAATTACAGGTATTTTTTGCCAATCAATATCCTCTATTTCTATTAACTCTCTGGCTAAACAACTCACAGTTGGCGCAATAAAAACCAGCCCCGATGTTGCAATAGGTTTAAAGCTAAGGCTGGCGGGCAAATGTTCTGGCTTAGCTGCAATAACAATATCTTCTTCACCTGCTACCACTTTAGGAATTGAATAAGCGGCATCACCAGTATGCAGCTTTACCTCCACATTAGGCTGGCGTTGCCGATAAGTCACCAACAAGTCAGATAAAAAGCTATAACTTGCGGTTACAGAGCAATACATACTGATTTCGCCATTTAGCAACGTTGTTTCTTCTTGTAACGTTTCCTGAAAGCGATTCCAGTTAGCTAAGGTTTCTGAGGCATACTGACGAAACAACTCACCCGCTCGGGTTAAACTGACTTTTCGCTTGTCTCGCTCAAACAATGACTTACCTACCTCATCTTCTAGCCTTTTTATATGGCGACTAAGCGTAGAGGGGCTAATAAAACAGGCTTCGCTGGTTTGCCCAAAATGCAAGGTCGAAGCTAAATGAAGGAACAGCTTTAAGCCTTGGTAATCCATAAAGCACTCATCGAGTTGTATTTCATTTTATGCAATACAGTATTCGAAACATATCATTTTACGCAATACTGATAATAGGCTATCTTTTTTCTCACTACAAAGTGGAGTGTCTATAAAGGTCTCTCGTTTCAACATATAAAGAAAGATATCTCGGGAGCTTGCTCCCGAGTGTAACTGTAAAAATTCCGTTTGACCGAAGGTCAATCAGGTCGGCGTAAACTCGGTTGCTTGCGGCCGAGTAGTCGGGCTGAAGGAATTTTTTTGATATTTCTTAAAGTTGAGGCAGTGACTAATAATAAAATCAGCCTAGCAGCAATGCTGCTAGGCTATTTTTAATCCACAAACCGAATACAATAGGGCCTCCCTAGCTGCCTACATGGCCACCTTCCTTACAGCCCATGCCGGCAAAAAATCTTTAAGGAGCTACAAATGAATTACTTCAACTCACTGCCATTGCGTATTCAGCTGGAAGAGCTGGGTAAGTGTCGTTTCATGGATCGCTCAGAATTTGATGCAGGAGTCGAGGCACTAAAAGGCAAAAAAATCGTCATTGTTGGTTGTGGTGCACAAGGATTAAACCAAGGCTTAAATTTAAGAGATAGTGGCTTGGATGTGTCTTATGCTTTGCGTGAGTCAGCTATTAAAGAAAAACGCCAGTCTTGGAAAAATGCCACTGATAACGACTTCACTGTTGGCACTTACGAAGAACTAGTTCCCCAGGCAGATTTAGTAAGCAACTTAACTCCTGATAAGCAGCACTCTTCTGTTGTTGAACAAGTGATGCCATTAATGAAAAAAGGCGCTACTTTATCTTATTCTCACGGCTTCAACATCGTTGAAGAGGGCATGAAAATTCGTGATGACATTACCGTTATTATGATTGCTCCTAAATGTCCTGGAACAGAAGTAAGAGAAGAATACAAACGCGGCTTTGGGGTACCAACACTTATCGCTGTACACAGAGAAAACGACCCAAATGGCGAGGGCTTAGAGCAAGCAAAAGCCTACGCAGCAGGCTTAGGTAGTCATCGCGCTGGTGTTTTAGAATCTTCATTTATTGCTGAAGTAAAGTCTGACTTAATGGGTGAGCAAACCATTTTGTGTGGCGTGCTGCAAACTGGCTCTATTTTATGCTTCGACAAAATGATCGCTGATGGCATTGATGCTGGTTATGCTTCTAAGCTAATTCAGCAAGGCTGGGAAGTAGTTACAGAAGCGCTGAAAATCGGTGGCATCACCAACATGATGGACCGCTTATCCAATCCAGCAAAAATTAAAGCATTTGATCTGTCAGAAGAATTAAAAGTCATTATGCGTCCGCTGTTTGAAAAACACATGGACGATATCATCACTGGCGAGTTTTCTAAAACTATGATGGAAGACTGGGCCAATGACGACAAAAACCTATTGACATGGCGTGCTGAAACAGGTGAAACAGCATTCGAAAAAGCCACATCTACGGATGCTGAAATTGATGAACAAGAATACTTCGACCACGGCATTTTAATGGTAGCGATGGTTAAAGCAGGTGTTGAGCTAGCTTTTGAAGTAATGAGCAGCTCTGGCATTATTGAAGAATCTGCTTACTACGAATCTCTACATGAAACGCCATTAATTGCCAACACTATTGCCCGTCGCAAGTTGTATGAAATGAATGTAGTTATTTCTGATACTGCAGAATATGGCTGCTACCTATTTGCCCATGCTTGCGTACCACTGTTAAAAGACTTTATGGCAAAAATCGGAACAGATGTTATTGGTAAAGGCTTAGATGTTAAATCAAACAGTGTTGATAACGCTCGCCTAGTTGAAGTTAACGATGCTATCCGTGACCATACTGTTGAGTTAATCGGTTATGAGTTACGTGGACATATGACTGATATGAAACGCATTATTTAATCATGCAAAAATAATCTTTTTTGATAAACAAAAAAGCCTGGCATAAAAGCCTGGCTTTTTTTATTAGTTATCATTGCATACCCAAAGCGAAGGGTAAATTACAAACTAAGTACTTTTTCACCTCTCGCAATACCAGACACACCTGTACGCACCACTTCCAAAATAGATACAGGTGCAACAGCCTGAATGAAAGCATCCAGTTTATCGCTATCACCAGTTAGCTGAATGACATATGTTGAACTGGTGACATCAACAATTTGGCCGCGGAAAATATCAGTAGTGCGCTTTATTTCTGCACGCTGAGCACCTGATACTTTTACTTTCAGGAACATTAACTCCCGCTCGATATGAGAACCTTCTGATAAATCAACCAGTTTTACTACATCAATTAGCTTATTTAGCTGCTTGGTAATTTGCTCGATTTTATCATCAGCACCAATTGTTGTAAGCGTTAACCTTGAAAGGGTTGGGTCATCTGTCGGCGCGACGTTTAGTGACTCAATGTTGTAGTTACGCTGAGCAAATAGCCCGACTACCCGAGACAACGCACCGGGTTCATTTTCCATTAAAACTGAAATGATATGACGACGCATTAGGTACGCTCCGTTTTACTTAACCACATATCACGCATTGAGCCATCTTTAATTTGCATGGGATAAACATGCTCATTAGGGTCAACTTTCACATCCAAAAACACTAACCGATCTTTCAGGGCAAAGGCTTCTTCCATTGCACTTTTCAGATCATCTGGCTTTTCAACAGTCATCCCCACATGACCATAAGCCTCAACTAATCGCTTAAAATCAGGGAGTGAGTCCATATAAGAGTGAGAGTAACGACTGTCGTATTGCATATCCTGCCACTGTCGTACCATACCTAACGCCTGGTTATTTAAGGTAATAATTTTAATTGGCAGGTCATATTGCAAACAGGTAGATAGCTCCTGAATATTCATCTGGATACTACCTTCACCTGTTACACAGGCTACGTCATGATCAGGGTAATGAAGCTTCACCCCCATTGCTGCAGGGAAACCAAAGCCCATGGTGCCTAATCCACCTGAGTTGATCCAGCGATTAGGCTTATCAAACTTGTAATATTGTGCAGCAAACATTTGGTGCTGCCCTACATCAGAAGTAACAAACGCATCGCCTTTAGTCACTTCATATAAAGATTCAATCACCGCTTGTGGCTTAATTATGCCTCCATCGCCCGGATCATAAGGGAAGGTACCTTTAGAGCTACGCCACTCATCAATTTGTTTCCACCAGCCATTAACTGCTTCTTTATCAACTTCACGCTTACCGTCTTTTATTGCACCCAGCATTTCATTCAACACTGCCTTTACTGGGCCAACGATAGGCACATCGGCTCTAATATTCTTGGAAATACTGGCGGGGTCGATATCGATGTGAACAATTTTGGCAGTAGGGCAAAACTTAGCAACACCATTTGTTACCCGATCATCAAATCGAGCACCCACGGCTAAAATTACATCAGCATGATGCATTGCTAAGTTAGCGGCATAACTACCATGCATACCCAACATGCCTAAAAACTGGCGATCAGAACCAGGGTAACCACCTAATCCCATTAATGTATTCGTAACCGGTGCATTTAGCTTTTGAGCTAACTCCGTCAACACATCAGACGCTTGTCCTAAAATTACCCCACCACCGCTATAAATCACTGGTCGTTTAGCTTGCATTAATAGGTCAAGCGCTTTACGAATTTGTCCTGAGTGCCCTTTTAATGGTGGATTATATGAGCGAAGTTTTATTTTTTTTGGATAAGCATATTCAAACTTATCACTGGGGTTAGTGATATCTTTGGGGATATCCACAACCACTGGGCCAGGACGACCAGACTGAGCAATATGAAATGCTTTTTTAATGGTCATCGGAATATCTTCGGCACGTTTTACCAAAAAGCTGTGCTTAACAATTGGCCGAGAAATTCCCACCATATCCGTTTCCTGGAACATATCCGTGCCAATAAAATCCGATGGTACCTGCCCAGAAATCACAACCATTGGGATTGAGTCCATATAGGCAGTAGCAATGCCAGTAATGGTATTAGTCGCGCCAGGCCCAGATGTAACCAGTGCTACCCCAGGCTTACCCGATGCCCGCGCATAGCCATCTGCCATATGCGTTGCAGCTTGTTCGTGGCGCACGAGGATATGGGTCACTCGATCCTGCCGAAACAGTGCATCATAGACATGAAGTAACGCACCGCCAGGGTAACCATATATATATTCAACTCCTTCATCCGCTAACGAGCGGATAACCATTTCAGCACCCGATAATAGTTCCACTTGATGAATCCTCTAGAACATCGCTACATAACAAATTGATTTAACTGTCTAACAGTCTATATTCATTAGCTATAGAGCAACATAAACCTATCTGAATGGCAAGGTTAACAACCCACTCAAGTTAGCTGCAGGTGGTTACTAACAGAGCAAACAGAAGTTATCGGTTTATTACTTGCTATTTTTTTAAGCTAGTGGTCAATCTAGTTTGCATTAAAGATAAGAGCCACATGCTGCTCTAATGAATTGATACACCACTACCTCGCTTCGCTAAGCATTGCTCAGCCGCCTAACGAAACTGCCAGATTGTCAGGCCCACAGTATGGTGTAGTGGGCCGACCCAGCGCGAGGTAACGCGTCATTGGGATAAAACTGAAAATTTAAGGTGTAAAGTTTCAGTTTAGAGTGGATGGCGATTTACGCAGTAAACATCCAAAAAGTAAGACCGATAATTCTTTACAGTTTAACGACAGAAGTCAAGGCTCAAACTCTTCCACTACAATAGTTTCAGAGGCATTCGATCAAAAACAGCCAAACGACTGTAGTGAAGTCCTTTAGCAGCCAAACAGAGTTTTTAAATCGTAAATATTATTTCACCTGGTTTATATTTAGTGATATGTATAACAAAACTAGAGATAGGGGCATCACATCCCTACTTATCATATCAAGTTACCTATATATTCATGTGGCCACTAAACTGTGGTGTTATTGAAGATAACAAAGCGTTTGGGAACACTCATGAAAAAGCTACTGCTACTCACCAGCTTAATTTTAATCTCTACCAACTTAACTGCAGGCAAGTTTTATAAGTGGGTAGATGAGGATGGCGTTACTCACTACAGCACCACGCCACCAAAAGAAGGCCAAGGTGAAGTTGTGAATACCAGAGCCCAGAAGTCTTCCAGTAAAGAAGCTGGTGAAAAAAAGCTAAAAGGTATTAAAGATGCCGAAGCAGCGAAAAAACAAGAACAAACTGATAAAGAAGAGTTTGAGAAAGAGCTAACCAAGGCCAAGAAGGAAAAAGAAGAAAATTGTAAGCAAGCCAAGCAAAACAAGATTCAGCTTACAATTAAAAACCGAGTCAGAATGACCATGGAAGATGGTTCAGTGAAAATTCTTAGCGCAGAAGAGAAAGATGCGCAGCTGAAAAAAGCAGATGAGGCAATTAAAGAGTGGTGTAACTAACTCAACTCAGCAAACAGCCTATCACTTACCTATCCACCGCCCAGCAAACCAGTTGACTGGGCGGTTACTTACTCCATAATTACTACTGCCAAAAAATTTACAACGGCTTTTCATCTTTGCAACGCAAACTAATCACTAAAGGACCCTGATACTGCAGGGCGGTATCATGCTTTAACGTAAGAAGCTGGGGTTTCGACTGAAACTTAGGTACAGGCGCAATGAAATAGCCTTTCCCCCAATTCACCAGCTTAGCTTTGCCTCTAGCTTTTTGCTGGATAGGGACTCTTTCTTCTACCAGGTATTCCACATAAACGGAATTACATTGGCATTGACTTAAGTCCTGAGATGCCACCATTTGGGTAAGTAGCGTGACATTTTCCGTAGTATGCCGCACCCCTAAAGGTTTAATAGTTAAACATTGGGAAAGGTAGTTACGAATTCTGATTTTATCCAACTGCATCGTTGGCGCTATAGGCATAGGCTTTTGGTGTATCGCCTGACATCCAGACAACAGCACCACCAGCACTAACGAAGCTAGCTGTAATGATCTTACCGTACGCATTGTGATTATAAGAATTTTAAGAGAAATACTGGTCAATTTTAGTGATAATAATCAGTAGCTTTGTACAGTCAGCTGACTGCTGGCCACAAAATTCTTCAGCGATAGGTAGAATACTACAGTTAGAGGGTAATGGAAGACTACCTTCAATTAATGCTCGCAGACGAGGAATAAAAATCCACTGTAACCACTGGTTCAATGCGAGGGTATCAACACAAAAAGGCTCGGTACTAGTTAGAGACTCAGCAGAAGGTGGCGAAAACTCCCACATATTCAAGTGTTGAAGTTCTTGCTCTAATTCGGTTAGTAGCGAGGAGATTTGCTCATTTCTCATACAAAAGACAAGCACTCGTTAGGTTTAATTCAACTCAAGATCTATAGAAACTGCCGAAGTTTGATCTTTCAAACAAACATCAACAGCCCCTAGTTTAACGAGCTTGTCCTTTAGATGACAAGAAATGACAAAAACTAGCCGCGCCCAGTTGAGCTTTGATCAATGATTGATTGCAGCCGAGCTCTCATTCCTGGATCACGGGTCAGCGATAAACCCCGGCGTGCTAACTGCTCAGCCTGAGCATAGTTTTGCTGGTTTAATCGGATTGATGCTAACTCGTAATAAACCTCTGGATCATTGGGGGCAACCCGCAATGCTCTTTCTAAAGTAGCGGCTGCAGCCTCTAAGTCACCAGTGGCGCGTTGTTCCAGCGCTCTATCAATCAACCGACGAGCAGCAGGGTTACTACTCACCCCTGAGTCAGGGTAGTCTGGAGTAACATAAGCGTATTGATCTTCATTTTGCTGGTTAGGTTGGGTGACCACCTGAGGCTCACGATACTCTGGACGACCAGCAGAAACAGGAGCTGCATCCACCACTTCAGGTCGCATATCCCGGCCTGGATCTTGTGATGCTGGAATATAAGTATGTTGAACACAGCCTGATACAATAAACAACAAACCACTGATAGCTGCCGGCTTTAACCAAGCAGCTTTAAGCTGAAAACCAGCCTTTCCTAAATCTATATTTTGTTGAAACACTATTTTTGCCCCCAATTAGCGAAACAGGGTTCTGAACCAATCTACCACTTTGGAACCTCTTCTGCGAGGTTGGTGACGGACAATACAGGAAGATTCTTCCTGTGGCTCAGAACCTTTAATAAATGGTAAATAACGGGCACCTGCACAAGACTCATTGGCAAGCATTCCACTAATTTCATCCACCCATACATAGTGCACCTGGTCAGGTACTTTGGGCTGTAACGACTTAGGATTAACATTAAACATAAAGTCGCTCCAAACTCTTAACGCACCACTGCTACCTGTTACTGGTGTTGGCTTATTATCATCATGCCCCATCCAGACAACTGCTAAATAATCTTCGGAATAGCCAGCAAACCAGCTGTCACGCTGATCATTACTGGTGCCGGTTTTCCCTGCCACACGCACTTTATTATTTAACAGCCGATACGCTCTTCTGCCCGTACCCTCTCGCATCACTTCTTGCATGACATATTGCAGCAAGTGCACATACTCCGTAGGAACCACTTGTTGTATTGCTAATGGATAGCGCTGCAGTGGTTTACCTTCTGCATCCAAAACCGCCCGAATAGTTCTCAGTGGTACTTTAAAGCCACCACCAGCCAGGGTTTGATAGACAGTTGCCACCTCTACTGGCGACATCGCAACTGCTCCTAACAATGATGAAGGGTAGGCAGGAAAATCCTGATCAGCTCCCAGTGTTTTGAGTAACTGCAGTACTTTTTCTACCCCTATAGTTAAACCAATTTTGGCAGTAGCTAAGTTATAGGATTTTGCTAGTGCTTCGTGTAATGGCACTGTGCCATGGCTTTTATGATCAAAGTTATCAGGTTCCCATAGCTGGCCATCCTGAGTTTTGATGCTGACTTTACTGTCATCAACAAATGTAGCTAGGGTATATTGCTCTGGTTCAGTCAACGCAGATAAAAATACGATGGGTTTAATTAAAGAACCAATATGGCGCTGCGCATCTACTGCTCGGTTAAAGCCGGTGTAACCTGCCTTACGATCACCAACAACAGCTAATACATCACCACTGCCTGGTGCAGTAACCACCATTGCCCCCTGTAATGCTTTATGCTTCTGATTGGATTTTCTAACTTTTTTAAGAGTATCAGTCAGACTTTCTTGTGCTTGCTGTTGAACGATGGGATCAAGGTTGGTAAAAATTCTTAACCCTTGCGAGGTAAGGTTTTCTTCATCATAGTCACGCTTTAACTGTCTTTTAACCAAGTCCAGGTAAGCATAATAATGGTTCATTTGTACTTTACTATGCTTCACTACCCCCAACGGCTTTTGCTGTGCTTGGTTAGCTTCCTGCTCAGTAATCACACCCTGCTGTGCCATTACCTTTAATACTAAGTTGCGGCGTTTAAGGGCTTTTTCGGGTTTACGACGGGGGTTGTATTGAGATGGGCCTTTAACCATTCCAACTAACAATGCCACCTTCTCAGCGGATAGCTCATTAATAGGTTGACCGAAAAAGAACTGGCTGGCCAGTCCAAACCCATGAATGGCTCGCTTACCTTGTTGGCCTAAAAAAACCTCGTTGATATAGGTTTCGAGTATTTCGTCTTTGTCGTAATGAAAATCCAGCAAACCCGCCATAATGGCTTCATTGGCTTTTCTTTTCAAACTGCGCTCATTCGACAAATATAAATTCTTTACCAATTGTTGAGTTAAAGTTGACCCGCCTTGGACAGCTCTTCCCGTTTTAAAGTTGATATAAAAAGCTCGGGCAATTGACTTGGGAGACACTCCCCAGTGGTCATAGTAGTTTCTATCTTCAACTGCTAACAAAGCAGGAATAAAAGTTTCAGGTAATTGCTCTAACTTCGTTAACAGCCGGTCTTCATTGGATGCAGGGTAAATACCACCAATTAACTGTGGCTCTAAACGGGCTAAGGTTTCCTGACCAATCTGATCAGTAACTTTTTGAATTTGCTTATTGCGAAATAAAACTTTAATTAAAACTGGCTCTTCATAGCCATCATCAAATTGAAAACCGCGTGTTTTTAACGTAACAACATTGCCTTTTTGATGATACTGCCCTGCTCGTTCAACATAGCTAACAGACTGATAACCCAGCTGGTCAAGTTGCTGAACCAACTGTTTTACATTAATTCGTCTTGTTGAAAATAGCTCTAGTGGTTGCGCGTATACCTTGGCAGGAATAGCCCACTTTTTACCTTCAAATCTTTCAGTGACTTCTATATCTAATTTACTGGCATAGCCGACAAATAAAACACCACCAATCACTAACAGCAAAGCTGTCAGTTTAAATAGCTTTTTCCAGAAGCCACCCTTCTTGGCTTTTCCATTTCGCTGTTTGCCTTTTTTAGCTGGCTGCCTGCCAGTACGGATACGTTCAGTCATGTGCTTGTATTTTTTTCCTAAAGACCGTCAGACTGCAATCAAATACTTGCGCCTAAAAACTGCTAGCCAAGCTCTTTTACTGGCTAATTTCTCAGCACAATAAACGAGTGTTGTTAGGCTGATAATAAGGTTTGTTACTTACATGCTGCTCCTAGTTCACATAAAGCATGCTACACACCACTGCTAAAGCACTCTTGGCAGTTAGTAACGTCAGTATTTTTCTTGCGTCAGCTGTCTTACAAAAATAGTTGGCTAAAGTGTATTCGATTAAGCTGTTGATTTTCAGAACAAACGGACAAATTGAGTAGAATTTCTCATTTTTTCAACGTACGGCAATTAGCGATAAGCGGTTCAAGCTGTCTTATAAATCAGGGCAAAAATGGCTAAAAATACTGCTATAGAAGCAGAATTTTTAAGCGAGCCTGTACGTTTTTCAAGCTTGCTTATACAATTTAATCATTAGAGTCACTCGCTCGTAATAAAGCATGCCAATCTTGCGGCAACAAAAATTTAGCCGAGTTTCTGATCAATTATCATACAAGTCACAATAATCAGCTATTATTTATATCAAGGTGGCAAACTTGGTAATGACTGATATGAAGTTTTGTTGTCACCTGTTCCTAGTATTTCAGAGGGCAAGGACTCGAAGATGGCAACAGATTTAATCGAGCTGAAAAACCTTGGGAAAACATCTGTCCAATGGCTTAATGCCGTTGGCATTAGAGACCGCGAAACATTAGAACAAATTGGCGCGGTAGAGGCTTACTGCAAAATTAAAACACGTGGTTTTAAAGTATCCAAAGTGTTGTTATATGCATTAGAAGGTGCTCTGCTCAATGCACACTGGAACCAGCTTGACCCTTCACTAAAAGAAAGGTTAATACGGGAAGCTGAAGCCAAAGAGCCCAGCGCAGTCAGCCAATGAATATGGCTAATTGTTAACTTAAGGCGTCAAGCATGTATTTGGTGGGAGAGCAATTCCCCTATATCAGCGAAGTGATCTCAGAGCTGCAGCTTATTCCTGCACAGCTTGTTAATGGTTTGCCCAGTCAAGCCGCTAATATCTATTTAGATTCCGTGGCTGACCTCTATGCCCAGCATGATCCAGACCAAATATTTTTAATCTGTGAAGGTAAACTGGCCGGTTCTATCAATCAACGTGAAGTATTTTATATGCAAGAGGGTGATATCGTTGGCCTTCGGCAAGGCTTTAATCTACCCAAATGCAAATACAGCAGTAAAGACCCTATTGAATTAATCCCTTATGATCGCAAAGCATTTTTTCAACATATCCAAGCTGACCCTGCCAGACAAACATTACTGACAAAATACCTGATTGGCTATGCGGCAGTTTTAGCCGATGGACTTTCTCGACTTACCCCTTATACCAGCAAGCCAGCAACGGGCTTTTTGCAAGTAAAAGCGGGTGACACCATTATTAGTGAAGGTGAGCAAGCTGATCATGTGTTTATTTTAATGACAGGTAGAGCAGAGGTATATGTACGTGGAGTAAAAGTAGGCAATATTTATCAGGATGAGATTTTTGGCGCAATGGCCATGTTTACCCAAGAGAAACGCTCTGCCACTGTAATGGCTAAAGATGATTGTACATTAACAGCAGTTCCGAAAGAGCAATTTATCAATTTAATTCAAACTCACCCAAGAGTCTGCCTGAATCTGATGGAAAACATGGCCAGAAGAATCAACTCCCTCAACCAGAAACTCGCCTCTTCAGACAGTGGTGACCCAGCTACATCAGTTGAGATCATGGGCTAATCTATCCACTCAAAGTTTTGCTACAAAAAATTTTTGCAGATATTCCGTTGACAATGCAAATGATAACAATTATCATTTGCATTGTTGTCGTTGCACAACAGATTTAATCTGTCGATATCACCTCTGTAAGTAACAGGATGCTATAAACAGGTTATCTCCTCATCAGGCTAATCACAGACTTTTGCCACTCAATTTGAGTGGCTTTTTTTTGCCTTTAATTCAGCCAGTGGTGCATGCACAAAATAAGGTAAAAAAACTTCCTCTCCATTTACCCTCTTGCTGGTGTTGCTTTTTCTTGATGTAGGCCCACTATGCCTGCAAAAAAGCAACTTGCCAGAAAATAAATGACTTTGAAGACTGTTAACCAGCTTTACGCATGCATCACTAGCCTATGCATTCCTTTCACACTTGCTATTTGCAAATAAAAATAATTATCATTTGTGTTGACATTTAAATGCCGCTTGACTATTCTGATTAACAGTTGCCACAGGCAACTTGTTGATAACAACTGTAAGATGTTTACCTGGCAGTTAAGCAGCTTTTTTACAGGTTATCTCCTCATCAGGCTAATCACGGTTCTAAGGCTACCATTTGGTAGCCTTTTTTTTGTCCGCTTCTTTTGCTTATTCACTGAAGACTTTTTTAATCGCTTACCAATAATTTTCTTATACGACCCATATCACCTTTTTTAAGCGTCTTTCATATAAATGCATCAATTTTTAAATCAAATGCTTAATTTCACTGAAATAATTCAAAACTACTGATATGTTAAAAGTAGGTGAATAAATAAACAGCTCTTGTCTGCTTTTTTATGTAGTTTGTTTTAAGTTAGCCACTAAAAGTAGATAACTAGCTCACAGGATGCTCATGAAGTACATCAAAAAAGGATCTAGTTACCTTACTTTAGGTTTATCCGTTACACTAAACCTGGCGGCTATGACAGCTAGTTCCAATACCCCTGTGTCAGCTACAAACAAATTACAGCAGACTGAATCAACTGCTGCCCAACAAAACCAGCCTTTACAAAGTTTAAAACCAGCCAGCAATAAATCCCTTGGGCTTGCTTACTATCTTATCGGCCAATTCTACCAAGCGAACCAGCGCACAGAAACAGCGTGCACTTGGTTTAAAAATTCTGCTGAATTAACGTCAGTAATGGGCCAATATGAAGCTGCTCGCTGTGTCGCTCCAAATAATACAACTCAAGCCGTATCGCTACTTAAGCAGTCTGCTGAACAGGGTTTTGCTGCAAGCCAGGTTTTACTTGGTGAATGGTATTGGTTCGGCAACATCCTGCAACAGGATTATAAACAAGCACTCTACTGGTTTAATCAAGCTGCTGCCGAAAAGTATCCAAAAGCCATTAACAACTTAGGCATGATGCACCAACTTGGCCAAGGGACAGAAAAAAACCTTAAGCAAGCACTAAACTATTATCAAACTGCTGCTAAGTTAGGTCACGCGGCGGCAGAAAATAATATTGGCTATATGTATGCCACAGGGCTTGGGGTAAAAAAAGATAAAACAGTTGCAGCCCAATGGTATAAAAAAGCAGCTAAAAAAGGTCATCCAGCTGCCTTAAATAACTTGGCTAAGATTTATTTAACGGGTGACGGCGTACCTAAAAACCCGAAAAAAGCGATATATTGGTATGAGCAAGCTATCAAAAAAGACAACAAATATGCTCAATATCGTCTTGGTATTTTGTTAATCCAAGGCCAAAGAATCCCCAAAGATAGCAAGCGCGGTATTTATCTTATCAGCAAAGCAGCACTGCAAAATCATGTTAACGCCCAGCTGGTTCTAGGCTCTTACTACCAACAATTCGCAGATCAGCACAGCCAGTCACTTTACTGGTTTGAACAAGCAGCCAAACAAGGCAGTGAGGTTGCTATGGTAAAAGCGGCGGAATTAATGTTGGAACCAGAAAGTAAATTGTTCAACCAGGCGTTAGCTGTTGAATGGCTTAAAGAAGCTGCTTACCAGGGAGATAAAAGTGCCTATAAGCAACTGAGTGAAGTATTTCTCAGTGATCAAAGCCAGTTATTTAATATTCACGAAGGTGTATTTTGGCTTGGGCATGCTGCCAATAATGGCGACCCAATTGCCCAGTGGCAACTTGGTGAGCACTACGAGTTAGGTAATGGAATACAAAAAGACCATACCAAAGCAGCCATGTGGTATTGGGAGGCAGCAAAACAGGGAATCAAAACAGCTCAATTAAAGCTTGCTGAGATGTACCAACAAGGCAGGGGAGTCAGCTTAAACCAACAGCGGGCCAAATACTGGTATAACCATGCATCAGAACAAGCATCTATTAACTAATTTTTAGTCAAAGAAGAAAGGCTGAATTATATAACTGGTGCTTTAATTGAAACTGGGGTAAATACAGGAAATAAGGAAGGAAAAATGGTGGGTCGTGCTGGACTCGAACCAGCGACCAATTGGTTAAAAGCCAACTGCTCTACCAACTGAGCTAACGACCCTCGATGGGCGCGCTATATTACTAAATTTTTAAAAAATTACAACCCCTTTCTTCATAGCTATTTACATTCTTAGTGATGAACACAACCCTAACAAGTGGTATACCCTACAATCAAAGGTTGATTCCACTATCCGCAGTCAGGACGGTCAGTATTTGCTTTAGGCGTTAGCCACAACCAATCACCCCACTGTTCTAAATCTTGATACCATGTGATATCAGCCTGAGACTGCTGACCTTCAAACGTTTCAACAAATATCACACTCGCTATTCTGATCTCAGGTGCTAGCCACTTAGCAAACCTCGGTGAGCCTACATCTTTTCTAGCGTGATACGAGCCAGTAATAACAACCGTTACTCCACCATTAAGCTTAACAGCCTCTTCAGCTAGCTTTTTATCCCGTGTTTGCTGAATATTAACCATCGCTTCCAGTGATTTCGCATCGATTTTATTACAGTGGGCTTCTTCTATTCGTTTGGCCAAAGGCGCTCTAATAGAATCAGCATAAGGTCCTTCTGCTTTAGGCCTGGTTGAATTGTGATATAAACCCATTACCTGCTTCCTGGTAATATTACCCGCCTTAAGTGGTATGTTATTATTAATAGCCAGCCACATCATTGGCCCATAAAATTCCCACTGCCAACCTTTTACATCCTGCCACTCCAGCCACTTATATAGCTCTGTTTGTGATTTTACTTTGCCATAAGCCTGATCGATTTTTGCTTGTTGGTCAGTGTTAAGCATCTCCATCACTACACCCGTTAGCTTTCCTTTTTTTTGCAAATATTCAAGTATTGCTAACTGATTTTGGTGGTGAATGGGATTGTCATGAGCTTCGCCTAAATACAAAACATCAACTTTAGGGAGCTTTTTTAATAGCTCTTCTTCTGCAATTAACTGGGCATTTTGTTGTTGCCAAATAGGGTTTTCAGGCTGCTTTTCGACAGTTGCCGCACAACCTGAAATAACACTATAAAAGCAAAATAACCAAGACAGTTTTAGTAGTTTACTCACACACAAATCCCTCCAAGAAAGAGGCTATGACAAAAGCTAACCTAATTATCATCATACCTAAGCTATATTTAGTAGCTTACCTGGTAGTGGAGGTGTTCTCAGTGCTACAAATGCTAGCCTAGGAATAAATTCTACTAAGCTAAATCTTCGATTAAATCGATACTGAAATTCAGCAAGATAACGTTGTGCATATTTAGCGCGAATAGCATGATAAGTGCTACGTAAAGCACTTTTTAAGTTTCCAAGGATGGTGTTAACCCAATAAAATTCAGGTTCCTCTACTGATGCACGACCACCACCGCATACAATTTTATCATGAAGACAACCTGCTTCTATGACACCATTAAAACAGGCCAGTCCATCGGAGATTACGGTACTGCCCTTGGCCAAATTCTGCCTACTCCAAGCCGTTATCTCTTCTTTATTAAACCCTTTTAAAATGCTCAGTTTAATTCGTGTCGGTTGACCTTGTTTTGTTGTTTCTACGGCTGCTACAAAAGGTATTTTCCCATCTGCTCCCCTACCTCTTTTGCAACCTGTACGCTCGCCACCAAGATAGGCATCATCAATTTCAATAAAACCCGACAATTGCTTGGTGCCTTCTCTTTCTTGCATCACTTTCATGAGCTTATGTTTCATTCTCCAGGCAGCTTGATAGGAAATACCTAAATGGCGATGTAATTCTATGGCTGATATACCTTTTTTGTCTTGGGAGATCAAATACATCCCTTGGAACCAAGTCTTTAATGGTAATTTGGTTGATTCAAAGATAGTACCTGCAGTTACAGATGTTTGCTGGTGACATTTATAGCACTGCTGAAGCTTTCTAGTAGTGAGTTGACAGCATTTGTCGTATCCACAATTGGGGCACTGAAAACCTTCTGGCCATCGCAATTTGTATAAGGTATTAAAGCATTGTTCTTCTGTACCATATTGTTTGAGAAACTCGTTTAAACTCAGGCCTTTTTGAAATTGAACTTTGTTGATAGCCATTATTTATACCTTCTCAATTAAGTTTCCATACTGTTCAAATATACAGCAGTTGATGGCTTAGGTATAGTGATAATTAGGAAAGCTAATGAATATGGAGTAATAGGGTATTTTCATATCAAACACTAATCTTATAATACTTCCTCTTTACCCTAACAACACCACAGGTACATGATAAGTTGGGTGGCTAATTACCTGACTATCAATATCGAAAACTTTTTTAATTAAATCCGGTATTAATACTTCAATTGGGGAGCCCAGGACGACTTGCTTGCCTTCTTTTATCACCATTATCTTGTCAGCATAGCGGGCCGCTAAATTAAAATCATGAAGAATCACCAATACTGCCGTATTATTCTCAGCCAACTGCCTGGCTAACTGAAGCGTTAAGTGTTGATGAGAAGGGTCTAACGCTGAGGTTGGTTCATCTAGTAATAACAGCCTAGGAACTTGCTGGTTATCAGTAGTGATTTGCGCAATCACTCTGGCTAAATGAATCCGCTGTTTTTCCCCACCGGATAGTGATGTATAAATACGATCACGTAAATGCCAAGCATCAACCTGTTTCATAGCCTGCTTAATAATCTCAGCATCTTTATCCTTGCCTGTCGCCCAAGGAATTCGCCCCATAGAGACCACTTCATAACAGCTAAAAGCAAAACTCAAAGCAGAACTTTGCGGCAAAACCCCTATTTGAGTGGCTCTCAGATTATCTGAAATTTCAGATAATGGCTGCTGATTAATTAACACCTGTCCTTTAACTGGCACTCGCTCTCCAGTTAATGCAGAAAACAAGGTGCTCTTACCAGCACCATTAGGCCCCAATACAGCTAGCACTTCACCTGGACTAACACCAATGGAAATATTCTCAATAATGATTTTGCCCTGGATATTAACCGACAGATTTTGTACTTCTAGCATAGGGTTTTTCATTGGTTTACTTGCTACCCACTAATTGTCTGTCGTTTTTGGAGGAGCAAAAACATAAAAAATGGCGCACCAATTAAGGCAGTGACAATCCCTATTGGTAGTTCCGCAGGCGAGATTACGATGCGCGCGCATAAGTCCGCCAACACCATTAGCGTCGCACCTAACAAGGCAGATGCAGGTAAAAGAAAACGGTGATCAGGCCCAATGACTAACCGAATCAAGTGAGGCACAACCAGGCCAACAAAACCAATCATCCCTGCAAATGCCACTGCAACGCCTACCAACACTGCAGTTACGATAATTAGCCATTTTTTCGCTTTATCAACATTAACCCCTAAATGCCGTGCTTCAGAGTCACCTAACAATAAGGCATTAAGTGTATTAGCATAGCGAGGCAGCACCAAGGCAACAGCAGCCACGACTACTGCCATAGACCACACATTAAGCCAACTGGCAGCACCTAGACTGCCCATTTGCCAGAAAATAATGCTTCTAAGCTGGTTATCATCCGCCAGATAATTAATCAGCCCTATTCCTGCCATGGCAAATGCATTAATGGCAATACCAGCCAATAACATAGTGGCTACCGAAGTGCCGTATGGACTTGTACCAATCTTGAAAACCAGCCAAGTTGCTGCCAGTCCACCTAAAAATGCTGCTATTGTCGTAGCCCAATGCGCATAGCCAGCAGGCCAGATGCTCTCAAATAAAATAGCCAATGCTGCTCCCACCGCTGCACCACTGGATACGCCAATTATTGCTGGGTCAGCTAATGGATTTCGAAATAACCCTTGCATCAAGGCACCACTAACAGCTAATGCAGCACCAATTAATGAGGCCAGCAATACTCTAGGTGTACGGATGGATTCGATAATTAGTTGGTTTTGAGAAAAGGCATCACTTGTTGAGGCTAGAGAAAAGCCTAAATTATTTAAAGCTGTGTTGACTACATCTGCCATACTGATCGGCACAGCACCATAAGCAATTCCTAACAATAAAAAAACAGGTAGAGCCACTGCCAGAACTACAATCACTGACAGGGCTTTTTGAGATCGCTTCATAAGTAATAATTGTTACCTCTCGTTGGAGGCTATCTCAAACCCTGAATTAGATTTATGGAACTTGCACAATCGCAGAATGTAGCTCAGGGTAAGCTTCCCCTGCTAATTTTTGTGCCGCCGCCAAAATACGCAGCCCAATACCACCGACCAATAAACTACTGTCTACAGTAATAATTCGGTTGTTTTTAGCAGCGGGCGTTTCTTTTAAACCGGGCTGTAATGCCAGTAATTTCTCTAAGCTGCTGTTATTTTTCAGCATATGATCTGGCACAATGATCACTTCAGGTGCCATTACTATAAGGCTTTCGCTGGTTAATTGGCGATAACCTTTAATCGACTTTGCTGCCGGATTTAATAAACCAGCTAGCTCCATTAATGTATTAGCGGATGTATCAGTTCCCGCAACCATTGGCGAACGGCCGCTATGCTGAACTAAAAATACAGCCTTTCGCGGTTTTTCTACTGCTTTTAGCTGTTCGCTTAACTGTTGCTGGCTTACATTTATCTCTGCTAACAGCACTTGCCCTTGCGCATCTTTACCCACTAATCTTGCAACCCGAGCTATTCGCTCCTTTAATGCTTCTACCGTTACTGCTGTCGGCAACTGTTGTACATTAACCTTTAGTTTTTGTAGTTGCTGAATAACATTAGGTGGCCCCATTTCTTCCGAGCCAAGCAACAAGGTAGGCTTTAGGCTTAACACCCCCTCCAAAGACAAACTACGGTGATAACCTATTTTAGGTAATTGATTGGCTAACTTTGGATATACACTACTAGTGTCTACTGCAATTAAGTCATCTTGCACGTCTAACGCATAAATTAGTTCGGTCATGGCACCACCCGCTGAAATAATTCTCTGCTGGGCTTGAGACAAAGTAGAAAAAACAATACCGAGGATTAAAGCGGTTAATTTGGCTTTCATTATTCCCTCTGCATAACAATGTCAGCCACAGCAATTTCATTTTCCTGCAAATAAGCCAACAGTTTTAGGAGCTGTTCTGCCTGAGCTTGTTTATCTGCAGCAACAGTGACTTTATCCAATTTGTTTTGCTGTAGCTTTTCATCAAGCACTTTGGTTAATGCTTCCCACTCAGTAAAAGTGGCGGATTCAATTTGCCAGCCAGTGCCATCTTTAAGTACCGCTATTTCGATAGGGTTTGGCTTTTTTTGCGGCTCTAGTGATTCAGATGCAGCAGCGGGCAAGTCAATTGGCAACAATAGCTGAGCACTGTTTGCAGTAAGCAGGAAAAACACTAGTACAATAAACAGTACGTCCAGCAGTGAGGTTAAATCAGGCAAAAATGAGCCGGATGACTGATCGTCATCATTGGAAAACTGAATCATGCTGCAGCCTTCAGTTTTTCGCTTGAACCCTCTTCAAGCACGCCTTCTTCATGCTCTTTCACCATCATTTGGCAGTGAAATTCATTAAGCCAATGCTGAATCCGCTGACAATAGCTATTACTCCAAATATAAAACAGTTGTGCACCAACAATAGCCGGAACCGCAATTACCAAACCAAATGCAGTGGTATACATGGCCTGCCATAAACCATCGGCAAGAATATTGGGTGTTACTGGACCTTGATGTTGAGCTACGCCTTTAAACATCACGATCATACCTAAAATGGTACCTAGCAACCCCAGTAGCGGACTCACCATACCAATTAATTGCAATAATTTTAGGTGCGCTGTATTGGTCTGGTGCTGCTTCGCCAACCAACAAGATAACTGTTGCTCTCGAACCGCCGTTTTGCCTTGATACTCGTTAAGTAGCTTGATGCCAAGAGCAATACCGCGCGGCTTCTTTTGCAACCAAGCCGGTTGCTCACCCACATTATTTTTCCAACGATTCAACAACGCAGACAATTTATTGTCTGGTATTAGTGGTAATAATAGGAAATAAATAAACCGCTCTAGAATCAAAGCGATCATCAGTAGCGAGCAAAATCCTAGAGGATATAACATCCAGCCCATGGCATTTAGGGCTTGTTGGAAATAGCTAAAACTTTCGATATTCATAAATGAGTCATTATTAGTTAAGTTTAAATTCGACAGGGACCTCAAAAGTAGAAGTAACAGCTCTACCAGCCAGCATTTGGGGAACAAACTCGGAGCGCTTAATCGCCTTAACTGCAGCTCTATCTAATAAGGGGTAGCCCGAGCTTTTCTTAACAGAAACCTTTTCATTCACACCATTAGGACTTAATACAACCTCTATAATCACCTTACCTTGCTGATTTCTGCGTAATGCCCTAGAAGGATAATCAGGCTTCACCTTCCGCTTGTAATCAGGTCTGGAAGTAACAACTTTTTCATTCATCCCAAAAGATTTTTTTGCCACCACAGGTGTTGTGCTTGCCTCTTGCACCCGCTTTTGTGGCTTTTTAATAGGCTTTTCAGTTTTTTTAGCAACCACTGGTTTAGGTGTTTTTGGCTTGGGTTTAGGCTTAGCTTTTGCGACTTTTACGGGTGGTTTCTTTGCAGGTTTTGGCTTAACTATTTTCTTCGCTGGCTTTTTAGCAGGTACTTTCTTACTAATAGGCTTAGGTGTGGGTTTTGGTTCAACTTTAGCAATTTCTTTTTGAGGCTCAGGTTTCGGTTGTTCTTGAGCTTCAACAGGCTGAACTACACGCTGCTTAAAAGATACATGCTGGAGTTTCAGTGGCGCACTCAACGCCGCCATTGCCCTTGGTTTAACTTCTGGTTGTTGCTGAGCATACAACCAAAGCCAACCATGCAATAGAACTGAAACACTTAACGCAAACAGCAACAACTGGTTCATAACCAACTTTATCAAAATCAACTTAATGATAATGATTATTAACTACAAGAACACGCAAATCAATAGTGAACCCTCATGAGGGTTCACGTTATTTAGGGATTAACTGCTAGATATAGACTGGTAGATACGTGCAAAGATGCCATTAAAACTTATAACTCACCGCCACTTTGGCATTAACCCCTGATTCATCCAGCTGCGAGAATGCAGTTCGATAATGACGATCAGTGACATTATCTATACCAAAGTCTACCCGTAGCCCTTCCAGTTTTTTCTGACTAGGCATCCAGCTAAGATAAACATCTGTCACTGTATAGCCATCATAATTAGACTGAGAGTTACCTACTGGCACTTGATCTTGATTCTTAGCATGAGTCACCCTTACCCCTGCCGTAACATCACCTTGTAAAAAATAACGTTCTAATCCAACCACCGTTTTATCAGCAGGAATATTCTGTAAATATTGGCCACTGTCTTTGTCTTTACCGCGGGTACGGCCATAGGAAAAATTAACCCCGTAATCATCCATCTTATACTGGGAATCGAACTCATAGCCATTTAGTTCAGCATCGCGAACATTCACAAAAGTGGTGGTAAATCTTTCAACATCCTGCTCAATGTAGTTATCCACATCATTTTTAAAATAAGTCAGCCGCATACTTAAAATATCGCCTTGGCTAAGCAAATCATTAAATTTAAAGCGAGCACTAAGCTCTTTATTTTTGGCTTCTTCGGGCTTCAAGTTAGGATTTGGCACAAATACATTGCCATGGAAGTGAGTGCCAAAAACGTACAACTCTTGTAGGCTTGGTGCCCTAAAAGCCTCATCATAAAGTGCATGAAGGGTTAACCACTCAAATAGGTTATAGCTAATTGCCAGTGACTTAGATAACTCATTTTCGGTTTGATCTTTACCCACTGAACTGTCGTCTGGTCTGTTATCAAACTGATCAAAACGAAGACCTGGCTGTATCGTCCAGTAGTCACCCAAAGGAATGGCTAGCTTGGTAAATACGCCCCATACCGTGCTCCGTCCATCAGTAAATTCCGGCCGATCTGCTCCGTTTCGCTTACCTTCAACCCGATCCTGGTAATAGTCCAACCCATAAGTCCAATCCACCCAGCTGAGCTCAGAGGTATTAACAAGTGAAAGACCCGTAGTGCTATAACGAATGGAGTCGTGCCTTGGTGCACCTGTTTTCTTAAACTCATTAAGTTTGGTGTAATTATGATAAAGGGTGGCATTTACATTTACCCAGTCGTTATATTCTGGATTTAATTCATAGCCAACCACCCAATTATTTTGCTCGATTTTACGCTCAACTAAAGGGTTTGACCGGGAAATGTCTACCCCAGGGTTAGATGGAACCCCCTCATCAATATGATTCATATGATAAGTAAACTTCAGCATTTCATCTTCAGACAAATGCCAACGCCATTTAGCTAACCCACCCTTATGTCGAGATGCAGAGTTTTCTAAGTCTTTACCACTCCCTAGCCTTAGCTCATTACTATCTGTATAAAATGTACTGAGTAAATAATCGGTATTACCTAAGCGCCCTGCTAATGTCGTATTATTACGGTTGTCATGATCTGCTGACTGATAAGCTTGCTTTACTTTAACTGCAAAGTTTTCATCTGGATCTAAAATGTCATCAGCATCAATGGTTGTTAGACCAATAGCCCCGCCAATTGCGCCACTACCCCATAGTGAGCCTGATGCACCTTTAACTACTTCAACTGACTTCAATAACTCTGGCTCGATAAAAAATAACCCACGATGACCACTATCACTGAAGTTTTGCCGAGCACCATCAATCACTTGCACAATTCGGCGTTCACTTAAGCCACGAATATTCACCCGCTGTGAGGTTTTCCTTGGCCCAGCTGATACTTGCACATTCGACAAGTGCTTTACGGTATCAGCAATACTATCCGGCTGCTGTAGTGAAATAGACTCGCTATCGACCTGATCTACGGATTTAGGCTCTTTCTGGGCAGTTGTTTCTGAACGTGTGGCGGTTACCACTACCTCATCAAATGTGACTTTTTGACTGGCCCAACTAGAAACGCTAACAGCTAGTGCACTGGCTAAAGCAGTGAGCTGCCAAAATGGCTGCTCTGGCATTGGAATATCCCCCAGATATTGGATAGAAATAACTCACTGAAGCGTATACTCCAGTGATTATGCTAAGTGAGTAGCAGCATAATGAACACAAACACAAATGATAATTATTATTATTTGCAAGTCAATATCATTCTGAGCTGGATGCAATCTTTTGGGGAAGGGACAGTGAGTTTTATTAATTACTGATTAATTTAGGTACAATCTGGCAAGCGAGAAACTATAGGAGTTCGTGTGATCAAGCTGTGCCATTTAGATGACATCAATGAAGGGGAAAGCCGCGGCTTTAAAAGTGGTGAGTACAATGTATTTGCAGTTAAAAAACAGGGGGAAGTTTACCTTTACCACAACAGCTGCCCCCACTTGGGCATTAGTTTGGAATGGATGCCAGACCAATTTTTAGATGTGGAAGGTAGTTTGATTCAGTGTGCTACTCATGGTGCTTTGTTTTTAATAGAGTCTGGTGAATGTATAGCAGGCCCCTGTCAAGGAGACTGTCTACTACCCTGCCCGTTTTCAGTCCAACAAGATGGACAGATCTACATCCAGATTACGACGTAAGCCGTCATAAACAGGTAATGGCTTAACCAGTTCAATTTGCTCAGAAGATAGCTCAGCCTGATAAGCAATCACCTCAACGCTAGATTTAATCGCTTCTCGTAACAACTCACTGTAAGTTGGGTCAATAGCATCAGCAGGAGCCACTTTCTCAATGCCATGGTGCTGTACACAAAATAACAAAACCGCACGGTGGCCAACTTTCACCATTTCCATCAGCTCGCGGATATGTTTGGCACCTCGGGTAGTGACTGCATCAGGGAAGACACCCCAACCATCTCCAATGGCCAATGTGACATTTTTAACCTCTACATAACAGTCCGCTAAACCTTGTCCTTTTAACAAAAAGTCTATGCGGCTGTTCTCCTTGCCATAACGAACTTCTTTATTAATTTCGCTATAGCCTTGTAATTCGTTTATTACGCCCTTATCTATAGCTTCCCTGACCAGATGATTCGCCAGGCCAGTGTTGATGCCTGCCAAGTAGTGGTCAATTGAGCCATCTTGGTGAGTAATAGGTGTTTCTACTATTTCCCAGGTATGAGGATACTTTCTCTTCGCCTGGTTAGATTTAGAAAACCAAACTTTACTGCCTGGCTGGCAACAGTTTTTCATTGAGCCGGTATTGGGGCAGTGAATGGTGATTTGCGAGCCATCTGCTAACTCGATATCTGCTAAAAAGCGTTTATAGCGCTTTATGAGAACGCCTTGTTGGCAAGTTGGAGTGAACTTCAAGCTAATATCCCTTGATTGAATTCAATCAAATGTGTGCAGTCTAACGATAAATCGACCATACTAGTTAAGTTGGCAGCAGTTCACAACACTTGGTAATAAAGGAGCAGCTTTTTATCACTTTGATAATTTAGGGAAGCACAGCTTCCACAAATAAATCAGTAGCTTCCTTTTAAGCTATCTGGTAGTTTCTCCGCTCCTAAAAGGAATTTATCCGGTTGGGGCGGGCAGATGAGCCAAAGTGACATAGCCAGCTGCTGATCGATGGGAAAATTTCTTGAATGTGAGGCTGTAAAAATATGTCAGCACAAAATAAGACAGACACCGGCAACCTGTTAAAAAGCTTCACTCCTTACCAAGCGAAAGAGGGTGAGGAATATATGAATGAGAAGCAGCTTGCCCACTTTGCAGGCATCTTGCAAACCTGGAAAACAGAGCTGATGGAAGAGGTTGACCGCACCGTCTCCCATATGAAAGATGAAGCAGCCAACTTTCCTGACCCTGCCGACCGCGCTAGCCAAGAAGAAGAGTTTAGCCTTGAGCTAAGAACGCGCGACCGCGAACGTAAGCTAATCAAAAAGATTGAAAAAACCTTAGAGCGAATTGAAGGCGACGATTACGGCTTTTGTGACGCCTGCGGTGTAGAGATTGGTATTCGCCGGCTAGAAGCAAGACCCACAGCGACACTATGCATCGACTGCAAAACTTTAGCTGAAATCAAAGAGCGTCAAACAGGCATCTAATTTCGAACACTATTATTTAGCAAATACACAATATGCCATGGTCTTTCTACACCATGGCTTTTCTATTCCATGGTATAGTCGCTTTTAACAGCAAGATTTTGAATACTTGCTAGCCAGCCGAACAACTGGGTAAGATAGCCAAGAAAAATTATTTTAAAATTCATTAGCTTAATGATTCACTAAAAAGACAATTTGTTACTAAGTGAATGACTGCCCCACAATATATTGGACGTTTTGCCCCATCCCCTACTGGCCCACTCCACTTTGGCTCGCTAGTCAGCGCTGTTGCCAGCTACCTTGATGCCAAAGCCAACCAAGGCCAATGGCTGATTCGGATTGAAGATATTGATCCGCCCCGCGAACAACCCGGCGCTACTGACTTAATTCTAAAAGCCCTTGACGTCTATGGTTTGAGCTGGGATGGGCCGGTGGTTTATCAGTCACAACGAAGTGAGCTTTATAAAGCTGCCTTAGCAAGTTTGCAAGCTGAGGGTTTTAGCTTCTTTTGTACCTGTTCACGTAGGCAGCTAACAGGCCAGCCGGTTTATCCTGGCCATTGTCATGACAAAACCTTAGAGCCCGATGATGATCATTCAATCAAGGTAAAAACCGCCAGCTATAAAGTAATATTTGACGACCTTATTCAAGGAATTCAGCAATGTCAGTTCGGTGTTGATGACGGAGACTTTGTAGTATTTCGTAAAGATGGCTTATTTGCCTATCAACTTGCCGTCACCGTAGATGACCAAGATCAGGGAATTACCCATATTGTCAGAGGCTCAGACCTGCTAACATCCACCCATAAACAATGCCTGCTACAGCAGTATTTAAACTATCAAACCCCTTACTATGCTCACCACCCAGTTATAAAAAAAACAGATGGTAGCAAGCTCAGCAAACAGACTTTTGCCAAGCCTCTCCCTCTAGATATGCCTGCTCCACAGCTGCTACAAGCTTTGGTGGCACTAGGACAAAAGCCTCCTCTAGCACTAGCCGATGGCTCTGTAAGTGAAATCCTTGAATGGGGCATACAGCACTGGCAACTAAAAAAAGTACCTAACGAAATGGGAATACCTGAAGACTCGTTACAGAAGAGGCAATATAAAGATTAAAACTCCAACAATTTTAATACTTGTTGTGGCCTGATGTTCGCTTGAGCCAATACCGAAATAGAAGCTTGCTGTAATAACTGTGCTTTTGCTAGATTGGCCGTCTCTTGGGCAAAATCAGCATCTCGAATTCTCGAAACTGCGGAGGCCAGCTTCTCTCGTTGATTTAACAAATTATCGACGCTGGAAACAAAGCGATTGTGCAAGCCGCCTAGTTGCGCTTGCTGAAAAGCCAGGCGCTGAAGACTATTATCAACTGCTGTGAGCACCAGACTTGCCCCATCGACAGTAGCAATACTAGCAAACTTCAGCGGTATACTATCCGCTAGATCACCAAACTCACCTACGCTAAAGCCCGCATTAGCAATACCACCAGATGCCGTCGTTGAGCTCAACGTGATTTTACCTGCCGATATCAGCTCAATAGCACTTAAATGCGGGTTGTTATTATTAATCACATTGGGGCTAGGTGGTTCGACAGTTGAAAAGCCTGCCTCTGCAATATTGGCCGTTTCATTTTCAAACACGATATTCCGGCCATCAGCTGCTTCTAACCGAAATGAGGGGCCAATACTCCCTGCAGCAAAGTGCGGGTCCACCACAAACTCAGCCACCACCCCTGTCACTCCAGTATGCTGATTGACTGAGCCAACCACCTTGCGAGCAATATCTTCCGCTGAATCTGAGGCACTGAAGTTAATTTCAACAGTTACTCCATTAATATCAACCGACTCTTGGCGGGCATTGCCTGGCGTAATGGTATAACCAATCACAACATTAGGTAGTGCTCTAGCAACCACCCCAGTTTGGTCACTCACCGCGTTAATGGCTGCTGCTTTGGCAATAGCGCTGGCACTTTTCGCTGTTGAAGAGGCATTGTCATCCAAACTGGAAGAAGCACCGACAGATACTCCGTTAATCACCAAGTCACCAGCTGCTAAAGCTTGATCAGTAACTCGCCGGCCAATCGCCCCACTATTACTACCACTAAAAGTGCCAGGCCGCAGACCCGTAATTAAGTGGCTATCACGAAATCGCTGATCAAGTACAATAGGCGAGCCTGTTTGGGAAACCAAAGTAAAAGTACCGGAATAAACCTGTGAGGCACCACTATTGCCCACCCCCACTGCGGCTGAAATACCCGAAAAATTATCATCGTACTGAATATTTCTGCCATCAGCGGCAACCAACGTAATCCCGGTATTGATGTTACCTGTATCAACTGCTGTTACCTGAGTTAGTCCAGCAGAACCATTGATAGCATCTGCAACGTTTTGGCGGTTAACATCCGCCGATTGTCCAGAGTCTGTCGCTACATTAATGGCTACGCCGTTGATATTGATAGTGGTTGCGGCAACGGTGGCATTGGTTGCAGATGGGCCAGAGTAACCAACTGTATTGGCATCAACTCGGGCTGCCACTCCAGTAAAAGAAGAGGCCCGATTTATGGCTACAGCTTTAGCTATAGCACTGAACTCTGGGTTTGCAGTAGATAACGCATCATCTACCGCCAACGAGTCACCAATTTCAACCCCATTAATAATCACATCACCCCGAACAAAGGAGGAAGTAGTCAGGGCAACATTAGCTGACGAAATACCGGCTGTAAGTGAAGTACCTAACGAAGCTGTGGTAGTACTTGGAATAGTGACCCGAACAACTTCTCCCAGATCAGTACCTGACTGAATAATATGGTGAGTAAAACTGCCATCCAGTAATTTCTGACCATTAAAACTTGAGTTTGCTGCAGCAGTTTGTATTTCCTGAATTAACTGCTGTGCCTCTTCATCTAACGCTGCACGATCAACATCATCATTATTGCCATTTGCCGACTGCAAGGCTAACTCCCGAATCCGCAATAACAAGCTGGTGATTACCCCTAAAGTTCCCTCAGCAGTTTGCAGCAAAGAAATACCATCATTAGCATTACGCACACTGGCAAACGTGCTGAAAATGGTTGTATCAAACTGTATGGTATTAGCAAATCCTGCTGGATTATCTCTGGCACCATTGATGCGTAATCCCGAAGCCAGCCGCTCAAGAGCCGTATCCTGGGCCCGCTGGCTTTGATCTACATGCCGTTGCACCAGCAAAGAAGTAAGGTTGGTATTTAAAGACTGCACCATAATCCACCCACCCCGGCAGATATGACAAAAACTTTAACATTTTGTAAGAATAGATGAGATTAAAGTGCAGCAATAAAAAAACCGCCCATTCTGGCGGTTTTTTTATTTAAAAGTTATGACTGCTAATTACACTGAGGCTTTTGATGCATTACTTCAGCAAATGCATCAAAAAGATCTTTACCTGTGGGGTTAGTGTAATTTGATGGGAACATTGATAACCCATAGCTGCGATATTTAGACCAGGTTACAGGCATTGCAGCTTCGTTAGTTACATGGCGGATAACCAATTTATCGTAAGCTTGTAATGCTTTATCAATTTTACTTCGATTATTAGTGCCATGCGCTTTTAACGCTAATAAATATTTTTTCACGTCATGAACAAAGTTTTCTTGATGATGTTTTTCTGGAGCTAAATCACCTTGAATACCTTTTAAGCTACAAACAAACTGATCAACTTTACTTGCATCAAATAACGTCTTTGATTTTTGCGTAGCATAGCCCTCTTTCCAAGCTGCTGAGTGATATGCATAACGTAGTTCTTTAATATTATTTAAGTAGTTAGTCGTCATTTGCTGAAGACTTAGTTTTTTACTAAATGCTTCTGGATAATGATGCTCTGGATACACTTCTCGATGAAATGGACTACCTTCTTTTGATTTGATGCCACCAGACATAAACTCTGATGCTAAAATATATTCTGCGTAAGGGGAAAAGTTACTGATATTAGCCCAAAATGCTTCATTACATAATGTAGACAAATCTAGCAGCGCTAGTTTTTGACCCGAGATAGTTTTAATATACTTTAACAGTTCTCTAGCATCTTCAGCTAGCAGTCTTCTTTCAAATAAACTGCCTTTATTCGGCCCACCATGCCCTCTTACTAAAAAGCTAAAGCGCAAGTTTTTATTAGGGTTAGCTTGCTTTTCTTTGGCTACTACTTTATCCAAGTATTTTTTGAAAAATGTTAGCAGCTGTTTGCTGTGCTGTTTTTCTAACTGCTCATCGCTACGATCATGTTTGTGTAATATTGATTGTTGCAACATAATATTTTGAGGCTCTAACGAACGATTTTGCTGCCACTTTTCATCGTTTCCTAAGTCATAACCTTCAACTTTATCTAAATAAATAACTGCATTGTAGAGTTTAAAATCACCTTTTTCACGAACATCACTTTGGCCTTCCCAACCTCTATTTTCATACTGCCCCCATAAATTGACAGAAATCATGATGTCGCGAATATCTTTATTCTGCGTAGGCTTTTTCGTTGGTGTAGTTGTTGTGTTTGGCTTTTCTGATTTAACCCACTGCCATTGCTGGTTTGGCCCACCATGAAATTGCCATACTCCAATCGCTTGACGGTCAGCATAGTAATCTAAGGCCATGTAAGGATTGCTTTGGTTATGCAAGCTGTTTCCTGACCAGCGCCAGCGCTGATACATTTCTGAATTACACTGAGCAATATAGGCAGTTTTGTTGTAAGTCACATTACGCCCAACCTCTAAACACTTATCTGGTGCATGCTTGGGGTGAAGCCGACCTAAACTATCCATTAACCATTGCTGATTAGCATTTTCATGACAGCTATAGGGGATGACAGGGGTTTTATTTGCTGTTTGTGCACCAAATACATCAAGGCAAAGCCCTGTGCCAGACTTGAGTTGTTGATATTCCGCAGCATTAACAGCCTGAACAGCAGATACAGACAGGCTAAGAACCATTGTTGGTAGTAAATAACTTGCTTTCATTGGTGAGTCTCTATTTTGTTTTGAACGTTTGATAAAAATCAGCTGTGCGAAATTTAAACAAAACAGAAAAAGAAAAGTGTGAAGCCAGTCTGAAGAATGGTCATTTTTTACACAGTGTTTACATTTTTAGAGATATGTCGACTATTTCTGAAAGACGGCTATTTCCTAATAGCATAAAAACACTCGAAAGGTGGGTAGAGGTATTTAGTTTCAGGGACAAAGATAACTTCTTTTCTTCAAAAGCACTTTTCAAAGATTATTGGTTGATATTGTAGTGCTGAGAAAGTAGTAGCATTCCATGCTTATAACTATTTCTAAGCAATAAAGACTCATTCAAAGCAGTAAATGAAGGAGAATATTGCTATTTGAGATAAACATGTTTTATCCATTCAAACCAGCTCACAGAAAACTCCAAAATAAGAGCCTTGCCGATCATTTTGTGAACACAAACAAAAACTAACGTTCGTTTGTGATTATTATTCAGCCAGTTTTTACATCACTGGAGAATTAATAAATGAGCATCAAGCATTCATTAACAGCATTAGCCGCAGCAATATCAGTAACAACAGGCACAGCTTCTGCCTATAGTGAACTTGATGCGAATGCAGATAAATTCGAAAAAACTGTTCAGTCCTACTTTCAAGAAACAGGACAAGCAGCAACCGTTCAGACAATTAACGGCAAAGCCCTTGTTCAAGGCGACATCCTAGTTGGTACTGAAGAAGACATACAAACCTATGGAATCGAACCTCTTGTAGTAAGAAAAGCAAGCGAATCTGATGCAGCTGATGTTTACGAACAAGATGGAGCGTTTATAGCCCATAGCTCTTGGGGTGGCAAGACAACCTGGCCAAAAGGTATTGTTCCTTACGAGTTTGCCCCAGAATACCCTAAGCACCTTCGTGAAAAGATGAAAACAGGGATGAAATGGATTGAAGAGGCTGCCAACATTAAATTTGTTGAGAGAACGACAGAAAAAGATTACATCCATATTTTTGAAGATGGGGGTGCTTACTCACTACTAGGTAAAACAGGTGGACGCCAGCCTCTCTCCTACACTGACGGATATGCCCTAGGCACAACAGCACATGAGTTAATGCACGCCCTAGGCTTTATGCACGAACAAACAAGATATGACCGGGATGACTATATCACTATTAACTGGAACAACATATCCGATGACTGGAAAAGCCAATATAGAAAGCTAGGCGAGTACTCTATTAAATACGGCCGTTACGATTACCACTCTATTATGCATTATGGTGGTGGTAGAGCCATGACAACAAAAGACCCTAGTTACCAGCGCATCATTGGTCAAAGGGCAGCGCTAAGCGAAGGTGACATCAAAGCTTTGCAGGCAGCGTATGGAAAGCCAGAAGCCAAAGTAACAAACACCGCCCCAATTTTATCATTATCCAGCAGCTCTACTTCGTTAATAGCCGGTAGCAACTATGGACTTAGAGTGCGTATTAGTGATGGTGAAACTGAAGCAAGCCAACTAAAGGTTTCAGCCCAGTCAAATAACCAGGCTGTCCTGTCTAACTATGACATATCAGTAAAACCTGGGCGTGATAATAACGAACGCTTAATTATGTTACAAACTCGTCAACAAGCATCAAAGGGTAAAGCAACCGTTTCAGTTGAAGTTGTGGATGGGCATGGGTATTCAACAAAGCGTAGTTTTGTACTGAATGTTGCTCCTCAGAAAGTAACTGTAACCCCTACCACTACAACTACTACTCCCACGACAACGACAACCAATACTAAAGCCACTAGAACAAGTAGCTATAAAGCATTCATTACGGAAAGCAACAAAAACTTATGTTTGGATATTAAAGGTGGAAGTGCAAAAGCTACTGCATCTGTTGTAGTACAGACTTGTAAAACACAATATAGCCAGCAATGGGCAACGTTCAGTGATGGAACTATCCGCCCAAGACAAACTACTTCATTATGTCTGGATGTAAATTCAAAAAATCAAAACCTAACGCAATTAAACAATTGTAATGGTCAAAGTAGTCAAAAATGGGAAATCAATGGCAAATTCATCAAAAATGCGAGTAGCAGTTACTCTGTATTAGATGTCTTTTACTCTCATCCATATGGCCAAGGTGCTCATGTTGGAATATGGCCTAAACACGGCTATAACAACCAACAATGGAAGTTAGGACAAGAACCTGTACAAACTGTTTCTACAGTAGCAGAAGTTTATAAACACTGTAGTTTTGGTGGCTATAAAGTTAGCTTAAAACCTGGCCGTTACACCTTAAAGCAGTTGCAAGCACTGGGAATGCAAAATGATGACATCTCATCATTAAAAGTAAGTGCAGGATATGAAGTTATACTTTACCAACATGATCAGTTCAGCGGCTGGAAAACGTCACGCTCTTCAGACACTAGCTGTTTTGTTCAATACGGTATAAACGACACTATCTCATCTATTGAAGTTCGCAAAAAATAATAAAAATCAAAAAAAACAGCATGGGGTGTATTTACACCCCTTTTAAATTTTCACCTATAGAGAAAAACAGTGGGCTTAATGAAACAATTAATACTAATTTTACTTGGTTTATCTATTCAGGCAGTTGCCGTTGCAACTGAGTTTAAGCAAGTACATATTTCAGGCACAGTGAATTATTCAAAAACTGTTGAATTACCGGAAAATGCAACGTTTAAAGTTAGACTAATCGATGTATCAATAAGAGACGCTAAAAGTAAAGTAATCTCAGAGCAAAGCATGAAAGTATCAAGCCAGCCAGGCTTTTATCAGTTACCTGTCGATCTTAAATACATCAAATCATCAAATAATTACGAAGTAGAAGCATTTATTAAGGTTGATGGCAAAAGCTGGTTTCTTAATACATCCGTTCAACCCGCATTCACAAAAGAAACTCAAGACAGAGTTGATTTAAACTTAGATTTTGTAAAATAAAAGACTGTATAAGCCAGTTACATACTGGCTTTTGCTATCTCTCTTTCAGCACACCTAAACAAGCTACTCCTTTCCCCGCCCCAATTTCTGCTTTACTATGAAATAAAAATCTACAACAGGTTACGGGTATGTATATTTACCGACTGGTTCTGTTATTGGTGGTAGGCATTTACCTGTTTTCTCCTGCCATTATGGATTGGTGGATTGAGTCCACGACAGAATGGTATCGGCCTTATTTGTTGTGGCTAATTTTGATTGTGGTGGGCTTTTTACTGCAAACTCAGCGAGGGTCTGATGAACTTTGAGCTTGGCCAACTGTTTATCATCGGTGTTTGCTACCTTGCCCTGCTATTTGTCATTGCTTACTGCGCCGAAAAAGCCATTATTAAACGCACTTGGGTTAATCATCCACTGACTTATGTGTTATCACTGGGGGTTTATGCTAGTGCCTGGGCGTTTTATGGCACCACTGGCTTAGCTCATCAATATGGTTTTTTGTTTTTAGCCTATTTTCTAGGGATTTGTGGTGCTTATTTGCTAGCGCCTGTGTTACTGGCCCCCATTCTTAAGCTCACTCGCACCTATCAACTTGGCTCACTGGCAGACTTATTTGCCTTTCGTTTCCGCAGTAGCTGGGCTGGTACTTTAACTACCGGATTTATGTTATTGGCAATGCTGCCACTGATAGCACTACAGATTCAGGCTGTAGCAGATTCCGCTGACATCCTCAGTCAGCATGGCCAGCCAGAAGAGTTAGCGCTTGGCTTTTGTGGCTTGATAACGCTGTTTACTGTGTTGTTTGGCACCCGACATATTTCCAGTCGCGACAAACACACTGGCTTAGTGATGGCCATTGCCTTTGATGCCGTAGTAAAGCTGCTGGCAATGGGGGCTGCAGGAATCTTCGCCCTGTGGTTTGTGTTTAGTGGCCCTACCGACTTAGAACAGTGGCTAACAACCAATGCTGATGCTTTAGCAAGTTTACATACTCCGTTAGAAGAAGGGCCATGGCGTACTTTGTTGTTAATCTTTTTTGCTGCAGCCATGGTGATGCCCCATATGTTTCATATGGGCTTTATTGAAAATCCTCACCCCAAAGCCTTATTTACCGCCAGCTGGGGGCTACCACTGTTTTTATTGCTGTTTGGTTTAGCTATTCCCCCTATTCTATGGGCTGGTCTAAAACTGAATAGCCCAACCACACCCGAATATTTTATCTTAGGCATTGGTTTGGCAAGCGATAGTTCCTGGCTAGTATATTTAGTTTTCATTGGCGGGCTGTCAGCTGCTAGTGGCGTTACTGTTGTTGCTACCTTGGCACTATCTGGCATGTTGCTTAACCATGTGGTGTTACCCAGCTACCAACCTTCCAGCAAAATCGACATCTATAAATGGCTACTCTGGACCCGACGTTTTTTAACCCTGCTAATCATTGCAGCCAGTTACAGCTTTTATTGGTTATTAGGAGCTAAGCAGGATCTATCGAACCTGGGTATCACCGCATTTGTTGGCACCTTGCAATTTTTACCCGGCATCTTAAGTGTGCTTTATTGGCCAGCAGCCAACCGACAAGGGTTTATCAGCGGTTTAATTGTGGGTGCTATCGTTTGGTTTCTTACTTTAATGCTGCCCCTGTTTTTTGAAATCCAGGCAATAGTCTTCCCTATCATCAATCTCACACTGTCATTGGATGAAAACAGCTGGCACATTGCTACCATCGCCTCACTTTCAGCTAATACTCTGACATTTATTCTGGTCTCACTGCTAACCCCTATTTCTGAAGAAGAGGTGAGCGCAGCCAATGCTTGTAGTGTAGATAACGTCAGCCGCCCCCATCGCTGGATGCTCGCCGCGCAGAGTCCTGCTGAGTTTCAAGAGCAACTGGGGAAAATCCTGGGTAGCAAAGCAGCTCAACGAGAGGTTAACCAGGCATTACAAGACCTCACTTTAGCAATGGACGAAAGCCGCCCTTATGCTTTGCGTCGATTGCGCGACCGGATTGAAGCCAACTTATCTGGTCTGATGGGACCTTCAGTAGCTAAAGATATTGTTGATAGTTTTCTGCCCTACAAACTGCAGGCAGATGTTTATGTTACTGAAGACATCAACTTCATTGAAGGCCGGTTTGAAGCCTATCAATCCCAGCTCACCGGTTTGGCTGCAGAGTTAAATAACCTGCGCCGTTTCCATCGCCATACTTTAGAGAACTTGCCACTTGGGGTTTGCTCTATTGGAAGAGACTCGGAAGTATTAATGTGGAATCGTGCCATGGCTGCCATTACAGGTATCGGCTCTAGCAAAGTGGTGGGGTCACGGTTTGAAGATATTCCCGACCCCTGGAAGTCACTATTCAATCGCTTTGCCACCAACCCAGCTCGAAACCACTTAAGTAAAGAGAAAATCATGGTGGATGGAGAACCTCGCTGGTTAAGTTTACACAAAGCCGCAATTGGTGCCCCTTTCACTGATGACGAAGGGCTGGTGATTTTATTGGATGATGCTACAGATACCCAGTTACTGGAAAATAAACTGATCCATACCGAACGGCTTGCCTCAATAGGTCAATTAGCAGCTGGTGTAGCCCATGAGATCGGTAACCCAGTAACAGGTATTGCCTGCCTGGCTCAAGAACTCAAGTCAGAGTCACTAGAAGACAGTACCAAACAATTTGCCGAACAAATACTTGAGCAAACCCAGCGCATCAGTCGCATTGTGCAGACTCTGGTCAGTTTTGCCCATCAGGGTATTCAGTATCAACCTAACCACCAATACACACGGATTGCAGTTTACCCACTCATAGATAAAGCTATCCAGTTGGTTGAGTTGGCAGATAAGGAAAAGCAACTGGTTTACCTTAACCAATGCAGCCTTTCAGCTGCAGTAATGGGCGATGAACAACGGTTGATGCAGGTGTTTATCAATCTACTCCGCAATGCCTGTGATGCATCACATGCAAACAGCCAAATTAAAGTTATAACCACAACAAACGGCCCATTACTGAATATTGCAGTTATTGATCAAGGCTGTGGTATTTCCAAGGAGGCTCAAAGCAAAATGTTTGAGCCTTTCTTTACCACTAAAGAACCTGGAAAAGGCACTGGATTGGGCTTGGCCCTGACTTATAACATTATTGAAGAGCACTCCGGCCAGATAAATATTGAAAGCCCTCTTGACCTGGAGCACAATTCGGGTACAAAAGTAACTGTGTCGTTACCACTAGTAACAGCGTAACAACAAAAAAACAAAATCAGTTTATAGTTATTGAGGGTGTTGCAAAAGGTCAGTAACACAGTAGTTTTGCGACAGCCTCTAGTGGGAGAGACAGAAAAGAGGGTTACCAATTAGTCAATGTTCAGGTCGTAGCTATGAAGCATATCTTAGTTGTTGAAGATGAGTCAGTTATTCGAGCAGCACTTGGTCGTTTGCTTGAGCGAAACAAATATACTGTCAGTGAGGCAGAGTCAGTAGATGATGCCACCAAGCAGTATGACTTAGCCAACGACTTTGACTTAATCATTTCAGACTTACGGCTACCTGGAGCACCTGGTACAGACATAATAAACCTTTCGGGAACAACACCAGTGCTAATCATGACCAGCTATGCCAGTTTGCGATCAGCGGTGGATACCATGAAACTTGGTGCAGTGGACTATATTGCTAAGCCGTTTGATAACGATGAACTCCTCGACACTATCAAAGGCATTTTCTCCAAACACACTAAGCCTCAAAACGCTCAGCAATCTTCAACCCCCTCTTCTAATACCACCAACCCCGAAATCGAAGCTCAGAATAATGGTATTATCGGCCAGTGCGAAGAGATGCAAACCCTCTTTAAGCGGGTCAATAAAGTAGCGCCGACTGACTCTACTGTGCTAATTCTTGGCGAGTCAGGTACAGGTAAGGAGCTGGTGGCCAGGGCTATTCATGAAAGCAGCCAGCGGGCAGACAAGCCAATGGTCTCAGTTAACTGTGCAGCCATTCCAGAAACCTTGATTGAATCTGAATTATTTGGCCATGAAAAAGGCGCTTTTACTGGTGCAACTGCCGCACGCCACGGTTTGGTTGAGGCAGCTGATGGCGGTACGCTGTTTTTGGATGAAATCGGCGAATTACCATTAGAGGCCCAAGCCAGGCTATTAAGGGTGCTACAAGAAGGCGAAATTCGCCGGGTCGGCTCAGTACAATCACAAAAGGTGGATGTCAGACTAGTTGCCGCCACTCATCGCCAACTTAAACAACTGGCACAATCTGGTGAGTTTCGTGAAGACCTCTACTACCGGCTAAACGTTATTCAGCTCAACTTGCCGCCGCTTAGAGAGCGGGGCTCAGATGTGGTTGATCTAGCTAAATATTTTCTGGCCAAAGTCTGTGAGAAAATGAGCAAGGAACAGTTACATTTTTCCCCAGAAAGCCTCTATGCTATCCAGCAATATAACTGGCCTGGCAATGTCAGAGAGCTTGAAAATGCTATTGAGCGATCAGTAATTTTGGCTGATCATCATTTGATTACAACGGACTTGCTGGGAATAGAGTTAAATGAAAAGTCCAATCAAAGCAGAACCAGGCAAGAAGGCAAAGCTGAAACAGATCTTACCCTCGAAGACTACTTTCAAAACTTCGTACTTGAACACCAGGAACACATGACTGAAACCGAGCTTGCCCAAAGACTGGGTATTAGTCGTAAGTGTCTATGGGAACGTCGACAACGCTTAGGTATCCCCCGTCAAAAAGCAACCAGTAACTAGCAAGCACCAACCTATAGTTGACAACAAAATTTGCCTCTCTGTGGCAAATTTATTCCACAGCACTCCACAAAGTAGTCTATATTTTAATCTATAAAAGCTATATTAATTCTGTCCATTAGGTCAAAGTGTTACCGCAATGGGAAGACAGTAACACTATGCAGTGAAAACACCTCAGATCGGGTAACACTTTTTAGGTATTTATACGTACAAAAGTGCGGCCAATATCGCCTCAAATTTTAACTCATTGATTTTAAAGACTTATTTTTTCTTGGCACAGCAAATGCTATTTATTGCGTACAACAACAACAATAATAAGAATGCTTACTAATAATAAGAATAACGATTACTCCACCAATAAAAACAATAACTGGAGTCGACAAATTGATTTTTTTGGAGAGGGGCCTTTTTAGTGGCCAACATGAGTGGCTTTCGTTAGAAAGCAGGTAAGTAAGTCAAGAACCTTAAAAGGGCGAGCTTATTTATTGAACACCAAGGTGTACGCTCACCACTGCCACACCCAGCTTCCAAAGGAATCCGTTTGTTGTTTACGGACCCAAATTTGGTTCCAGAGAGGGTTATATAACCAACTCTCCATCCAAGCATATAATAAGAATAATATTACCAAAGCAACTTTTCGTTAGGAGGGCATGCCCTCCTTTTTGCTGTTTATAGTCTGAGAAACTATCTTCCCTCATCCTTCCACTAATTTTTCCACAAGCTAATGAAATATCCAGACTGGCATCTAGGCTTAGCAGTGATTATTATAGCCAGCTCTTTCAGGGCTATTCATTGAAGCCTTGTAATTGGGAGTGCACAAACACTGCCCTTTGGTTTAGGGTCTATTAACAGACTCTAGTAGAACTAAGATTGATAAAGCTAAGTTTCGATTATTACTATGCTAAAGAAGCGGTTAGGCTGGCTACAAAATTTGTTCAGTCGGCTATCCGGCAAACAGCAACAAGCATCAGTTGGTGATGTGACAATTATTTCCCGAGATCAGCACCAAGTATCTCGCAAACTGCTAAGCCCAAATGCGCTGAAGGTATTGCGACGCCTTGAAGATCATGGTCATCAGGCTTACCTAGTGGGCGGTTGTATCCGCGATATTTTAGTCGGTGGTAGGCCGAAAGACTTTGATGTTGCCACTAGTGCAAAACCAGAAGAGGTACGCTCATTATTTCGTAATTCCCGGCTAATTGGGCGTCGTTTTAAGCTGGTGCATGTACAGTTTGGCCGCGAAGTAATAGAAGTGGCTACCTTTAGAGCCCACCACTCTCAAGACAGTCATGGTGACGGTAATCATTCCCACCACTCTGATGATGGGCAAATTCTGCGTGACAATGTCTACGGCACTATTCAAGATGACGCCTCTCGTCGTGACTTTACCATCAATGCACTTTATTACCGGCTTAGTGATTTTGCCGTCAAAGATTATGCAGGTGGTTTGCAAGACATTGATAACCGGCTGATTCGACTGATTGGCAACCCAGAGCAACGTTACCGGGAAGACCCTGTGCGAATGCTACGAGCAGTGCGGTTTGCAGCCAAACTGGGCTTTACCGTCGAAAAAAGCACTGCCAAACCAATTTATCAGCTAGGCCACCTTTTACAAAATATTCCATCTGCCAGGCTTTTTGATGAAGTACTCAAGCTATTTTTAAATGGCCATGCAGAAGCTTCATTCCAACTGTTACAGGACTTTGGTTTATTGGAGCAGTTACTGCCAGCAACAGCTGCTGCAATTAACGAACAAGATGGGTTTTACGCACGCTTTATTCATGCAGCACTGGTCAATAGCGATAAGCGTGTCAGACAAGGCAAAAGCCTAACTCCTGCATTTTTGTATGCAGTATTTTTATGGTACTCCACCCTTGCTTACACTCGACAAATTGAAGAGCAGGATGTACCCAAGCTACCTGCATTAAACCGGGGAGCAATGACGGCCATTGAAAACCAAAACCAGCGGACTTCTATACCCAAACGATTTGCTATACCCATGCGGGAAATCTGGGAACTGCAATATCGCCTCACCCGACGTTTTGGTAAAAAAGCTGATCAAACTCTTAATCATCCAAGATTCCGAGCAGCTTACGACTTTTTATTGTTAAGAGAGCAGGCTGGCGAAGACTTAGGTGGATTAGGGCAGTGGTGGACTGATTATCAGGTAGCCGATGAATTTGTTCGTCGCCAAATGGTTAAGGCACTTCAAAGTGGCAAATACAAAAAATCCAGAAAACCACGTCGCCATCATCGTCGAAAACCAAGTGAGAATGAGCAGTGATCAAGAACGGCACTTACATCCGTTGCTATCTTGGGCTTGGCAGCAACCTGTCCAGCCCACTTCAACAGTTAGCTGCAGCTGTTAGCGCTATTAAACAGATGCCATCAACCAAGCTGGCTTCTATATCGCCTATTTATCAAAGTGCACCAGTTGGACCTGAAGGCCAGCCAGATTACTTAAATGCAGTTGTTGCTATTGATACTCAATTTGCAGCGCTAGATTTATTAGACCACACCCAAGCAATTGAAAAAGAACAAGGCCGAGTGCGAGATATTCGTTGGGGGCCTCGCACCTTAGATATCGACATACTGTTGTATGGCGATGAAACTATTAACTCAGAGCGATTAATAGTTCCTCACTACCAACTTACTGTACGCAATTTTGTGCTATTGCCCTTGCACGATATTGCCCCAACATTAGTATTACCCACAGGTACGTCAATCAAAGATTTGGCTAGCCACTGCTCCAGTGATGGCATTAACCAATTAGAAGGCGTAACGTTGACTGACTAGTTCTCAAGCTGCAGTGAGATTCCTAATTGCTTTTCGTATAATCCAGCCAAATTTCTGTAAAAGTCTGTGAGTTTGTTATGGCCAATATCACCCTAACCACACTAAATAAAATTAAGCAAAGCAGGGAAAAGTTTGCGACGTTAACCACTTACGATGCAACCTTTGCTCATGTTGTTAGCACTGCTGGCGTAGAAGTTATTTTAGTGGGTGATTCACTGGGCATGGTTTTACAAGGTAATGACTCTACCTTACCCGCTACCATAGACGACATGTGCTATCACACCCGATGTGTAGCAAAAGGTAACCAAGGCTCTTTGATTGTTTCTGACTTGCCTTTTATGACTTTTGATCAACCAGCCAGTGCTCTGAAAAATGCTGCGAAATTAATGCGTGCTGGCGCCCAGGTAGTTAAATTAGAAGGTGGCAAATGGCTGTGTGACACTGTACAACAGTTAACTCGTAATGGTATACCCAGCTGCGTGCACCTTGGTTTAACCCCCCAGTCAGTCAATGTTTTTGGCGGCTACAAAGTACAAGGCCGAGAAGAGCAAGCAGCCAAAGCCATGCTTGAAGATGCCAAAGCCCTTGAGCAAGAGGGTGCTTCAATACTCTTACTGGAATGCGTTCCCAGCACACTTGCTCAAGCAATTACCGAGTCAGTTTCTGTTCCTGTTATAGGTATTGGTGCAGGCGCTGCCACTGATGGGCAAGTATTAGTTTTGCACGATATGTTAGGCATATCCCCAGGCAAATCTCCTAGATTTGTGAAAAACTTTATGGCAGATGCTGACTCTATTCAGGCTGCCATCGAAAACTATGTCACTGCCGTCAAAAGCCGTACATTTCCCGCAGCAGAACATGAGTTTAAAGCATGAAAACCGTTTATAGCATTAATGATGTACAAGCCTATGTAAGAGAGGCCAAAGCAACTGGTAAAACCATCGGCTTTGTACCTACCATGGGCAACCTGCATGATGGGCATTTATCGTTAATTCATAAGGCCCAAGAGCAAGCTGATGTGGTGATTGTTAGTATTTATGTTAACCCTCTACAGTTTGGTGCTAATGAAGATTTAGAGTCCTACCCCAAAACCCTGGCGGAAGATCAAGCACAATTAAAAGAGCAAGCTGTTGATTTATTATTCGCACCTTCCAGCAACGAAATTTATCCCCATGGGATGGAGCATCACACTTCAGTTGCCGTAGCCCATTTATCGAATTTACATTGCGGTAAAAGCCGCCCAAGCCATTTCACTGGTGTCGCGACGATTGTTTGTAAATTATTTAATATCGTGCAACCCGAAGCAGCCATATTTGGAGAAAAAGACTTTCAACAATTAGCAGTTATCCGCAGCATGGTCAACGACCTATGTATGCCGGTTAAAATTGTTGGTGCTCCTATTGCTCGCAATGAAGCAGGCTTGGCTTTAAGTTCTCGAAATGGCTACCTTACTGCAGAAGAATTATCCATTGCCCCAGCTTTAAATCAAATGCTGGAAAATGCCAAACAAGAGATACTAGCTGGCAGGCCTTATGATCATGTCCTGCGTGATGGTATCGCCTGTTTAGCGAAAGCTGGGTTTAAGCCTGATTATCTTGATATATGCAACCGTGAAACCCTACTACCAGCTACCCAGCAAGATAAATCCCTGGTTATTTTAGCAGCTGCTTACTTGGGTAAAGCCCGCTTAATTGACAATATTCAAGTAGACATCAACTAACTTAGGACCTATTTCCATGCAATCTATAATGCTAAAAGCTAAGCTTCATCAGGCTCGTGTTACTCATGCCGTACTAGAATACGAAGGTTCATGTGCAATCGATGGCGAGCTGCTGGATATGGCAGGTATCCGCGAATACGAACAAATTCAGATTTACAACCTGGCAAACGGCGAGCGTTTTACCACTTATGCTATTCGCGGTGAAGAAGGCTCAAAAATTATCTCTGTTAATGGGGCAGCAGCCCATAAAGCCAGTGTTGGTGACCGGGTAATTATTTGTGCTTACGCTAATTTTGAAGCCCATGAACTGGAAAACTTCAAGCCTGCTTTAATTTATTTGGCTGAAGGTAATGAAGTCAGCCACACAGCTAATGATATTCCTGTGCAACTGGCATAATTAAGGGACAAATAGATATGCTTAACCAGAGTAATCGCACAATAAATGGCATCACTCCCCTTAGCCAATACTCATCATCTGATGCTTTGTTACAGCAAAAACAAGCTATTGATAAAACCAACTTAAAAGCATTATTTGCTGAAGACAGTAAACGGTTTGAGCAGTTTTCACTAAAAGCTGCTGGGCTGTTTTTAGATTACTCTAAAAACCTAATTACCCCACAAACCCTGCAATTACTGAGCAAATTGGCAGAAGAAGCTAAATTACCTGAAGCCATCAAGCGCTTATTCCAAGGGGAAAAAGTCAACCATACTGAGCAACGCCCTGCTTTACATATGGCATTACGCAAACAAGATGATGAAGCTATTTTGGTTGATGGCCAGAATGTAATGCCTGAAATTAAAGCCACTTTAGCTAAAATTGAAAAACTAACCCAGCAGGTACATGCTGGCAAATGGCGCGGTTACACTGGCAAGCCAATTAAGCATATTATCAATATTGGAATTGGCGGCTCATTCTTAGGCCCCAAAATGATCATTGAAGGGCTTACTCCCTATATTAAACCTGATATTAAGCATCATTATATCGCTAATATTGACCCTAACGATGTTGCTGAAGCATTTAAAAAAATTGACCCAGAAACCAGTTTATTTATAGTTGCTTCCAAATCCTTTTCCACCATAGAAACCAAGCTCAATGCCGAAACCTGTCGTCAATGGATGCTGGATCAAGGTGCTAAAGCTGAAGATATTGCCAAACACTTTTTAGCGGTTTCCAGCAATGTGGATAAAGCCGTCGAGTTTGGTATTCACCCCGACAATATTTACCCAATGTGGGATTGGGTGGGTGGCCGCTATTCACTTTGGTCTGCCATCGGTTTACCCATTGCGCTTACTCTAGGTTTTGATAATTTCAAAGCCTTACTAAAAGGTGCTTATCAAATGGATGAGCATTTCCGTACTGCCCCTATCACCGAAAACATGCCTGCTTTATTAGGCTTGATTGGCGTGTGGTACCACAATTATCATGGTGCTACCGCACATGCTGTATTACCTTACGACCAGTATCTCAGCGAGTTACCCAACCATTTGCAACAGGTAGATATGGAAAGTAACGGTAAGTCAGTTAATCATAATGGGGAAGTACTGTCTTATAGCTCCGGCCCTGTCATTTGGGGTGACACTGGCACCAACGGCCAACATGCTTACCATCAACTACTTCATCAAGGCACCCAGCTAATCCCCGTGGATTTTGTGGTACCTGCCCAAAGTCATAACGATACTGGCGACCACCACCCTTGGCTATTTGCCAATGCATTAAGTCAAAGCCAGGCACTAATGGCTGGTAAAACGTTGGATGAGGCCAAAGCTGAATTAGCCGAGCAAGGCTTAAGCACTGAAGAAATTGAAAGACTGGCCCCTCATAGAGTAATTCCAGGAAACCGCCCCAGCAACACGATTTTAATGTCGAAAGTGACACCTGAAACCCTAGGTGCTTTGGTTGCTTTATATGAGCACAAAGTATTTACTCAAGGTGTGTTGTGGCAGGTTAATTCTTTCGATCAATGGGGTGTGGAATTAGGCAAGCAATTAGGCAACACCTTATTTCCTAAATTAAAAAATGCTGATAGCGTCCTTGATCAGGATAGCTCCACAAATGGATTGATTTCGCTGTTTAGGGAAGTTAATCAGAAGCAATAGGCTAAGCAACATCAGGGAGCAGAAAGTAAACTGAGTGTCTGATATGGAAGAACAGGAGCCTCTTTCGCTGCTCTTGAAGTGCCATCCCTGATTCCAGCAGCACTTTAGTATCAATTAAAGTTTCACAGCCCATCAAGAGCTAAAAATGACTTTTGCGCCCCTTAGGGGGTTGCAAGTTTTTCTCTCACTACACTGAAAAGCCATCCCCTACTACTCAACTTTTGCACCCAACACAATGCACAGGAAAGTGATAATAGCTCCCGTTTATGGATATACTAGCTAGCATATTAGACTAACAATTATAACTAGCACTTACCTAATACATTAGGTCTATAAAAAATAACAACAAGGATTACTGCGTTATGTACCAAATTAAAAACCACAAGGTTAAGGGCTCAATAAAAGCTCATACTCATATTACCAATGAGCAATATCTGCAAATGTACCAAGCCTCTATTGAGCAGCCAGAAACTTTTTGGGCTGAGCAGGCTGAAAAATTTTTAACCTGGTTTACTCCTTGGGAAAAAGTACACGAAAGCGACTTCAACGAAGGTAAAGCAGCTTGGTTTATCGGCGGAAAGTTAAATGTAAGTTACAACTGCATTGATCGCCACCTACCAGAAAAAGCTAATGATATTGCTATTATTTGGGAAGGTGATGACCCAAAAGATGACAAGAAAATTACCTATCAAGAGCTATATGAAAATGTTTGCCGATTTGCCAATGTATTAAAAGAGCGTGGCGTTAAAAAAGGCGACCGGGTATGTATTTATATGCCAATGATTCCTGAAGTTGCTTACGCCATGCTGGCTTGTACTCGAATTGGTGCTATCCACTCTGTGGTGTTTGGTGGCTTTTCACCAGAATCTTTAAAAGACCGCGTTCTTGATGCTGATTGCCAAACAGTTATTACTGCCGATGAAGGTGTGCGTGGTGGCAAAACCATTCCATTAAAACAAAATACTGATACCGCCTTAGAGCACTGCCCTAGCGTAAATACGGTAGTAGTAGTTAAACATACGGGTGGAAAGATTGACTGGCATGATAAACGAGACATCTGGTACCACGAACTAAGTGACCATGTAGCGTCATCTTGCCCACCAGAGATAATGGATGCTGAAGACCCATTATTTATTTTATATACCTCTGGCTCTACCGGAAAGCCTAAAGGCGTTCTACATACAACAGGCGGCTACATTTTACAGGCAGCCATGAGTTATAAATATGTATTTGACTATCAGCCCGGTGAAACTTACTGGTGTACAGCAGATGTCGGCTGGGTAACAGGCCACTCTTATATTGTCTATGGACCTTTAGCGAACGGTGCAACTACCCTAATGTTTGAAGGGGTACCGACTTATCCCACCGCCTCACGCTGTTGGGAAGTTGTTGATAAACATCAGGTAAACATTTTTTATACGGCACCTACCGCTATTCGTGCCTTAATGGCAAAAGGCAATACTTATGTCACCAGCTCTAAACGCAACTCCATTAGAATTCTTGGTACCGTGGGTGAGCCTATTAACCCGGAAGCCTGGGAGTGGTATTACAATGTGGTAGGTGAAACCCGCTGCCCAATTGTGGATACCTGGTGGCAAACGGAAACTGGCTCTATTCTTATTACCCCTTTACCGGGTGCAACTGATTTAAAGCCAGGCTCAGCTACCCGCCCATTCTTTGGGGTAAAACCAGCACTGGTAGATAATGATGGCAAACTTATCGAAGGAGCTGGTTCAGGTAATTTGGTCATTATAGGGAGCTGGCCCAGCCAAATCCGCACTGTATACGGTGATCATCAACGCTGTTTTGAAACTTATTACTCAGCCTATCCTGGTATGTACTTTACTGGAGATGGCGCCCGCCGTGATGAAGATGGTTATTACTGGATCACCGGCCGAGTGGATGATGTACTGAATGTTTCTGGTCACCGGCTAGGTACAGCCGAGATAGAAAGCGCTTTAGTGCTTCATGAAACAGTAGCAGAAGCTGCTGTGGTGGGATACGAACATCCTATTAAAGGTCAGGGAATTTACGCTTATGTTATGCCAATGCATGATGTGTCTCCTTCCGAACAACTGGAAAAAGAACTAGCTGATTTTGTGACAAAAGAAATTGGTGCAATTGCCAAGCCTGACCTGATTCAGTGGACGACTGGACTACCAAAAACCCGTTCAGGCAAAATCATGCGCCGGATACTTCGCAAAATAGCAGGCAATGAGCTAGAAAATCTAGGTGACACTAGCACCCTGGCTGATCCTTCAGTAGTGGATGCGTTAATTAAGGACAGGAAAAATACTTAATTTCTAATGTATACCCAATGCGAAGGGTTTTTAGGGCTAGCCTACAACTGTGAGGCTAGCAATAGTAGCATTAACTGCATTCCACCATCCTTGGTGATTAGGAATGAAGATAACAAAACCTAAAAATGATTCGCGACGGGTATAGGCTTATTCATTAAGCTCTTTTAAACATAACTCAAAAAAAGCATTTGCCTCTAGTGAAATAGGACGATCCCGTAGTCGAAAAATACCAATTTGCCGCTCCACAACAGGATCCTTTAACGGCAGCCACACCAGGCTGGTTGAGTCATCAGGAAATGCTAACTTGGGAAGTGTCGTCACCCCTATCCCCTGAGCTAATACAGAAAATAATGAAACAATATTTTTGACTGAATAAATGGCTTTTTCAGCTAATACCAAAGCAGGCGTATGACTTAATAACTCGCAGGTACCATTATTTATAAACGGATAAGACAAAACTTGTTGCCAGTTAACTCCCTCACCCCACTCGGCTAATGGATGATTACTTAGGCAAACCACCCCTAACGGGTCTGAAAATAAAGGAGTAAATGCGATACGCTCATCATTGATATGCAAACAATTACCTAATGCCAAGTCTACTTCACCTGCCAATAGTCTGGCTTCTACACCCGCTGCATTATCATCAATTAGTGATACTTCTACTTCAGGATAATTTTTCGTAAATGTTGCTAATATTCCTGGTATCAGTTTGGCTGCCACTGAAGGTACACAAGCAATCCCCAATTTACCTCGTTGCCCTGCTGCCGCAGCTCTTAAATCCATTTTCAATATCTGATAATGATTAACAAAGTGATTGATTTTAGGCAGACAAAATTCCCCAAAAGGCGTTAATTTGGCCTTATGCCCTACTTCAAACAAGGCTTGTCCAAGATTTTTTTCCAGCTCTTTTACTGAAGATGATAGCGCTGCTTGTGAGCGATTGGCTTTAGCAGATGCTGCTCGAAATCCTCCCTTTTCCACAACCAGTAAAAAGTGCTTCAGCTGCTGTAGTTTTATATCCATTGCTTTTACTGACTCTACTTACTCATACAGAGTTACTTACTTAGAAAAAATATGTGAAATAACGCCTTAGCATTCATACCTATTATCCAGCTGATTGATAAATAAATCTTATCATTTGTCAAAAACAAACCATTCGACTGACCAGTCTTTTGTGGGCATTATCAGATTTGGTTTAGCTCGTCGCATATATAACAATATTAAAAAGCCAATAAATAATAAGTAATTAAAGGATTATTTATGACTGTTGTAGCTGAAGTTGTAGCAGAGAAAGCACTATATATTGCTGGGGAATGGCTGCCTGGAACCTCTACCCTCAAAAATATTAATCCATCCGATATTTCTCAGCATTTAGGTGATTTTGCCCAAGCCAGCCAGCAGCAAGTACAACAAGCTATTGAGGCCGCCAAATTTGCACAACCAGCATGGGAAAAAACGTCGTTAGAGCAAAAACAAAAAGTCCTGCAAGCGATTGGTGATGAGTTAATAGCACGCTGCGATGATCTAGGTAAGTTGTTATCCAGCGAAGAAGGCAAACCTTTTACTGAAGGACGAGGTGAAATTTACCGAGCTGGCCAGTTCTTCCAATATTACGCTGCCGAAGTGCTACGACAAATAGGAGATATCGCTGACTCTATCCGCCCTGGTGTTTCGATTGAAATCACTCGTGAGGCTGTGGGTGTGGTGGCCATTATTTCACCATGGAATTTTCCTACTGCCACTGCTGCCTGGAAGATAGCCCCCGCCCTGGCATTTGGTAACAGTGTAATTTGGAAGCCCGCGAATTTAACCCCATCCAGTGCCGTGGCTTTAACTGAAATCATTCACCGACAAGGCTTGCCTGCCGGCACTTTTAACCTGGTATTGGGTAGCGGTGCTGAAGTAGGCAATACCTTGATCCATTCTGATCAAATCGATGCCGTCAGTTTTACTGGCTCAGTTGATGTCGGTCGTCAGGTGGCGGCCGCTACCGCGCCTAATTTTGTTCGTTGCCAGCTGGAAATGGGCAGTAAAAACGCATTAGTGATTGCCGAGGATGCTGATATCCACACAGCAGTAGAAGCCTCAATTATGGGGGCTTTCTCTGGTGCAGGCCAAAAGTGCACAGCATCTTCACGTCTGGTAGTCCTGGAGAACATTCATGATGCCTATGTAGATGCCTTAATTAAGCGCATGGGGCAATTAAAAGTTGGTCATGCATTGGAAGAAGGTGTGTTTATAGGACCTGTTGTTGATAACAAACAGTTGGCATCTAACCTGAGCTGGATTGAAAAAGCCCAAGCCCATGGTGGCGAATTGGCCTTTGGTGGCAACAAGCTTTCAATGGCTCATGAGGGCTATTACATGTCTCCAACCTTATTTCTTAATACTCAGAATCAGTGGGATGTTAACCAGGAAGAAATCTTTGCGCCCATGGCTTGTGTAATTAAGGCTAGTGACCTGGATGAAGCCATCGCCACGGTAAATGACACCCGTTTTGGTCTAACTGCAGGTATTGTTACTCAGAGCCTTCGCACCAGTGCATTGTTCAAGCAACAAGCACAGACCGGCTGTGTCATGGTGAACCTACCTACTGCAGGTACTGATTACCATGTGCCTTTTGGTGGCCGTAAGCAGTCAAGCTTTGGCCCGCGAGAGCAAGGTCAGTATGCAAAAGAGTTTTATACCGTTGTGAAAACTGCGTATCAGCGAGCTTATTAACCACTATGAGTCAGCCGCAAACATACCAAAACCAGATCATTATCGATGGCTTACAGTACTGTCGTTGGGATCGTGCTTACTTTGAAACCTTGAAAGCCAGTGGCATCACAGCTGTTCACGCTACCTTGGTGTATCACGAAGCAGCTCGAGAAACCTTGTCACGCTTTGCTGAGTGGAATCAGCGCTTTGAGCAAAACAGCGATTTGATTATGCCTGTGATGAACATGGCAGACGTGGAAACAGCTAAGGTGACAGGCAAAGTCGGTATCTTCTTTGGTGCTCAAAACTGCAGTCCAATTGAAGATGATATTGGCCTGGTGGAAGTCATGCGCAAGCAGGGGCTGCTGATCATGCAACTGACTTATAACAACCAAAGCCTACTGGCCACCGGTTGCTATGAGCAGCAAGACAGTGGAGTCACCCGCTTTGGTAAGCAGGTGATCGCGGAGATGAACCGGGTGGGCATGATTATCGACATGTCCCACAGTGCAGAACGTTCTACCTTAGAAACGATTGACCTGTCAGGTCGCCCGATCTGCATCAGCCATGCAAACCCCAGCTTTGCTCATCATGCATTGCGTAACAAATCAACCGCTCTCATGAAAGCGCTAACCAGCCGAGGGGGGCTAATTGGGTTTAGCCTCTACCCCTTCCATTTACCAAATAGCAGCCAATGCACACTGGAAGAGTTCTGTCAGATGGTCGCAGCCTCTGCTGATCTAGTTGGGGTAGAACATTTGGGTATAGGCAGCGACCTGTGTCTTAACCAACCACAAACGGTACTAGAATGGATGCGCAATGGTCGCTGGTCAAAAGCCATGGACTATGGCGAAGGCTCAGCCAGTAATGCCAGCTGGCCAGATGCTCTTTCGTGGTTTTGTGACAGCACTGGGATGGAAAATATTTATAACGGCTTATTCCAGCAAGGGTTCAACACATTAGAAGTCGGCCAAATTATGGGTGGCAACTGGTTCAGCTTCCTTAAAGCTGGTTTATCACCTGAAAACCAGCAAGTTTACAAGTAATGAAGTACCATCACGCGCCAACCTGATAGTGCCGGGAGGCATAGAATGTCTGAAATACTTGATGCTGCTAACACGGAGCATATTAATACCCAACAACCCACAGCAAAGCTAGAACTAGACAACCCGGCCCTATGGCTAAGTGGTGGCTTTATTGCCTTGTTTGTTGGGCTTGCCCTTTATGATGACAAGCTTCTATCCAATGTTGTCAATGCAGGGTTTGCCTGGTCGGTTAAAGTATTTGGCCCTTACTGGCAAATGCTGCTGCTACTGACCTTTTTGATTGGTCTGTGCTTAGCTGTTGGCAGAACAGGCCATGTCAAACTGGGCAATCTTGACAAGCCAGAAATGAGCAGTTTTCAGTGGCTATCCATTATTCTTTGTACTTTGCTTGCCGGTGGTGGCGTATTCTGGGCAGCCGCTGAACCCATCGCACACTTTGTTTCTCCTCCACCTTTGTATGGATCGCAAGAAAATACAACTCAAACGGCAATCAATGCACTGTCACAGTCTTTTATGCATTGGGGGTTTCTCGCCTGGGCTATTTTAGGCACCCTCACGGCTATTGTGTTAACCCATCTGCACTATGATAAAGGCTTGCCACTAAAGCCACGCACTTTGCTTTACCCCATACTGGGTGAGCGTGCACTAAAAGGAATGATAGGAGCAACAATTGATGCCTGTTGTATTGTTGCTGTGGCTGCCGGCACCATTGGCCCTATTGGATTTCTTGGGCTGCAAATAAGTTATGCATTAAATGCCTTATTTAATTTGCCTGATAGCTTTACCACGCAATTCATCATTATTGTGCTCGCTATTGCTATGTATACCTTGTCTGCCCTCAGCGGACTGAATCGTGGCATCCAAATCCTCAGTCGTTACAACATTATCCTTGCTGTTGGTTTAATGGTTTACATTCTGATCGTTGGCCCAACGAATTTTATCATCAATAGCTACTTGCAAGGGGTAGGCACCATGCTGGATAAGTTCATCCCCATGGCTACTTACCGGGGTGACGAAGGTTGGCTCAGCTGGTGGACTGTCTTTTTCTGGGGCTGGTTTCTGGGGTATGGCCCTATGATGGCAATATTTATTTCCCGTATCTCTCGTGGGCGCACAATTCGTCAACTGATATTGGCTGTTGCAGTAACCGCACCGCTGATCACCTGTTTTTGGTTTACCATTGTGGGAGGCTCCGGATTAGCCTTTGAGATTGCAGACCCTGGTTCTGTGAGCAAAGCATTTGAAGGATTTAATTTACCTGCATCATTGCTGGCCATTACCCAACAACTCCCTCTGCCCTTATTAACCTCTATTTTGTTTTTGGTGCTGACTTCAATATTTATTGTTACTACCGGCGACTCAATGACTTACACCATTAGTATGGTAATTAGTGGAAAAACAGAGCCCAATGCATTTATTAGAACCTTCTGGGGGGTAATGATGGGTGTTACTGCCATCATGCTAATCTCTCTCGGCTCTGGCGGTGTATCTGCATTGCAATCATTTATTGTGATTACTGCCGTACCAGTGTCATTAATTTTACTACCCTCACTTTGGAATGCACCGCAGCTAGCAATGAAAATGGCAAAAGCACAAGGTTTATAAGTTCAGATCAATTCAGTACAGCTACTAATTAAAAATTAAAAAACAGATAAAAACAATTTATAAAAACTGATAAAACGTCTAACAAAAGCAACTAACAACAATCAAAAAAGGTGAGCGGCCAAATGTCTGATGGCTGCTCTTAATAACAATAATGAGTGAACAATATGGATGCACGTCTTTGTACCAAGAATCGTTCTCCATTCCGACATCCCAATACTGTGATGAACCCCAGCAGGTTAGGTGCAATGCACCAAAGTCGTTTAAGCTTTGTTCGCAGTTTAATTCGTCGTATGACTAGGCAACAGTGGACAACTGACTTATCTCTTTGGAATATGTCAGCACAGGGCTTTGGTACTGCTATTTATCGGCTGAACACACCTAACCACCATTACCATCTCGTTTTTTTTTGCGATGAAATCAGTAATGAAGAGCGCAATGATCGAGTAATTGCAGAAAAGTGGGATGTTACCTTTGCCTTTGTTAAAGGAAGCATTAGCAGTACTCAACTTAAGCAACTGCGTAATAACGTTCCTCTACAAGAGGCCGGCCGCAATACTAGCCAAGTATTAGTACTGGCTCGTGCAAACAAAAGTGTTCGTGTATTTGAGCACCTTGTCGACTCACTGGCAAATGGTCAGCAGCCCAATCCTCAAGTGCTGGCTACCGTTGGCTATATTCTACGTACCACAGCCGTCTATGGTAATGGTAAGTTTGGCATTGCTGACTTTGAATTACTAAAAGAAAATCCTGATTTTAACCTCTCGTTTAGCGCACAGATGTGTGCCGTTTATTTGCTACGCCAATTCAGCATTGATTGGATTCACTACCTTGCTAAGCAACGCGGTGGCAATAAAGCAGTCTATTTAAACCGCGAATTACAACGTTATTTAGGCGTTGGTAACGCAACAGGGTTAGGCATGGCCCCTTATTTAATCAACCACCCCCGTATTGTTGATCAATGGTTATCTGTACGAGAGCAAGCATTAGCAAGCGTTGTTTCTTATCCCATCACTGAGGATAAATGTAGCCAAATCAGCTTACTGCTCAGACGAGCTGCGGCACACTTACAGCAAGTGACAACCATTGACGATCACCAGCAACAGCTCAATAAACAGTCGGCAGGGGAAATACAGGCCATTATTACGCAGATACAACATGCTTGTTCACAGCAATGGTCATGGGAGCAGCTGATAGAACAAAGCCAGCAACACAGCGTGGAAACCCAGGAAATCATTCTATCCTGCTTATTAGAGCTTTACCCCGAGCACGTTGATCAGCACGAAAATAATATGAATGCTGATGAAACGCTGTCTTTAACAGCAGGGATTACAGTAGCTGATGTACAACAGCTACTGAATGAGAATTATCAATGGGCACTGGCTATTGATTATACTCAATCTGAAAATTGTTACTGGTTCTGGTATCGATCAGAAGATAAAGAAGAGCCCAGACTTGGCGTCCGTGGCGAAGAGCCCGGCGAAGAGCGTGAACTCCCCCTAGATATAGGCCGTCAGGTCTATATCTTTCATCAGGCGCTTTTTAATGAGCCTGAAACTCAATCACTCTCTGAATTCCTTCTTCAGTACCCCCAATACCGCTCAATTGCACGACGGGTGTGGACAATGAGCCTTTGTCCTATGGGGGATATTCAAATGAATGTATTAAGCAAAGACGCCCTGCCGATGCATTTACTGCGCTGCAAGCTTGCTATGCTTGGTGCTACCAAGTTTGACCCAAGGTCTGATCGGTGGGTACGTGTCACCCTGTTCCAGGGTGCTCCCTTACTGGAAGAACTACATGAAAACGAGTGGTTATTTCCCCTTTTACCTGATACAGAAGGTGTAAATAATACTCATCAATTTCAATCAACGACATTATTGGACCCAGCCAAGGAGGAGGCAATTGTATAATGCAAGTTTCGCATAATGAGTTAGTGACACTTTGTGAAAAAGCGTTTTCTGGATTTCAACGTCATTGTGGTGAGCCAAATATCATTGCCAACATGGTCGTTGATTTGGAAATGGTAGGATTAAATGGCATTCAACATTTTGTTAAAGCACTAACTTTTTTACAAAACGACAGCGATTTACCTCCCCAGGTGGGTTCTTCGTCGCCATCCCAGCTCGTCGCCAACCTAAGAGACAGCAGTATTTTAGGTTATTTGCCTATTTTGCTGGACTATGCCCAAGAGCAGCTGGTAAATAAAAATAGCATCACACTATCAATTGAACATTGCCATAATCGCTGGCTAGCTTTTGGGGCGCTTAATAGCCTGTCAAATCAAGGCCTCTCGATTAAAGCCTCATGGAGTAATGGTAGTCATCCACAACATGTGATGTACCTCATCCCCCCTAGTAACCAGCTACCAGAGATTTATATTTCTGATACGCCAAAAGACTGCTTACACTCACTAACTATTGAAGTTAGCAAAAAACCTTTTCAGCCACCCCATCCCGAAGAATACGACCAGAATATTACTGCAGAACAGTTGAATAGCGCTAAGCAGCACGCCTGGGTAAATGGAATTACGGTGAATGAACCTGACTGGAACACATTAAAGCAACATGCTAAAGCGATGTTGGTTGCGACAAATGAGCAATCTAAATTAGGAGCAGGTGAACGAGTTATTTAACCTCCTCCGTAGCCTGTTGCGGTAGTCTAAAATAGGGAAAATTCGCTCTATTATTCTATTTACAATACTTTTTAATTTGCTCTGCTAATTGTTTCTCTTGTTGCTGCCTTTCTTTTTCGGTGACTTTTAGTTCTTTGCCATCTTTATCCACAAATACCACTCTTCCCTGTAATTTACTTAAGCGTTGCTTGGCATTTTGACAGGCTTTCTCACGTGGGTCCTCTTTTTTCTTAGCTTCCTGTCGATTTTGTTGTTGTTTTTGAATAGCCTTGTTTCTTCTGATTTGTTGCTGTTTGCGCTTGGCTTCTGCATCTAGATAGTTAAAGTCAGTATTCTGCACTTTAACTTCCACTTGTTCGGATTTTTGCTGCGCATTAGCTGGAGGCTTATCGCTATAATGAACATTCCCCTGCTTATCCACCCATTTATACATTTCTGATAGTGCAGGGACTGCCACTAACCACAGCATTAAACTAATTAACTGACTGACCTTCATTTACCTAACTCATAACCTACCTGGACCGTTACGTTAGTATATCGCGATTAACAAAAATAGTAGGTAAGTCTTGAAGATCTTATAGAAATAAAGAAACGGAACGCCCATTAAAAAGCCAAATAGCACCCAGATAATTGGCGTGTTTGGCTTTGGAGCTGGTCCATAACGATTAGGTTGCTGTTGCCCTGCACCAATAAACAAATGAATTAGTACCAATAAATTAGCAAAGGGGATTAACAACCCCGCACAATACCAAGCCGACCAACCAAAGTCATGCAAACGCCTAATAATGAGAGGTAACAGTATCGTCGCAGCCACAGACACCACAATCCAAGGTGTAACAGCAGGTATCACATCAATTAAATCAGGCTGACGTGTTTTTGCCAGTAGCCGCAAAATATCTAATACAATAATAATAGGCAATACAACTGCGAGAACGTAACAGGTGAACCTGACTCTCCCTAACCGCCCACACAAGAATAACCATCTGGCAGGTGGGTAACGCGACGCTTCCTGAGTAACAGCTTGTGATTTGACTGGCTGCGGGTTAAATGACACCGATAAACACCTTCTATATACACAAGAAGCTATCTTATGCAAGCAAAAAACAGATGTTGATCGTTTTTGAGCCAATTTGTGAACAAGGTAAGTGATGGAAATTAATACGGTGGGTTGAGCAAAAGAATAAACAACCTGCAAACTTAAATTTTAAGCTAAAAAAAGCTGCCTCTTAAAAAGAGACAGCTAACATCAACGCTAGGTTTAGGGAAGTACAACGGTAGCCTTTTAAAGCAACCGTTAATTTCTTAAGCATCCTTCCTACAAAACAACTTTTTCAAAACACACCTGACAACATACTAGTATGAAAGTGCATCTCAAGCAGCTGCTTGTAGAACCAGGCGCTATAAGCAGTAATCACTAGAGTAATATAAAAATCTCCTTAGAAAAGATAACCAGTTCAAATTAATATAAAGTGTTTGATGTATAGTTTTTCAGTATTCCAATATTCGTACGACAGTTCATGTGCTACCTTCTATTTTCAATCACTTTTTCGTAATAAAATCGAAATAAAAAAGTAAATAGTTGCACACTTCATTTATTGATGTTCCTTCCCCCTATTGTCCACTTAATTAACAATAAGAGTGATTCTATTCAAAGCATTTTTGTTAACTAGCTAAAAGTAAACCGGTTTTCAGATTTGGAACAAGGCTTGCTCTATATCTAGTGACCTACTTCCTAACGACTTTCGCCCTGCTCATGCAGGGCTTCTTTTTCTAAATGGTCAGGAGCTTATTATGAAACTGTTACATACTATAGTTGCAGTATTTTTTATTATTTTACTGCCAACTCATGTTAAAGCAGTGCCTACTTACTCAATGAACATCGCTCCGCTTCACTCCAAAGTATTTAAAACCACTTTGTCAGCATCGCTACCTATATTATCACTCACTGATCGTCAACCAATCTATTCTTGGCAAGCAGAGAACTTAAATAGCCAATATTTTTTGCCAAAAGCAACCAACACAAAAAAAAACAGAACTCTGGTTCAGAATCAAATAAAAAAACCAAACTAAAACAAGCAGGCTTAATAAAAGTTTTAGCTGTAGGAATTATTTCAATGAAACTACTTAGCGGCAAGTCCGTTAACTAGACTAAATATTTTACCAGGCATCAAAGATTCTTATATCATATGAAAAATTTATGCGACCTGATAAAAGCTTGGACCAGAAAATTTAAACGATAAAAGCATATTGTTATATACAAAAACTTGTTATCATCCTTACAACAGTAAAATCTTACAGACCTACAGCTTGACGGGACAAAGCCACCCACCAGCCTTTCAACAAAACTCTTCTCCCACCAAATAAAACTACAACTTTTGTATAAAAAACAGAGCCACCAAATTAAAGCGCATGCATCAAAACCATGCACCCAACTCCTAAAAAATTATTATTTTTCCTAATTTTGGCTATGGCCCACCTTTTGCTTTACTATGAACACAGCAGCAAACAAAATAACAAAAGCAAAAACAACAGTAGCTAATATAAAGCCAACCAACCTGGAGTATAAAAAATGACTAGAAAACCCTTATAAACCATGTCATACAATCGAACGGCAAATAACAAATTTTAGCTAAAGATATTCAATAAAATAATTTGACATCGATCAATTTTTAATTAACTCTTATTCGGGGCAAATCATAATAACAATAATGAATACAAAGAATACTATTTATGCCTCTAGAGTAAACTTGCGTAGCAGGATGGCCATACAAACGACGTAATTTGTATTCAGGGGAGATGAATTAATTCAATGTTGTTAGTACTACTTCCCACCTATAAAACAAAAATACAATAAATTCATACCCAAGACTTAAGGTTTTTAGATGAAGCTATTGAGGGATGCGCCCTAACCAGCACGTTAAATGCTGCAACAAGCCTTGCCGTAGCAGATTTCCCCTAAAAGCCATTCGCCAAGGGTACACAGGTTGAAGAAAAATAATATAAGGAGTGAGTAAATGAACCCTAAGAAACTGTTTACTGCTGTTTCTGCGTCATTATTAGCAACTTATGGTGCAACCTCCCTGGCTGATATTGCACCTGCTACCGACAGAATTATTGTCAAATATAAAAAAGTACAACGAAGTGGCAGTGCTGCAGCTGATATTAACGCGAACAGGCCATTAATGGTTGCAGGCAAGTCATTAAAACATGTGCGTCGTACCAGCACTGGAGCTCAAGTTTACCACATAGGGGAATCTGTAGACTTGGCAACCGCTGAAAAAATAGCCAAAGAGTTAAATGATAAAAGTCACGTGGCGTATGCTGAACCAGACTACATAATGACCAAACAACAAATTCCTGATGACTCACGCTACAGTGAACAATGGAATTATCATGATTCCGTCGGGGGAATTAATTTACCAAAAGCTTGGAATATTACGACTGGCAGTAAAGATGTAATTATCGCTGTTGTTGATACCGGCATTCGCCCCCATACTGACTTAAAAGCCAATTTAGTATCTGGCTACGACTTTATTTCTGACAGTGATAATGCGAATGATGGAACCGGGAGAGATAGCAACGAATATGACCCAGGTGATGCCGCTAACGCTGGAGATTGTGGATTTAATAGCCCCTCAAGAGATACAACCAGCTCTTGGCATGGTACCCATGTAGCAGGGACTATAGCTGCCACTTCAAATAATGGTACAGGTGTATCAGGCGTGGCTTGGAAATCAAAAATACTACCCGTTCGCGTACTGGGAAAATGCGGTGGTTACACCTCTGATATTACCGATGGCATGCGCTGGGCTGCTGGTATTAAAGTGCAAGGAGTTCCTACAAATTACAACCCAGCACAAGTGATTAATTTAAGTTTAGGTGGCTATGGGCGCTGTTCTTCAACCTACCGCTACACCATTGAAGACATTGTTGAAAAAGGGGTAACCGTGGTAGTTGCCGCAGGGAACGAAGGCATGAATGCCTCCAATGCGTCTCCTGGAAATTGCCCAGGTGTTATTAACGTTGCTGCAACCAACCGCGACGGTAATAAATCCTGGTATTCCAATTACGGTAATCAAGTTACTGTTGCAGCACCCGGTGGTGAAACTAATTATCGGAATAGTGACAATGAATTAGTTTGGGAAGATAAGTCCAAAGGTATTTTATCCACTTTAAACAGTGGTGAAGACGGCCCTGGTTTTGATAATTACGAATTTTATCAAGGAACCAGTATGGCTGCTCCTCATGTTGCAGGCGTAGTGGCATTAATGTATTCGGTTAACCCTGATATTACTCCAAATCAGGTGAAGTCTATTTTAACTGATACAGCCAGAAACTTCCCCAGCGACAGTAAGTGCCATCGCTATGGCTGCGGCGCAGGAATAATTGATGCTTATGAAGCAGTGAAAAAAGCCAAATCCTTAACAAGCGACACAGGAACAGAACCCGACACAGGTAGTAGCAGTTGCTATTTTGATCCTTGGGATTGGAAATGGGTGTGCCCATAACCAAATCAGCTACATAATGCTCTGTGTACAAACTATTGCGAAAATAGCATAGTTAAAAATACAGAGCATAAAAAAACCCCGCTATTATTATATAGCGGGGTGAGTATCTTACCAGACCCTACTCCATAAGAAATCCGTTTTCTTCAAACCACGTCCTACACAACTTCCCTGTTGCTGCGGGTAAAGAAAACTGGCTGCTATGGTAGCCTAAAATCAAAAACACTCAATCAGATATATACACCAAATGTCGTAGGAAATCTCCTACAGTTTTTCCGTCCAGGAAACTCTATTCTTAAAATAGTAATTTTTCGTGAGAACGAGATTAGCGCCGCATGGACGACTGTATGGAGCAGTTATCGAAAGCCACAGTGTATGTAAAAAATACATGAGGGCTAAGCAGCTACTGCGTGCTTAGCGATAATTTCCTCAAGTATTTATAAAAGACCTAGCAGGACCAAGAGTACAGAACTAACACAGCTATAGAGGAAAAAGAATATTTTTTAAAAATGTTCTTCACTAAATGTGTATAAAGGACCACACCCCGCACGAATGGCTTCAGTTAAACCATAAACTCGGGGCAATAGACGCTTATTAAAATAGTTAGCTGTTAGCAACTTACTTTGCAGAAAATCCCCTTCGGCTTTATTCTCCAACACCGTTCTTGCCATTAGCGCCCACATATAACTATAAGCGGTGTAACCAAACACATGCAGATATTCAACAGAAGCTGCGCCTACTTCATTCACATCATTTGCTGACTGCTCAATAATCCAGGCAGTTAATACCACCAAGTTATTTAATGCTCTTTCTAACGGCTCAATATATTCAGCTAAGTCCGGATTGCTTTTCTCATTACTGATAAAAGTTTTCACTTCATCGGCAAAGCAATTAAAAAACTCACCTTTATTATGCACCACTTTTCTGCCCATCAAATCAAGTGCCTGAATGCCGTTGGTGCCTTCATAAATTTGTGCGATTCTCACATCACGTACTAATTGCTCTTGTCCCCATTCTCTTATGTAACCGTGCCCACCATATACCTGCTGCCCCAATACACAGTTATCTAAGCCTATATCAGTAAAAAATGCTTTAGTAATAGGGGTTAGTAACGCTACCAGTTTTTCGGCATTTTCTCTGGTAGTCTCATCTGTCGCATATTTAGCAGTATCTAATTGCATCGCCACATAAGTGGAAAATGCTCTGCCTGCCTCGGTCATTGCTTTCATATTAAGCAACATTCGCCGTACATCTGGGTGGCCGATAATGGGGTCTGCTATGTGATCAGAACGTTTGCCATTAATAATGGTTTTACCTTGCAAGCGTTCTTTGGCATAAGACAGCGCTTTCTGATATGACATTTCAGAACAGCCCAAACCCTGAATACCAATAGAAAGCCTTTCATAGTTCATCATGGTAAACATACAAACCAGACCACGATTCACTTCACCGACTAAATAGCCTTTAGCGCCATCAAAGTTCATCACACAGGTTGAGGATGCTTTAATCCCCATTTTATGCTCAATCGACCCACAATGAACGGCATTACGCTCACCTAAAGAGCCATCTTCATTCACCATTATTTTAGGCACTAAAAATAATGAAATCCCTTTCGAGCCTGCTGGCGCATCAGGTAGTTTTGCTAAAACCAGGTGAATGATATTATCGGTTAAATCATGCTCACCACCGGTAATAAAAATTTTGGTACCTGTAACCAAGTAGCTACCATCAGGTTGAGGCTCTGCTTTTGTCCGAATAATACCCAAGTCTGTACCTGCATGGGGTTCTGTTAAACACATTGAACCCGCCCATTCACCGCTGTAAATTTTTTCCAGATAGGTAGTTTTTAGCTCTTCAGTAGCATGCTTATCTATAGCTAGACAAGCACCAGATGACAGAGTTTGATAAAGCATAAATGAGTTATTGGCACTGTAACCCATTTCTTCCACTTGCACTGACAGCATTTTGGGCATACCCATACCGCCGTATTCCGGATTACCGGTTAGGCCAACCCAGCCACCTTCTGCATAAGTATGATGCGCCCCTTTAAAACCTTCAGGGGTTGTTACCTTTCCTTCACTCCACTTTACACCTTCTTCATCACCTGATCGGTTAATAGGTGCCAGCAGATTTGTCGCTAATTTACCTGCTTCTTCCAAAATGGCATCAGCTGTATCACGCTCAACTAGATCAGCCAGCGACTTCCACTGTGACCACAGCCGGTCTGCTTTAAACACATCATACAGCACAAACTGCATATCAGTGATTGGTGCTTTATATTCTGCCATCTGTGGCCTCCATATATTTTTATCAGGGTATACATCAATAATAAATCAAACTTAACCTGCCTGTTACACCATAATTTGACTAATTAGTTTTTATTTTTTGAAATACTGTATTTAAGATTTAAACCTATAATTAACTATCTGCCCCTTAATGGAATGAGCTGTATGTAAGGACACAATATGCCCATAAAACTTTTGAGTATTTTTATCTTGAGTTATTTAAGTTACAGCTATAGTGCGGCTGATAGCTTTTTTGATGGCATTTCCGTTAGCACTGGCCCAGAAACTAACTCAAATGCAAATATGGATAGTTACAGGGTTTCATTACTTTGGGACTGGCAACAAGACTGGCTACAAGGTTCTCGTTGGCTTCTCTCCGGTTACTATGATTTCAGCCTGATCTATTGGGAAAACCAGCTCAGTCATGAAGATGGTTTGTCTGCTGAAGGTAATGGCTCAACTACTGCTATTTCCTTTAGTCCTATATTTAGAATCAAACCTAGAGATGCATTCTTTAACGCCCTTACCCCTTATTTGGAAATTGGAGTGGGTGCAGCTTTACTCACACACTCTAAAATCGTGGCAAAGTCCTTTTCAGCAGTAGATCTTGGCAGCAACTTCCAGTTTGAAGACCGTATTGGAATTGGTTTGCAAATTGGAAGCCAGCGGCAGTTTGAACTAGGCTATCGCTATATTCATTACTCAAATGCAGGCATTAATAGTAATAATGATGGAATAGACTTTCAGCAACTACACTTAAGTTTTTGGTTTTAGTCATTTTAGATGCTTTACCAATAAAATAATGCTGAGTTATGAATTAGGTTTTACTCTCTGTTCAGTCAAAGGTACCTCTACAAATAGTAATTTTTTCATGAGAGCAAGCCAGCAACGCATGGAGCAGGAGTCGAAGGCCACAGCGTATAAAAGGATACATGAGGACCTGAGTACGGAGCTAACACAGTTATCGAGAAAAAAGTGTACTTTTAGAGGTGCCTGCAGTTATGAAGTTAATTTGGCAGCAGCTACTCGAGAAATTATTACCCATCTGGATGCAGGATAAATCCCCTGACCCTAAGCACTTCTATCGTCGCTTATTTACCCAAAAATACCTGCAAAAAAAACAACGCCTTAAATACTATTGGTTGAGTTTGGCCATATTTTTAAGTCAAATAAACTCGTTAGCACTTATCATTGGCATACTGCTAATGGCTACTTTTATTACCTTTGCAATTTTAGATGAAGGCTAAAAAAAAAGCCCGTAGCTAAACTACGGGCAAATCATCGCTGCTAATTTCCTGGATCTGAGAGTATTAAATCTTAAACTTCACCAAACTCGGCTGTTTCCACCCCCATTAAATTATCTGCACCTGATAATATGGTCGCTTTATGCATCAAGGTGCGAGGCAAAATTCGCTGGTAATAAAACTGCGCCGTTTTCACTTTACCTTGGTAGAAGCTTTCTTCCGTTGTTCCTGCAGCCAGCTTTTCACTCGCCACTTTCGCCATCTCTGCCCAAAAATAGGCTAAACAGGCGTAACCGGAATACATCAAATAATCATAAGCAGCGGCACCAACTTCATCCCTGTTTTGCATGGCGGCCATACCAATTTTCATGGTTAGTTCGCCCCACTCTTTATTAAGGGTCGCAAGCGGTTCGATGAATTCCTTTAATGCTTCATTGTCTTCATTAGCTTTGCAGAATTTATGCACTATTTTAGTGAAGCATTTTAATGACTCACCTTGGGTCATTAATACCTTACGACCCAACAGATCTAATGCTTGAATACCAGTGGTGCCTTCATACATTAATGCTATACGACAATCGCGAACATTCTGTTCCATGCCCCACTCACTGATATAACCATGTCCACCATATACCTGCATTCCATGATTAGCTGCTTCAAACCCAACTTCAGTCATAAAAGCTTTAGCAATCGGGGTTAAGAAAGAAAGTAATTGGTCTGCTTCTTCACGCTCTTCTTCGCTTTCAGCCTGCTTAGTAACATCCACTAACTTTGCAGCGTAATAAGCCAGTGCTCGGTTACCTTCAGCAAAAGATTTAATTGTCAGCAGCATCCGTCGTACATCGGGGTGTACAATAATTGGATCGGCAGGTTTATCTGGTGATTTAGGTCCAGTTAACGAACGCATTTGTAGTCGTTCATTGGCATAAACTAATGCACCTTGATAGGCCACTTCAGTATGAGCTAACCCTTGTAAACCAGTACCTAGCCGCGCCGTATTCATAAAGGTAAACATGCAGTTCAAGCCTTTATTTGGTGGCCCAATTAAATAGCCAGTTGCACTATCAAAGTTCATTACACAAGTTGCATTACCATGAATACCCATTTTGTGTTCTAGCGAGCCACAACTCACTTCATTACGATCACCCAGCTCACCATTTTCATTAGGCACAAACTTAGGCACGATAAAAAGGGAAATACCTTTAGTGCCACTTGGTGCATCTGGCAATCTTGCCAATACGATATGAACAATGTTTTCAGCCATATCGTGTTCGCCTGCAGAAATAAATATTTTGGTGCCAGAAATTTTGTAGCTGCCATCGGCTTGAGGTTCAGCTTTGGTTCTCAGCAATCCTAAGTCTGTACCACAGTGTGGCTCTGTAAGACACATAGTGCCTGTCCACTCACCTGAAATTAGTTTGGTCAGATACAGCTGCTTTTGTTCTTCAGTGCCATGAGCTGTCAGGGTATTCATTGCGCCATGGCTCAAACCTGGATACATCCCCCAAGACCAGTTTGACTCTCCGATCAGCTCGCTCATTACGAGCCCTAGTGACTCAGGCAAGCCTTGGCCGCCATACTCAGTCTCATGAGCTAAAGAAGGCCAACCACCTTCAACATATTGCTGATAAGCTTCTTTAAAACCTGTTGGGGTTTTCACTCCACCATCCGTTAGTTGGCAACCTTCCTGGTCGCCCACCTGGTTTAGAGGTGCTAGCACCTGCTCACAAAACTTGGCGCCCTCTTCCAGAATGGCATTAACCATATCCGGGGTTGCTTCTTCACAGCCTGGCAGCGTTTCGTAGTGCTCTGGGTAAGACAGCACTTCATCACGCACAAATCGGATATCTCGTAAGGGGGCTTTATACTCTGGCATTGTTAACGCACCTCTATAATTCTCGTTATTTATTCATAGTTTAGCTTTCTTAATGATCACTTCTTTGAATTAGGCACAGCGATTGAAAGCCAAGAGAATCAAACAATTGTTTAAAACATAAGTTCAGTTCTGTTTATTGTCAAGCATGATTGTTTTTCTTACATAGTGTTTTTATTGACTGATTAGCCACCAAGTAAGCAACTAAAATTCAATAGACAACATAAAGTCGTTAAGTGACAACTTTGCAAAAAAAAGTTTTGAGTGAAAAGAATTAAGTCTTGATGTTAAGCAATAAAGTCAATAGGTGACGACTGGCTAGCTTGGGAGCTATTTGCAGCCACTTCAACAAAATCATTGTAGATAGTAAGATTACGACGATTAAGCGTTGTTTGCGATTCCAGCGTTTCAAGCTGCTCCGCAGAGCCTTCTGTTACAGCATTAAATGACTGGTTCTGTACTAATTCCTGTTCTTGAGCATCAGAATTTTGCACTTCTTCTGAAGTACTATTGGTGGGTTCTGCTTGCTCAGTAGTAGCAACTTCTTCTGCTTCAGCTTGACGCTCCACCTCTGCTGCTTCGACTTTTTCTTGCTGCTGAATAGCCAGCTCTTGTCGCGCCTGTAGTTCAAGCTGAGTCGCTTGTGCCGCAACTGTCCGGTCTTGTGCAGAGGGCTGTGCTGGTGCTAATGCTGCTCTACGGATAGTTTGGGCTTTTTGAATGGTCGCTTCAGGGTTATTCGCTACTGCACCGGTATTAATTGGTACTTCTCCACCGACTGCATAGGCAACACCATCGGGACCACGTTCAAAAGTAAAACTGGCAGCTCCAGCGTATCTACCTCCAACTGCTTGGTGAGCTTGTTCATGGGCACGTACTTCACGGTCTCGTTTGGCCAGTTGCTGTATCACAGCTAAATCTTGCTGCTCTTTTAGCTGCTGTTGTTGCTTTTCTATTTGTTGCTGTTGCTGAGCCTGCTCCTGTTGCTCTTGAATTGGTTGACTGGGTTGCTGCTGAATCTGTTGTGAACTTTGCCCTTCACCGTCTTCCTGACCTTGCACAATTTCTTGCTGACGATTACGAGCCTGCTCTTCTGAAGATGAAGGAGACTGCTCTATTTCTCGTTTTGGAGTAAGTTCAGAGGTCTGATCGATCGGCGCAAAGGTAGTGGCCTCGGTTTCTGCCCGACTAATGGCATCCGAAGGCTTACCTGGTGGAGAAAAAGGCGTTACCACCGTTGGGATTAATACTGGTGTAACTACCTGCATTTATATTCACCTCTTACGAGGGTTTGACCTCGACCAAAAGAGGATGTTGCAAAAGCTTAAGTGTTAGTTTCTATATCAAAGCTGTTTATGCCAATGTATCTATCAAGGTCCCCATGTTTTCATCAGCAGCCTTAATAACTTTTGCTGATGCTTCAACAGTATGTTTATTAACCTTAAGATCAACAATGGCTTCGGTAATTTTATTCATGGAAAAACTATCACGAGCATTGGCTTCTGCAATGGTTTCTGCTGATGCCTGCACCCCTTGCATGCCACGTTGTATTCCAGCTAATCCCGAACTAAAAGCAGAGTTTACTTGCATGTGTTAACCCTCTCAATCAACGTCCATTAAGCAAACCTATAACTCTGTAGATTATTTAACCACAAGCAGCACCAGCCAGATTAAATGGATTTTTCATAATAATGGTATTTGTTATAAATAATAGTCTGTGAAGGGCGGCTGATAATCGAGCTAAAAACTTGGCATTTTTAGATATTCACTAACACTCTCAGGGGTGGGCTGCTCTTGATAAGGCACCACCCCAAGACAGGGTGCTGGCAGCATTTGTTGAAGGGTTTCAATATTGGCTTCCAATCGCGACATCTCAGGCTGTACTTGATTCGCTACCCAGCCTGCCACGGTTAAGCCATCTCTCATAACGGCTTCATAAGTTAATAGCGCATGATTGATACAGCCCAACTTCATTCCAACTACCAATATCACCTGGCAATTAAGCTGCTTGGCTACATCAGCTAGGGTCTCTCGATAATTGAGGGGCACTCGCCACCCTCCAGCGCCTTCAATTAATTTGAAATCTGCTGGCTGCATTAAGGCCCCCCGACAATAGCCAACCAACCTATCAGCACGAATCGGCTTATTTATTTCAGCCGCCGCAATATGAGGTGCAATGGGTGGCTCTAAGGCAATGGGATTAATTTGTTGGTAAGGCAATTTAACTGTGGAGCACTGCTGTAGCGCAAGCGCATCCTCATTTTGCAGACCATCGTTAGTTTGGACACACCCAGCCGCCAGTGGCTTCAAACCAATCGTTTTCAGCCCCTGCAGTTGTGCTTTCCGTAGCAAAGCACAACTGATCAGCGTTTTGCCTACTTCTGTATCAGTGCCAGTAACAAAGAAAGGAGATTTCATGGCTTTTTCTGTAACACTGCGTAGAGGACTTGATAGGTTGCAGGTAAGCCTGCAAGCTGACGAAAGTTTTCATAATGGTTGGTTAATTGGCGATATTGTCGGCGAGTCATTAGGCTGTTGCGGCGTTTACCATTAACCGTGCCAGCACCAATACTCTTTAACCCTTCCAAGATTGCTTTCAGGTTTTGCTCATAGACCACTTCCTGCTTATTTTCAGCCTGAACAATCTGAAAGCCCCTAGTTTTAACCTGCTGGTAATGCCAACTTTCACTGGGATATTTATTCACATGGGCATAGTGGTCAATTTTTTGCCAAGCTTGACTTAACTCCACCAAAGTACCTTCCGTCAAGGTGCTAAATACAAAATAGCCACCTGGCTTTAAGGCTTGTTGTATCTGGCTTAGTAGCTTAGGAAAAGACTGGCACCATTGAATCGCCAGGCTAGATAAGACTAAATCAATACTGCTTGCCTGTAAGGGCAACTGCTCTGCATCGGCACAACACCAGCTTGCAGAAATACTCTTATTTGAACGAGCATGGGCCAACATGCCATAGGCCAGATCCAAGCCAAATAACTGCCCCGAGGGATAACGCTGGGTTAGCTGTTGTAAACCTTTTCCTGTACCACAGCCAAGATCAACAATAACTGGATGATTTGCCAAATTAGGCAGCTGTTGAACTACCCCATCAAGCACCCGTTGTTGCAATTTTGCAGCACTATCATAACAAGGCGCTGCCTGACTAAAAGCAGCTGCAACTTTTTGTTTATCAACGTTCTGATCAATTGTTTGCTTGTCAACGAGCGTTTGTTCATTAGTAGCTAATTGTTGCCTTTCATCAATTGCAGGATGATACTCACCAGTAAGCGGCTTTGCTGCACCTACCCATGACCAGTCGAGTGTATCCAACCTTTTCATTGTTAATTGCACTCCACGACAAACTGCTTTATCTGACTGGCTACTTCATCTGCTTCAGTCATTAGGTAATGGCCTGTTTTAGCAAAGCTAGTGACAGGTAATATTTGCTGCTGAAACCATTCCACTAGCTGGTGATTAACTAAGGCATCTTGCTCTGCTAATAAATGCAATTGAGGACAAGTGAGTTGCTGTAATAGGCAACGCGTATCGAGAGTTGCCAATAGCTTAAGCCCCTCTGCTAACACTTCATGGCTCAAGTCTACTTGAGATTGTAATTGCTGAAGTGATTTTGCTGTAGCACGATAATTACCTGCCCCTTTTGCCACCAACAAGCAAAACTCTTTCAGGGTTTTAGCGGGGAACTGATTAAAGCCTTGCTGGAAAGCTTTGAAGGTGTGCTGGTCCATGCCAAAAGGCCAATCTTGGTTAGCTACGAAGCGGGGATTACTAGCCAGAGTAATTAAGCCTTTTATTTTTTCCCTTTTATCCTCCCGTTCCCTACCAGATGCTACTCCATATTGGACACTGAGCTTATTTTTACAGCCTTTTACGGCAGCCAACAAACTCGCTATTTGTCCTCCCAGCGACCACCCCACCAATACAACTGGCCCTTCTGGTAACTGAGCGGCCATCGCATCAAGCAAGCTATCTTGGTGCTGCCAAACTTCCAACTCGGTAGGCCACTGCAAAATCGTAACAGGCCACTCGCCAGATAAAGATTCTGCAAGTGGCTCAAGGGCAGCTGCAGGCATTGACCAACCGGGGATTAATACTAACGAAAGTGGCGCTGAGTAATTCACTGACATACCACTAATTCAACTGGCTAGAAGTATCTTTAAGCTGTTTACAGGCTTTGGCTAAAGCATCTAACAGCTGATTGACCTGCCGCTCAGAATGGCTGGCAGACAGCGTTACTCTCAATCGGGCAGTCCCTGTTGGTACTGTAGGTGGACGGATAGCTGTAACCAATATGTCTTGAGCTTTTAAAAACTGGCTAAGCTTTAAAGCCGTTTCAGTATCTCCCACTACAATTGGCTGAATTGCGGTAGTTGACTCCATTAACTGCAAACCAAGCTGGCTAGCGCCTGAGCGAAACTGATGAATACGCTGCTTAAGCTTTTCTCGCCGAAAGCTCTCAGTTTGCACCAACTTGAGACTAGCCAACGTAGCTGCAGCAATAGCAGGCGGCATTGCTGTGGTGTAAATATAAGGCCGAGCAAACTGAATGAGTGACTCGATTAATACCTCATCCCCCGCGACAAAAGCTCCAGCCGTTCCTAACGCTTTACCAAAGGTGCCAATTAATATGGGTACATCCTCACCCGCTAGCCCTGCCTCAGCAACTGCGCCTTCTCCATTTGGCCCAAGACAGCCAATGCCATGCGCATCATCCACCATTAGCCAGGCATTATGTTGCTTGGCAACTGCTGCAATTTCGTTTAACGGGGCAATATCTCCATCCATGCTGAACACCCCATCAGTAACGATTAGCTGTTGATTAGCCTGATGCTGCTGAAGCTTTTGAGTTAGGCTGACTACATCATTATGGAGATAGCGAGCAAAACGCGCTCCAGATAACAGGCCACCATCAATTAATGAGGCATGATTGAGCTTGTCTTGTAACACCAGATCGCCTTTATCGACTAAGGCGCTAATAACCCCAACATTGGCCATATAGCCAGTGGAAAACAGCAGCGCTCGTTGATGACCCGTAAACGCAGCTAATGCTTCCTCTAACTGGTGATGGAGAGTTGAATGACCATTGACTAGGTGAGAAGCACCACTACCCACCCCATATTCCGCAGCAGCTTGTTGCAAGGCAGCAACCACCTGGGGGTGATTGGCTAACCCCAAATAGTCATTGCTGCAGAAATTCAGCAGCTTTTGGCCATTACTAACAATTTCTGCGTTTTGAGCCGTTTCAATCGTATTTCGCTGACGCATCAACTGCTGTTGTTGGCGCTGAGCTAATCGACTGGTCAGGCGACTCCAATCTGTCATTGATACAACACCAACTGGCTTTACTGACTTTGGGCTGCGTCGTAAAACAGCTCATTATTTTGCTTGTCTTGAATTGCTTGCAAAATATCCGAGGTTTGCTCTTCGTCGGACTTTTCAATACGTTGCTCTGGCTTAATCCCCAGCCGCTTGAACAGCATTAAATCTTTGTTCTTTTCTGGGTTAGCTGTTGTGAGCAAGCACTCTCCATAAAAAATAGAATTCGCTCCCGCAAAAAAGGCCAATGCCTGCATTTCATCAGACATTTGTTCACGGCCTGCGGACAAACGTACATGAGAGGCTGGCATCATAATTCGGGCAACAGCCAGGGTTTTGATAAATTCGATAGGATCTAAATCTTCTACATTTTCCAGCGGTGTGCCTTCTACTTTTACCAACATATTAATCGGCACACTTTCAGGCTGTTGGGGCAGGTTGGCTAGTTGCGCTAGTAAACCAATTCGATCAGTTTCAGTTTCACCCATACCAATAATGCCGCCAGAGCACACCTTAATACCCGCATCACGCACATTGCCTAAAGTATTCAAGCGGTCTTGATAAGTACGTGTAGTAATAATATTGCCGTAAAATTCAGGTGAGGTATCAAGATTGTGGTTGTAATAATCCAATCCCGCTTCTGCTAACTGATCAGCCTGATTTTGATTTAACATGCCCAGAGTCATACAGGTTTCCAAACCTAGCGCTTTTACACCTTTAACCATCTCCAACACATAGGGCATATCTTTTTCACGAGGATGCTTCCAAGCCGCCCCCATACAAAAACGGCTTGCGCCGCCTTGCTTGGCTTCTTTGGCCTTTTCCAGCACTCGCTCAACAGCCAGTAACTTTTCTTTTTCTAAACCAGTGTTGTAATGGCCACTCTGTGGACAATATTTACAGTCTTCTGGACAGGCACCTGTTTTTATCGATAACAGCGTACTGGTTTGTACTGCATTAGGATTAAAAAATTGCCGATGAATGGTCTGTGCCTGAAACAATAGATCGTTAAATGGCAAATCAAACAGTGTTTTAACTTCGTCATAAGTCCAGTCATGACGTATAAGCTTGGTCTTGGAAGCGGTGGCAGACATTTTTCTTTATCCTACATCATCGGCTGTATGAATTACTCTTCATAATATAATTAGCCAAAGCGAAGAGTTTTTAGGTAAGGCCGTCGAGCGATGACAACAAAGCCTAAAAGTTATTCGCGAAGGGTATGGACGACATAATATAAAGGACAGAGTATCTGTCAACCCAAAAGACACCCCATGGTTTACAAATGGATAAAAAGTAATCTTTCATTACCACACTATTGCTGGTTATGTCAGGCACCATGTGATGCCTATCACCGATTATGCCTGGACTGTATTAAACAGTTACCACGAATAAAATATCCTTGCCGCCTTTGTGCAGAGCCATTGCCTGTCGAGACAGAAGACATGATATGTGGTCGCTGTTACACACAGCCACCCAAGTTTGACCAATGCCTGCCTGCGTTTTGCTATAGCTTCCCAGTGGATCACATGATTCACCAGTTTAAATTCAACGGAAAACTAATCTGTGGACAAGCACTAACCTATCTACTAAGTGAAAAGCTCAACCAAGATTACCTGAACCAACCTTGGCCAGAGTTAATCATCCCTACCCCACTACACCGAAAACGAGAATTACAACGAGGCTTTAACCAAGCCTTGCTGATTGCTAAACAATTAAGTAAACAGCTAAAAATACCTTTACATAGTCGCCTGATTCATAGACATAAAAAAACCAGTGCCCAGACAGGATTATCAGCTAAAGAACGACACGTGAATATTCGTTATGCTTTCCAGTTAACATGTCAATCTCTACCAAACCACCTGGCCTTAATTGATGATGTAGTGACAACCGGTACCACCGTTAATGAAATAAGTCAGTTGCTAAAAAAATCAGGCGTACAAAAAGTCGACATCTGGTGCCTAGCAAAAACTCCAAAATGGCGGTAATCATTGACATTGATTAGTCTAGGCATTTACATTAGCAGTGCCTTTTGTCAGATTCACAAAAAGGTTAGAAAATTCAAATGGAGTAATAGGGTATAAAAGAAGTATAAGGTCTTAGTATATGACTAAAAAAAAAGGATTCTTCATACTAATCCTGACTATGTTTTGTCAGCATGCTTTTGCTGAAACAGAAAAAATAACCATTGCCGTTTCATCTAACTTTAAAAATACCCTGCATCAACTTATCCGCCACTATAAGCATAATAACTCCAAGGCTCGCTTTAAAGTTAGCTCTGGAGCAACTGGATTACTTTACACACAAGTTAAAAACGGCGCTCCCTATGATATTTTTTTAGCTGCCGATCAACGTCGCCCAGTAATGCTGGATAAAGAAAATTTAATTATTCCTAATAGTCGCTTTACCTATGCATACGGTAAATTAGTATTCTGGCACCCAAAAGCGGACTTTCACTTAACCAGCAACAACTTAGCTCAAGCAATCAACAATAGTCGTTTTATTAGTATTGCTAACCCCGACCTTGCACCTTATGGGGTCGCAGCAGAACAAACACTTAAACAGCTAAAATTGTGGGAATCCGCAAAATATAAAGTAGTAATGGGGAATAATATAGCCCAAGCCTATCAGTTTACCGCCAGTGGTAATGCCGACTTAGGGCTGGTTGCACTCTCACAAGTAGCCACTTTGAAAAACAACAGCTATTGGGTAGTACCACAAAAACACTACCAGCCAATTGTACAACAAGCCGTTTTGTTAAAAAAAGCGATTACCAATGATGCTGCTATTGACTTTATTGTCTTTCTAAAAAGCCCTGACAGTCACCAGATTATTCAACGCAATGGCTATGGGACTAGCAATGATTAAAAACTCTCCTCATTAAGCTCTATACCCGTATATCAATGGAAATACTGACTGAACAAGACTGGCTAGCAATTAAGCTCACTTTTCAGCTAGCACTCATTACTACCATTATTCTACTAATGATTGGGCCTGCTATTGCCTGGTGGCTAGCTCATGGCCGTAGCCGTTTTCGCAGTATGATTGAAGCATTGGTGGCAATACCATTAATTTTACCACCCACAGTACTAGGCTTTTATTTATTAATTGCATTCTCACCTAACTCTTTTATTGGTAATTTTTGGCTACAACTGACGGGTACCTCTCTCACTTTTACTTTTAAAGGGTTAGTGATTGGGTCTGTGTTATATTCCATGCCATTTATGGTTCAGCCACTGCAGGCTGCATTTAATCAACTGGACATTAAATTATTACAAGCAGCCTCCAGCATGGGGGCCAACCGCTGGGATCAATTTTTCAATTTAATTATCCCCTTAACCAAACGCAGCTTTTTAATTGCCACAAGCATGGCTTTTGCCCATACCGTCGGTGAGTTTGGAGTAGTATTGATGATTGGTGGCAATATTCCTGGCGAAACCCAAGTATTATCGATTGCTTTGTTTGATCATGTAGAGTCATTAAATTACCAACAAGCCCATTGGCTAGCAGGAATTTTACTGGCTTTTTCATTCTTATTGTTATGGCTTTTATATAGCCTACAACGTAAAAACCCATTTGCAGATAGCAACCCCACCCATGTTAAGTTTTAATGTTCAGTGTTTACTGCAAAATAACCAGGACCAATTTCAACTAAAAGTTACTGGTGAAGTAACCAACCAAGGCATTACGGCTATTTTTGGCCCTTCTGGATGTGGTAAAACTACTTTATTTAAAACATTTGCTGGGTTAAACCAAAATGCCACCGGTGCAATTAAATTAGGCCAGCAAACCTGGCTAGATACCCAACAAAATATATTTATACCAGCATATCAACGGGGCATTGGTTATGTATTTCAAGATGCCCGATTATTTCCACACTTAACCGTATTGGATAACTTACAGTTTGCCATTAAACGCCGATTAAGTGATAACCCTCAATATCTTAGCTTAACAGACGCAATTAACCTGCTAAGCCTTGAGAAACTGCTTAATCGCTTCCCTTATGAATTATCCGGCGGTCAACAACAACGGGTGGCCATTGCTCGTGGTTTATTAGCAGCCAGCCAGCTAATTTTAATGGACGAACCTTCTGCCGCACTTGATCGTGCAAGCCGTCGGGAAATTTGGAGTAACCTGCACCACCTTGCCCAACAAATAGCAATTCCCTGGTTAGTCATTAGCCATGATATCCATGAGGTCAACCAACTGGCTGATCATGTCATTTTGATGGAAGAGGGACACATTACAGCCAATATTGATATTTTTCAGTTAAGCCAATACCTCCCACAACAACGGCTGGATTTACACCATATGGTCTCTGTAGTTGAAGGCAACTTAACCGAGCATGATGAACTGAATCATTTGTCTTTTTTTGAGCTGGATGGTTTTTCAGTGTGCTTACATAAACTACCTTATCGCCCAGGCTGTCAGATTCGCCTGGAAATTCCTGCTAAAGATGTTAGCCTGGCCCTTGAGCCAAACCACAACACCAGCGCGTTAAATAGTATCCCCTGCACTATCAGCAAAATAACCAATATTGCTGACGGTTTATGCTTGATTGAGCTGACAGTCAAACAACAGAGAATTTTATCACTCATCACCAGTAAATCTTGCCAGCAGCTCCATTTAGAACCAAGCAAAGCAATCTACGCCAGTATTAAAAGCGTAGCGTTACTATCCCGAGCCCTGGCTACTTAAGGGTGTCTCTAAAAATAGTAATGTTTTCGCTAGAGCAAGGCAGCACCGCACGGACGACTGCATGGATGCAGAAGTTAGAACAACGCATGGAGCAGTTGCCGAAGGCCGCAGTGTATAGGGAATACATGAGGACCTGAGTACGGAGCAAACGCCGCTATTGCGGAAAAAGTACATTTTTAGAGATGCCCTTATCTCCTATCATCTACACTTGAACCAGTAGTAATATTGAAAAACAACGTCAACAATGAAACTCTCTCTCACCACAAAGCTAGTCATTGGGTTTGGTACAATCATTGCCTTGATCGCTGCTACTGCCTTCTTAACTCTGCAGCGCACGACCCAAATTAACCAGGCAAAAAGCTACCTGATTGAACACCAGTTTGTGGTTGTTAATTCCAGTAAAGAGTTACTGAATGGCTTATATACTTCAATCGCAGCTTTACGGGGCTATTTAATTCTAGGCAACCAACCAGCACAGGCAGAAAAATTCAAAAAACAACGCATATCAGCATGGGAAACTATTCAGCAATCTCAACAACAACTCACCCAACTAGCTAATCGACCAAGTCAAAAAGACCATCAACTGAGTGATAGCTTAAATCAGCTCAGTCCGATCATGACAGAGTTACGACAATGGCAAGATAAAATAGAAGCACTAAGCCATACAGAAGCAAACATACCTGCGATTACAATGCTATTAAACGATGCAGGTCCTTACGCAGATACCGCTTTAGATCAACTTAATATTTTAATGAACGAAGAAGACCAACAAATAGCCACCCCTAAACGCAAGCATCTCCTTAAATTATTTGCTGATAGCCACAGTTCATTAAGTAATAGTATTTCGAATTTAAAGGACTTTTTAATCACAGGTGATAATCGTTTCGCTGCAAAATTCCAAGCCAACTGGCAAATAAACCAGACAAAACTAAAGCCAGTTGAAGACATGACTTACTTGTTTACAGAAACAGAAGTTCGCATTTGGAAGCTTTATCTTAAAATGCGTCAGCTGTTTGCTCCACTACCCGAAGAAATGATCAAGTTACGTAAAGGCAACGACTGGAATAAAGCTTATCACTTAATGGCAACAGAAGCTGTGCCTAGAGTTGAGCAAATTACTGAAATTATCAAACAACAAAATCAATTAACTCAACAAGATACCATGGTACTAGGTGAAGCCATAGAAAAAATCAGCCTGACTGTCATTAGTGCCAGCATAGCAACACTGTTAGTCAGCATTATTATTGGAGTGATACTGAGTAAACAGCTAGTCAGTGCCTTAGTACCACTTAATCGTAAGGCAAATGAAATTGCCAATGGTGATCTTTCTGGAAAAAATTTACCCGTCAAAGTCAAAGATGAAATAGGCAACCTGACTGAATCAATTAACCATATGGCAAATCATCTACGTCAATCGGTTGAACAAATGAATAATACAACCCAAGACGTAAACCAGGGAACAGCTCAATTAACTGAAGCCAATAAACAAATAGCAGATTCGATGCAACATCAAAATGAAAAAATAACTACCATAGCCAGTGCAGTAGACCAATTATCAGCAGCAGCCAATCAAGTGGCACAAAATACAGCAGATGCATCACACCATGCTCAAGATTCTGCCAATATTGCCAATGTAGGTGGAGATAAACTCAAAGCAACCATCACAACTATCCAAGATATTCAACAAGCCGTGATGAGCAGCAACCAGGCAGTCGAAAATTTAAATGCGAAAAGCGAAGAAATTGGCCGTATTACCGAAGTAATTCGTGACATTGCAGAGCAAACCAATTTATTAGCGCTAAATGCTGCTATTGAAGCAGCTCGTGCAGGCGAGCAAGGTCGAGGGTTTGCAGTGGTAGCCGATGAAGTACGACAATTAGCTCAGCGCACCAGCACCTCAACCGAAGAAATTACTCGCTCAATTCAAGCTATTCAACAAGAAACCAGCGAAGCAGTAAAGCTTATGGCTAATGGCATTCAACTGGTAGAACAAGGTACTGACAATGCTCAGGCCGCAGGGCAGTCAATTGAAGAAGCTGTCAACCATGTTAATGATGTAGCTAGCATGATCACCTCAATTGCCGCCTCAACTGAACAGCAGTCCAATGTCACCCATGAAATAGCAACAACCATTGAGGAAATTTCACAATTAATTCAACTCGCCACTAATCAAACTCAACAAAATGCAGATGCCACTACACACTTATTAAGTAAAGCCAGTCAATTGGATGAACAAGTTAAACGGTTTAGGGTGTAGTAAAGGCAGTTGAGAATGTTAAGAATAAAAAAACACCCTACAAACTACTCTATATAACCAGAATCTTTCATTTGTTGCTTTGCTATATTTTGGCTTGCTTGTAAGAATTGCTCTATGTTAATAAGCCCCATTAACATATCAACTAATTTTAAACTCACTTGATGACCAATTGCAGGGAATTCAGGTATTCCAACATATTGAATACCTTTATAGGGTGAAGGGTTTAGAGTAGCATCATAAGGGTCTGCTGATTGTATAGCATTAAATACAAATTTCGCAAAAGGAGCTGCTTGTAAATAATGCTTATTCTGATAGGTAGACTTTCTGGTACCAGGTGGAACTGCTACCCATCCTTCTTGCTGTGCAACCAGCTTGATATAGTCTTTTGAAGTCGCCCAGGTAATAAATTTAAATGCAGCCTGCTTTTTCTTGGAAGAAGCCGGTATAGCAAGTGCCCACGACCAAAGCCAGTCGGCTCCTTTGGCTGTTTTTGCAATGGGGGCATTAGCAAATCCCAGTTTATCATACACCTTTGAGTATTTTGGGTTGTATAAATAGCCAGCAGCAACAGTTGCATCAATCCAGATCCCACATTGGCCATTTGCAAATAAAGCTAAATTCTCTGTAAATCCTTTATTAGTCACTTGTGGCGGACCATAATTTAAAATTAAGTCTTTATACATCGCCACTGCATTCTGCCACTCCTTTGTGTTGATGGTAGGCTGCCAGCTTTTATCAAACCATTGCCCACCATAGGTATTAACCATCGTACCTAATAACCCCATATTTACCCCCCAGCCGGACTTACCCCTTAAACAAATGCCGTATGTCTGTTCAGATGGTTTATGAATTAAAGCAGCAATTTCCTTTATTTTCTCATAGGTTGGTTGTTGGGGCATTTTAATACCATATTTTTTCAATATGTCAGCCCGATAATAAGTCATTGAGCTTTCGGCATAAAAAGGAAGTGCATAAAGTGCGTCTTGGTAAGATAGACCTTTTTTTACATTTTCAATTATATCATCTACATCATATTCTTTTGGAAAGCTCTTCAGTGGAGTTAACCATTTTCTCTCTCCCCAAATTGGGGCTTCATAAGTACCAATAGTCATTATATCAAATTGGCCATCAGCTATTGCCAAATCCCCCATTAAACGCTTACGCAAAATATCCTCATCAAGGATTCTCCATTCCAGCTTCACATCAGGATTCATAGCTTCAAAGTGTTTTGACAAACCTTTCATGATAATCATGTCATTATTATTGACTGTACCAATAGTTAACTTTAATTTGGATGTATTATTGACTTTTTCTGACCTCAAGCCATGTTTCAGCATAATGTTTTTTAAAACACCATTTTCATTAACTATTTTTAAGCCTTCATCAAATAATTCTTTATTTTTTTGGAATTCTGAGGATATTTTAGAAAAAGCAATATAAAAATGACTGTTAAGTAAAGGTGGAGGCATAAATTCAAGCTTTCCAATCAAATGAGGTCGCTTATTAACCAGCAAATCTGCCGCTGTGTATTTATCAATTACAGCAAAATTAATTCTATTGGCAACGAGTTTATCAATATTTTGAATGTCACTGCTCACAACATCCATTTGTATATTTTGTGCTCCACTATAGTTTTGTAAAATATCCTCCGTTCCTCTTACCACACCAAATTTATACTTACTTTGAAAAATTCTTTTATGCCAAGACCTATCAATCAATTCAGGTGACTTACCAACCTGTAAAGTTTTTTTCCTTATTAACCCAATACTACTCCCAGGAAAAGGGCTTGAAAGCACAAAGCTTTCACTAACTGCATGTTGCTGATAGAAAGGTAAAAAGCCATCTACTTTGCCTTGCTTAGCTAACGCTTTTGCCCTGGCAAGCGGATAAAAGTTTATTTTGGTTTCATACCCAGCAAGGCTATATACTGCTTGTACTAACTCTGCAACATAGCCATTACTTGATAAACTTTGGCCAATATATGGCTCTTGTTCAAATGCAGCAAAGACTACAGTTTTTTTTGCAAAAACAGGCTGAGAAATCAAAATTGCGAGATATAAATATATTGTCTTTCTAAGTTTAATCAAAACAATAATACAAAATATAATTAGTGGTAAACATGTTGCTAGTTAATCGCTTTTTTCCAAAAATCACTAGATAAAGTTTCAAACCCATCATTACCCAAAACACTTATTTCTACTTTATCTGAGCCCTGATAACCATTTTTTGTAAAGTCAATAGCAACACCACCCATGTTAAACTTTGACCGTCTTGCTTGCTTCAAAAACTTTCCACGTGTTATTGGTGGAGCAATATCCTCCATAATTTTTAACAACATTTTCCCAACGATAAAGCCTTCCAAAGAGACATAACCAAACCGTCTACCAATTTCATTTTTAGCCTCTTCTACAATGGGCAGGTTTGAGTCAGTTAGTGGAACCACTTGTGTCATTAGAACATTTTTTGATGACTTATAATGAGAAAGAAACCGTTTCAGATTATCAGCCCCTGTAAAAGAAACTGCACTAATAATCCAGTGTTCACGCTGCTTGTAGTTAGCATGCCAAATGAACTTAGCTATATTTTCGTATGCGCCAACAGTAACAACCAGTTTGCATTTTGTAGCACTATTTTTTTCCCATTTTTTTAGTGACGCGTAACCACTAACCACTTCTTTAGTGTTCCTGGTATACGTTCCCACAGGACCAATATTATTTCGTTTTGGCTCACTCCCTTTTGTCCTGATAATTTGATCGAGCAACTTTATAATACTTTCAGTATTACTCTGATTAGCTAGCACATTTTTAACTCCCGTTAGTCCTGCCATGCCATATGCATCATTTTGTACATAAGCACATATTTCATTTGGCTTGATACCATTTTGAATAGCCGCGTTAATAACTGCTCCTGTTTCTTGCACATAACTGGCTCTAAAATTAACTGTAGGGGCTACCCCTGGCCGTAATAATCCTGCCCCTGTAAAAAAACCAACTGCAGGGATATTATGCGCTGCTAATAATGGCAACGTTACTTTAGCTGTTGGCGTACCAACATTACCTATCATTAAAAAAACTGGTTTATTTATTAGCTCTTGAGTAGCCTTAACAGCCAGGTCTGGTTCATAATTATCATTTTTATATAGTATTTCTATTTTTAGTCCACCAACTGTTTTGCCTTTTAGTGCTGCATTCAGGCCTGCCTTCATCCCTAATCCCAAATCTCTTGCATTACCTTTTAACGCCAGTACCGAACCAAAATAAATTGTATTGCCTTGAATTCCCTCTTCAGCATCACAGATAACCGGTAGCTTAAACAGCAAAATGAACAATGTAAGTACCCGCCCTAATTTTTTCATCAAGCACTGCTCCCAACAACTGCCAGCTATGTTTAACTATAAATCTAAGCTAAATATTGCTGTTATGCCTGTTCAAAAGGTAATATGTTAGCCGTTGGTTAATTAGATCTAGCAATAATATTCCTGAAATGCACAGACAGAGGTTAGCATGAGCCACCCTTATGACAACTTAACCCCCGACACTATCATCACGGCTGTCGAGTCATTAGGCTATCTCAGTGATAACCGTATTTTCCCATTGAATAGTTATGAAAACCGGGTTTATCAAGTTGGCATTGAAGAAGCTACTCCCCTGATTGCTAAGTTCTATCGGCCCGATCGCTGGAGTCGTGAACAAATTTTAGAGGAACATACATTTATTACTGAACTGGCAGAAGTTGAACTACCCGCTGTGCAACCTATCACCATTAATGGCTCCACTTTGCATGAATTTGCAGGTTTCCAATTTGCCTTATTTCCCCGTTATGGGGGACATGCACCTGAATGTGATGATCCTGAAACTTTACTTCAACTGGGTAGGCTGCTAGGACGAATTCATCAGGTTGGCGCTGTCAAACCTTTTCATTTTCGCCCTGGCATTTCCATTGAGCAATATGGCATTAACAGTTATCAGTTTTTATTAGAACACAACTTTATCCCTGCTGACTTGACTAAGGCATATCAAACACTAGCTGAAGACTGTATTAAACAAGTACAAGCTATTTGGCAAACTGGTCTCGAACCAACCACTCTTCGTATCCATGGTGATTGTCATTTAGGCAATATTTTAACCCGTGGAGATCAATTTCACTTTGTTGATTTTGACGATAGCCGCATGGCACCTGCTATTCAAGACTTATGGATGTTTCTGTCTGGAGATCGCCAGCATCAAACAGCTCAGCTTTCAGAGCTAGTAGATGGCTACAATGAATTTTATACATTCAATACCAGTGAACTACGACTAATAGAGGTATTTCGTACCTTACGGCTGATGCATTACAGTGCCTGGCTGGCTAAACGCTGGGATGACCCTGCCTTTCCACATAGTTTTACTTGGTTTAACACCCCACGTTATTGGGCTGATCATATTTTAGAGCTAAGGGAACAATTGGCTTCCTTGCAAGAAGCACCACTTAGCTTATATTAGCTACCATATCCCTTCTTCTGTAAGCCCTCTGGACGAGGGCTGTTGACTCACTGTAAGCAATACATTCCACCTCGCCAGCTCAGCCTTACGCATACACCACTAGCGACTTTTACCTATAGAACTGTTTGGCAAAATATCATCAAAAGATTAAGCGAGGCTAGAGAACTAGCTTACAATGGGTCGCTTTATAAGAAGGTCATACAGCTGTTGTAGTAGTACTAGCCAAGTAATGCGGGCTAGTATAAAGACAACAACAACTTATTAGTTCGAATTACATTAGCTGAATCTTAGTAATGTTAATGGTGAGTAGCTAGGTCATTATGTTATACCAATCTATACAACGTGTAGTTAAGCAATTTCCTGTCAGCTTAGTGTTACTGTTGCTGTTTTTACAACCCCTCTATTTAAGTGCAGCCGGTAATGAGACTAGCTTGCCTACCACTAGCGCCTTAACTGATTCATTAAAACGCTTAGAAAAAAAGAAGCTAGAGGAAAGCGAGGAACAAGCGCTTCGCGATATTATTGAAAAAACTATCGACGATTTAAACAATATTGAGAAGTCAGAAAAAAAATACAAGCAGCTTCGTGCGGAATACAAAGCAATTCCAGCCAAACTCAAGAAAGTAGAAGCTGAAGTTGCAAAAATCAAGATTCCAGAAGGGGACGCTCTATTACAAAAGTTCAATAATATGGACTCTAGAACTCTTGATGAGACCATTAGTGATAAGCAAGGACAACTGGCAGAATTCCAAAGCCAACTCGACCGAATCAAAAGCCTGATAACTATAACCCAAAAGTTACCAGAATCAACTAAAGAAGATACAAGAAAAAATAATGAGCTCCTTGAAGAGCTGAACGCGATCATTCGAGATATTGAAAGTGGTGATGATAGCGACAGTTTCCCTGACGAACGCGCTCAACAAAGTTTAGCCCAGATTGAATTGCTACAACAAAAAAATAAAATACTAAGACTGCAAAACCGTAACAGCAGCAAAAGCCTAAAGTTACTTCAAGCCCAAGAAGCACGGCTTAGTGCTCAAATAAAAGTATTGGATAAAGAAGTCAAAGCAATGGAAGCACTGGTTATTAAAAAGCGTACGGAAGAAGCTAAGAAAGTGCTTGATTCTGCAACTAAAGTAACCGAGTCTATTACTAAGAAACACTCTTCTGTACAAAAAGAAGCAAAGAAAAACCTTGAACATAGCAATGCTTTATCAGAAGTAGCCGAAAAAATTGGTGAATATAGCAAAAAAGTTTCTGAAATTAAGCAAGCACATGAGACTATCAAAAAAATTCAACAAGATATTGATCAGCAAACCGCTTTATTAGGCGGCAGCCATAATCTCGGTAAATTCCTCCGCAAGCAAAAACAAAACTTACCTAAAACAGAGTTTGTTCAAGACTTACCAGAGGTTATCACCAACCTTCGTTTTAATCAATTTCAGTTAGATGAAGAAAAAAAACAGCTGGAAGACGATTACACAAAAAAAATAATCCAAAAATTACCAGAAGACATCCCCAAACAAGAACGAGCACTCATTGAAGATGAAATTAGCAAGCTCATTAATACTAGAAAAGAGTTACTCGACAGTCTAATTAATCAACATGACAAACTTTTAAAAGAAGCAATAGATTTAGCTGGTGACCAAAAGTCATTAGAAAAAAATCGCGATGATCTAGCAGTCAAGTTACAGAAACAACTGTTCTGGATTGCTAGTAATGACCAAATGGATATTGACTGGTTTAAAAATTTTTCAGATAACTTCAGTGACCAAGTAAGCAAGCTAAAAGGAAGCCCATGGGAATCATTAATTATTAATGTACAAATCCGTTGGCCTCTTGCCTTGATGTTTTTAGTGCTAATCCTATTCTGTATCTTCCGTCGTCAGTCACTGGCTAACTACCAGCAATGGCAAACAGAAAAAGTAGGTAAAGTACAGCGAGACAATCTCTCAGTAACCCCTAAAGTACTGGCCGTCAGCCTAATGCACTCAATGCCAGTACCACTTGCCTTATTTGCTTTAGGCTACTTCATCAACGGCAGTGACAATAATACCTTAAGCAAAACCTTAAGTGATGGATTTATTGCTGCAGCCATTGCATCATTATGTGTTATTTGGCTAAAAGAAATCACCAAATCTGGGGGCATTACCACTGAACACTTTAAATGGAAGCCTGAAGTCAGCGAGCATGTTCATCGCAACGCCAGAAGGCTTGCACTAGGATTAATACCCCTTGCTTTTATTACCGCAGCCTCTTCTTATTTAATGGTAGCCTTGGATAGCGATGTTATCGGCCAAATACCTTTTATGGTTGCCTCTTTATTATTAAGCATGGCTCTCATCAGGTTAATTCAGCCACCAGTACATTTATTTAAGTCTGTAATTTTGCATTACCTGTTTGGTTATTTCTTTGCCCTTACGCCACTTGCAATGGTTGTACTGACCTTGATGGGATATTTCTATACTGCACTCACAGTACAAGGTTTATTGCTAGCATCACTATATGTATTGCTTGGTTGGACCATTATTCATGCGCTAATTATTCGTAATTTACATGTTGCAGCCCGTCGCCTGGCTTTCCAGCGGGCACTAGAAAAACGAGCAGCCAGCCGAGATGCCGAGCAAGCCCAGGAAGTATTTGAAGAGCCCACCATCGATATTGAAGCAATCAGCAGTCAATCGACCCGACTAATTAATGCAGCTATGCTCGCTGTCTTAGTCGGTGTATTTTACCTTATTTGGTCTAGCCTACTGCCAGTATTCGAATATTTAAATACTTTCACTCTATGGGAGTACAAATCGACGACAGAAACAGGAACCGAGCTGGTACCGATTAAGCTTAAAGACTTCTTGCTTTCTTTGGTTATTTTTGGCGTTTCGATGATTTTAAGCCGTAACCTTCCCGGCTTATTGGAAATTGCCATCCTATCAAAAATGAAGCTTCGCCAAGGCACAGCCTATGCACTTACCACCATGTTGCGCTACCTGATCTCTGGGTTTGGTATCATCATGGCACTTTCTACTTTAGGCCTGGAATGGAGCAAACTGCAATGGTTGGTCGCTGCATTAGGTGTTGGTTTAGGTTTTGGTTTACAAGAAATTTTCGCTAACTTTATTTCTGGTTTAATTATCTTGTTTGAACGCCCTGTTCGTATCGGTGATACAGTCACGATTGGGGATCAACATGGGGTGGTTTCCCGAATTCGAATTCGAGCAACAACTATCACCGACTGGGACAACAAAGAGATTATCATCCCTAACAAAGTGTTTGTAACGGATCAGCTAATCAACTGGTCTCTGTCTAACCCTATCACTCGGGTTATTATTAATGTCGGTGTTGCTTATGGGTCAGACCTAAACTTAACCCGTAAGCTACTGTTAAAAGCAGCTCATGAACATCCCAAAGTATTACACGACCCTACACCCGATGTATATTTCCTGGCTTTTGGCGATAGCACTTTAAACCATGAGCTTCGTATTCATGTACAAGAGCTGCGAGACCGCTTACCTGTTATAGATGAACTTAACAGAGCAATAAATGAACTATTTGCTAAGCACAATATCGAAATAGCCTTCCCACAACAGGATATACATATAAAAGAATGGCCACAGCAAGCATTGCCTAAACCAGAAGAGGATGAAAAATAGTTTTAGGCAGTTCGCTTATCCAAACACCACCAAGGAAGGTGGTCACCCTCTCTACTTCAGCAACCTATAACACACATCAAGTGTATTTCCTACTTGAATTCCATATAAAATTCCCTATTCTTATATAAGTATGTCCCATAGATTTTGCATTAATTTAAATGGGAGAAAGTCAGCCTACAATAAAATGAAGCATAAAATTACAGTTTCCCGGCATGACACTCATAATCTGGAAATAAAGTCGCTACTTATACCCAAAACTAAGCATGAGGTGTCAGATGTTGCTTTTTACTTTATCGCACCACGTACTTTAGGTATAACCAACCTTAATAAAGAAGAAGCTTACTCATACATTAGTAGTCGTGTTAGGCTAACTTTATCTTCTAAGTCGCTCAAAAGCCAAATATTAGATGAGCAGTCTTTTATAAATACCGCTACCCGAGATCATAACAATGATCTAAAGGTTATTCGAAAATTAGGTGCCTACTGGTGGGATATTATTAAAAAGAAAACCAAAACACATACTAAAATTATTAGACGACTAGCCCACGAAACCAACCCTGAAGTGAGATTAAATAATATTACTCAATTAACCCAGGATATAATCCAAATTACTGAAGTCAACAAAAGTATATGGCAATCATGCCTATCTTTATCAAATCCCGAGCACCGCTTAAATTTTGCCACCTTTTTAAATTATGTAAATGTTTGTTATATTTACTCAATAAAAACCAATATAACCAATCATACTTTAAATCCCAATATAGAACCAGAGTACGCCTCCATAAACCAGTCATTACAAAAACTTACTAATAACGAGTCATATTACTCAAAAAAAATACGATTAAATACCGAACTACCCAATGAAAGAGAAGCAGAAGAGTATTTGGTTAAAATCAGTAAGTTAAAGAAATACTTTCAATCTGAAATGTTTGTAGACACAAGCAACAACAAGGTTGTAATTAAACGCCTTAAAGAACCTATTGCTGTATTGTCTGCAATTTTTGCTGCGATATGTGGTTTTACTGTTGAAAGAGTCGCTGCCTCAAATTGGGAAACTGTTAGCCGAGGCGGATTATATTTAATGGCATTTGCTATTATTGGTTATGCTATTAGAGACCGACTCAAGGACAGACTAAAGTTAATTATTAATAATATTTTATCAAATTACTTTCCAGATAATAATATTATTTTAGAAACCCAAAGCAATAAAATTGGCAATATTAAAGAATGGTTTCATATTACTGACTCCACTAAACTTCCAAACTCTGTACAACAGCTCAGATATAGTAAACTCGGCAGCAAAATTGATAAGTATCAACCAGAAGATGTTATGCAACTTAGATGTTTATATCGCACAAAACTACAAGATGAGATAAAAAATACAGGCTATGCAATCCAAAATATCATCAGAGTAAACATGAGCAGATATTTTGAAAATCTTGATGAAGCCTATAAAGAAATACCAGCTTTTACTAAAGATAATGATGTTATCTCCTTACAAACAAGACGGCTATATAATGCTTACTTAATTGCTGAAATAAAGCAGAAAAAAAAGATTATTAAAAATATAGCCTACAAAATATCTATTAATAAAGAAGGTGTGACGCATGTAGAAAAATTACGGCTTAACAAGAAGACATACTCAACCTAAATATCAGCAAAGCTTGCATATCTATACTTCCTATCTATTATCTAACTTAGAGACACAGAGCTCTAAATATTTTTTATTTTACAATCCCATAAAAGAAAGATTTCAAAAAAATCAAGTTAAAACTATATCATGGGTAAATTCATTACTGCTGTATTAAGTTTTTTTTATGCACTTAATACAGTAGGTAATCAAGTTAAAGTTGGTTATGTTGTTCATGGCCCTCCCTTTCATGAGCTGACTAATGAAAAGCTGTCTGGCGGTTTAGTTTATGACGTTGCTCAAGCTATTGTATTAGCTGCGAATAAGCAGCCACACTTCATGAAGTTGCCTACTAATAGAGTCGATGACTTCCTCATCGCTGTAAAAATACACATGATCTGCTTTCACAATCCAATGTGGGTAAACAAACCAGAGCGGTTCCATTGGGGACCTGAGATGTTTCACCGAAAAGAATACTTCATTATTCCTCAAGAGGTCTCAGACATAACTGACTATAGCCAGCTAAAAGGAAAAAGTATTGCAACACATCTTGGTTACGTATATAGCAACAAAGTTACTGATCTATTTGAGCAAGGTATTAGTAAACGAGTAAATAAACAAAAAACGACAGCAATGTATAATATTTTACAGTTAAGGCGAGTTCATACTTTAATTGATAATGAGATTTCGTTTAATTATTTAAAAAAACAAGGCGTTGCCACTGGATTACGACTAAGCTCCTTAGTTGACAAGAAATACCCTTTGCACTGTGTATTTTCTAAAGGCGCCCCTGAAATAGTACAGGAGCTTCTGAACGCCTCTCAAGAAATAATTTCAAACAACACTATGTTAACCATTATAAGCAAGTACAAGCCAACTAAAAATAATCAGCTGGGGGCTGTTAACAAACCATAGGACTTATGTAGTTTTTTCTTGTTGGTTTTCCAATATTACCACTCAAAATAGATCATTTATTATGCGCTTCTCGCATTATATTACAAAATAATGCCCCTTGTTCAATAGCATCATCCAGTGCTACATGAGTATGTGGAAGTTTATCGAACCAGCGCTTTGGCATATTTTTTTTTGCTGACTCTCGGTAGTTGGTTTTTAGTACGGCCATTGCATAAGTTTTTATATCAAGCCCTGAATGGGAAAATGGACTTTCTCCAGCAAAGTAGATTAAATACCAATAAATAAACATAAAGTCATAGGTAGCAGGATAACCAACAAATACAGGTTTACCTGGTAATGATTTTAGCCATGTCACATAGTCCTTCATTGCCACTTCTGGGGGCTGACAATTTTCTCGGCAAGCTTGCCAGGCCTCTTGGTTTTTATCCCACCAAGCTTGGGTTTCTGGATGAGCATTAGCCCCAGGCAATGTTTCTAAATTGGCTGAAAAAGTTTTGATCAGTTTCTTTTCTGCCGTATAGGCTGCTGATGCAAAACTTAGCATAGAGTGAGGACCAGGAATTGGACCATCTGCCTCAATGTCAGTACTTACATATATTTCAGGTTTAGTCATGATTAGCCTTTTTCATGAATCTATTTACTAATTAGTCTGCTTGCCTAGTGGTTTCTTTTAGTACAACAACAGCAGCAAAAAGCTTATCACTATACTGGTCATAAACAACATCAATCCCAACAACATAATGAATTTTACTAAACTTATCTTCTTTTATTACCTTACCTGCTAACTGATATTGCTCCTATAAAGCGGCAGATTCAGTTAAATTCCAAGGGTGAGGTTTTATTACTGGCTTCATTAAGTTATCAGTGATTAGACTATATCAAAGCGAAGAGTATATACACTAACTATACTGTCTAGAATACCAAGCTTAAGCACCACATAGGGAGAACAAATACTATGTCTATCTCCGCAATCGTCATCCTCGCTATCTTAATTGGCGCAGTTTTATATGTAATCAGCATCTACAATAATTTGGTGAAAAAACGAAATACTTTCAAAAATGCCTTTGCCCAAATCGAAGTGCAACTAAAAAGACGACATGACCTGATCCCAAACTTAGTCGAGACAGCCAAAGGCTACTTGAAACACGAACAAGAAACCTTAGAGAAAGTTATTAATGCCAGAAATGCAGCAGCGAATTTATTGCAGGATCTGGCACAGCATCTAACACCAGATGATGTCAGAAAATTTAGCCAAGCTGAGCAGTCCTTAACAGGTGCACTTGGGCAGCTTAACGTTGTGATGGAAAACTACCCTGACCTGAAAGCAAGCCAAAACATGATGCAGCTCTCAGAGGAGTTAACCAGTACAGAAAATAAAGTAGCTAGAGCAAGACAGTTTTATAATGATGCAGTCACGGACTATAACAATTTTCGACAATCATTCCCCCCTAACGTACTTGCCAATATGTTTGGTCATACCCAAGATATTGGGCTGCTTGAGTTTGAAGATTCAGCCCAAATTCAACAAGTACCCAAGGTATCTTTTTAGTTTTTCACTTAAAAGGTAAATAAGCCTATTAAATAGTTTTATGAATTTCTTTGAATGGCAAAGTACAGCCAAGAGAAAAACAAAAATCCTGGTACTATTACTTATAGTAAGTGTTATTGGTATTAGTCTGATACTTTACTTTCCTCTGTTATTTTTTTTCTACTATTTTCAAAGTGGTGCTATTCCTTCCACAGAAAAAGCTTATCTACAAATTGACTGGATGAATTTACCTTTCTTTTTTGCTTGTTTAGCAGGTGTTGCATTTGCTGTATTATGTGGCAGCCTATTCAAAACGTATAAATTATCCTCTGGAGGCTATACCGTTGCATCAACATTGGGTGGCAGAAAGGTTAATGTTAATACCACCAACTTCTATGAAAAGCGTCTATTAAATGTTGTCGAAGAGATGGCTATTGCATCAGGCACAACTGTTCCTGATGTCTATATTTTAAATTCTGAACTAGCTATTAATGCCTTTGCTGCTGGCTTTCAGCTAGAAGATGCCGTTATAGGTGTTACTCGTGGTTGCAGTGAAAGATTAACCCGTGATGAATTGGAAGGCGTTATTGCTCATGAATTCAGTCATATTATTCATGGCGACATGCGAATTAATATCAGGTTAATTGGCATTGTATTCGGTATCACCATGATTGCCCATTTAGGTGAAATTATCTTACGAGGCGGCCATAGTGGACGAAGCAGAGAAAGTAGAACTTTTCTACTTGGGCTCGCTTTTGTAATTGCAGGCTCTATTGGTACCTTTTTTGCGAGCTGGATACGATCAACGATCAGCCGAACTCGCGAATATTTAGCAGATGCCTCTGCACTGCAATACACCCGCAATCCAGATGGCATCAGTAATGCGCTAAAACGAATAGGCGGAGCCTCCGTAGGCACTAACCTGGAATCGGCTAATGCCAGTGAAGTAAGTCATATGATGTTTGGCAGCAGTTCATCTGGTTTTTTTGCCAGTTTGTTTGCTTCTCATCCACCATTAGAAAAACGTATTAAAAAGCTGCAACCTGGTTGGGATGGTAGGTTTTTACCTCCATTAAATATAGCTGAAATCGAAGAGAAACCTGAACAAACAGCTGCTCCCCAAGAGCAAATAAATATTAGCGCAGCAACAATGGGTTTTAGTTCTTCTGTCGCTGCAGTGACTCATCATCAATTAGCACAAGTAGTTAACCATATAGGCCAGCCAGAGCCGGAGCATATTCAGTATGCTCAACAGTTACTAAAAGCCTTGCCTGTTACTATTACTCAAGGGCTTCATTCACCTTCTGATGCACCGTTGTATATTATGGCCCTGGTTTTTGCTAAGGAAGAAAGCCTGCAGTTACAACAATTACAGTTACTTTCTCAATATTATCCAAATACCAATACAGCAGTAAAAGTAGAACAATTTGCCAACCAAATAAAAATAGCAGCCATTCCAGATCCATTAGCATTAGTTGAATTAGCTATTCCAGCCTTAAAACAAGGTAATTTAGAACAACGTACTAAATTAGAAAAAAGCCTACTTGCTATTATTCAAGTAGATAAGAAAATTACTTTATTTGAATGGGCGGTTGCTGCAATTATAAAACATTATTTTAATAAGTGGGCAGAAACTCATCGTGCAGGTAAGTTATTTAAAGAAATAAAACAGTTTAATAGTTTGACCTATGAAATTCCTCAAATAATTGGAATTATTTGCCGTGTCTCTGGTATGAATGCCGAACAACAACAGCACTGTTTCGCAACCACCATGCTGAAACTAGGTATAGACCAAGATCAGTTACCCTCTCAACTTTCCTTCCAAAGACTCTACAAAGCACTAGAATGCTGCTCAAGACTAACACCAGGACTTAAGCAACAATTCATTAATATTTGCTGCTATTGCATTGAGTTCAATCAGAAGGTCACTCTAAAAGAGGTACAAATTTTAAGGGCAATTGCCATTTTAATAGGTTGCCCTATCCCTCCTATCGTCAGTACATCATTAGAAAACCACTAAAAACTCATTTTTTAGTAATACTCATTGAGAGTGTCTATCAACCCTTGGTTATATTGTAAGTTCATCCTTCCACACAACTATACTCTTCACAAATGATTTCTAGGCTTTGTTGCCATCACTAAGCATCATGGATGGTGTGAATGCAGTTTATGCAGGAGCAACAACGAGTATCACTATAGTCAGAACCCTTTGCTATGAGTATACCGCTTTATTTTTACCCCTAAAAACGAATTGTGATGGGTATATATTATTTCGCTTCAAACGACTCCCTACCATGCTAGCTAGGAATATTAAATAATTCTCTGCCAATATAATGTTTATCTATTTTTCTTAGTATGTGACTATAAAAATGTAATCTTTATTTACTAAGATTGCCAGGCATTTTAAATAGACCTAAATAAAATAAAAATAGTAAGGGATTATTAATGATTAACAAACCGCTACCTCTGGCAGCTTTGACATTAGCGATGTGCTCTACCTGGTCATTTGCAGGAGTAAATGAAGAAATAAAAGCTTATATGGATCAATTTCATCAAGATCCTGCAGCCGTCATGGATAAACTCCCACCTAAAATGGGGCATGCCACCACATTATTTTCTGATACAGCTATCAATAACAGAGATTACATTCAATATAAAGATCAAACTCGACAAAAAATTATTAGTGGAGATAATGCTAATTTAGATATCCCAAGAGCACCAATAAATTATAACAATGACAACCCTGCACGATTAGTTGACTTAGGTAATAATGTTATTAGTAACTTATATACTCTTGATAACAAAGCTCCTAAACAACGCGCACTAGATGTACAACCTTGGTCAGATACTTACTGGCCACTTTATTCTGGTGCAGCGGCCTGGCGTTATGCCGATAGTGACTTATGGAATTCATCACCAACTAACTGGAAAGATTACTGGAATTTCAGCCATGTAACTAAGCCCACTTCATCTTATTACGGGCAATCACGGGATAATTTATCCCCTGCTGAAAAATATGACCTGTTAATGGGTGATTCCAATCACACTTTAACAACAAATGCTTGGAATAGTGGTAAAGGCTACTATGAACGTAGTGGAAAAGTAGAGCGCTGGATGGGTTTATGTCATGGCTGGGCTCCTGCAGCTTACATGCTACCTCGACCAATAAAAACTTTAAGTGTTAAAGATGCTAATGGAGAAAACCTTACTTTTTATCCATCTGATATCAAAGCATTAGCTACCTTACTATGGGCTAATGCCAGGTTTGATACCCGTTTTATCGGTAGCCGCTGTAATATAAAAAATCCTCAGCGGGATAGTAATGGCCGAATAACTAATAATGTGTGCTTTGATACTAACCCAGGTACTTGGCATATTTCAGTGGTTAACCAAATAGGCATCTCTGGCCGTAGTTTAATTATGGATGCTACTTATGACTATCAGGTTTGGAACCAACCTCTTCAGTCCTATAAAGTCACTTATTTTAACCCTCAGACCAACGCTACTTATACTTCAGCTAAAGCAGCCACTATTCCATTATCTAGCTATACCAAAGATAAATTTAGGAATTACCGTGGCAATCAATCTAGTCATGTTGTTGGAGTAAGAATGGATGTGTCTTATGTTGTAGAAACCAACCCTTCTCATCGTCGTACCGATAGTCCTCAATATGATGGCATTACCAAAGTCAGTTATTACTATGACTTAGAATTAAATAACAAAGGTAAAATCTTAGGTGGAGAGTGGTATAGTAATCGCCATCCTGACTTCTTATGGACACCAACACCTAATGCTATGGCGCAATCCTGGCAGGATGGTTCTGGTAAATGGAGTTCAGGCCAATCCGTCCCAGCAAACTGGAAAAATAAAGCTAAACAAGCATCTGGTTATGGCCAACCCCTAACATCAGTAGTAAACGAATTATTTGCTCGAGCCTCGGGGGATAGTAATACACCGAGTAACACATGGCGGCAAATAGTGTCTAACGATGGCTATTGTTTAGACGTAGCTGATAGTGGTACAACCGATGGCAACTTGATTCTTGCCTGGGATTGTAATTCAGGAAATAACCAAAAATGGTGGCAAGACCGTTATGGTCGTCTACGCCCTGCCCATGCAACCAATATGTGTGCAACAGCAAAAATAAACGAAGGTGGTAAATTAGTGATCGAACGTTGTAATAATAGTCGAGCCCAACGTTGGCAGTGGAATGGCAACTATCTACGGAATTTAGCCAACTACGATTTATCACTCACTTACAATCCAGATAGTTTGCAAGTGATGATTACACCAGATCACGATATGACTTGGTCTTGGCGATAGTTTTTCAATATTTTTAGCTCCACAAAAGGTTGTTGAAAATAAATCCAGTGTTCGATATGGAATAACAGACTATTCTTCGCCGCTCTTGAAGGGCCTTCCGTGGCCCTTCAAGAGCTAAAAAGACATCTTAAAGTTACAGGGTTAGATTAAGCTTCTACATCTACACATAAGACTGAATTACATCTGCTATTTCTTCAATATAGGGCGGATAATTCATGGTAATGTGATTCCCTCCACTGGTCTGAGAATAGTAAAACCGATTGATTAGCTTCTCCCATGCATGATGGGCCCCATCAGGGAAGCCGGCCTTTCTCTCCTTGTGGCCAACATAATAAACTTCTCCAGCATATGTCGTTGGCTGATATATATACAATCCTTCACTCTGAGATAACCAAGAGTCAATTAACTTCTGAGTTATATCCATCACGAATGAACTCTCTCTACCTGAAGATGCAAACAAGCCTGCGATATAATCTAGTTTACTTTCTAATTTTGATAGCTTTTCCAAAATTGATAGTTCAATTTTGACCTGATCCCCGAACAAGTAATTTAATACATGATCTGGTGTCTTATTTAGCTCCGGAAAATAACCAGGATGTGGTGTATCAATCATTAAAATCGGATACATCTTCCTCCCCATGCTTAACCTTTGCTGACCAATTTCATATGCTATTAGACCTCCTAAGGAACTACCACCTAAATAATATTCTTTTCCTTTGCTGTGCCTGTCTATTTCTCTAAGATAGCTCGTTGCCATCTCTTCTACTGTATAACTAGCTTTTTTAACAGAACCTCGTCTTGATCGAATGCCATATACCTCAAAGCTTTCTCTTAAAGCATCTGCTAATGGCCTATAAAAATAAACCTCCCCGCCTATTGGATGGATTAAGTACAATATTTTATCTGCTTCTTTCTGACTCAATGGCACAATCAGTTCTTCCTTCTCTTGATTAACATCTATTGAGTCAGGAAATACGCTTTTTTGATGATCAAGATAAGTAGAGGTATCAACTGGTTTCATTTGATATACAGCATTTAAGAACGCTTGAAAACTAGGGGTCGTTGCTAACTGATGAGTAGGGACTTCTATATTTAAAGTTTGGTTTACTTCTGCAATTAAGCTCACTGCCATTAGAGAGTCTCCTCCTAATGTAAAGAAGTCTTTATCCATTAAGTCATTTAAATTTAAATTAAAACGGGTGCTCCAAATGCTAGAAACAATCTGTTCCACTTGTTCCAGACTGAGCGCTTTGTTTTTCAATTTTTTGTGGTGTACTTTCTGAATATTTTCCTTTCGAATCGACCTCGTTTCACCTGTTATTTCTGTTACTGGCTTTTCAACCCAGCACCTCTTTTTAACAAAAGGATAGACAGGAAGGCCAGTTAACCGAACACGTTGCTCTCTTTTATAAATCTGCCCTAAATTAACGTTATACCCTTTTTCCCAAACCAACCCCAAACTCTCTTGAAACTGCTTTTCATCTAGGCTTGGGTCTAAATGATGGCCAGTGCTTGATAAGATTAAATCTTTAGCTCCTATTCCTGGGTGTAATGACGTTAAACTTCTTAGCACCTGACCTGGACCTACCTCAATAAACAAGCCATTAAGCTTTTCTTCACGAAGTTGATTCAGTAAAGTTGACACCCCTTCATGATATCGAACAGGGTTCCTTAGGTGATTGGCCCAATATTTAGGATCACAAGCTTGAGACTTTGTAATCCAGTCGCCAGTAACATTTGAAATATAGGGTACCTTAGGAACATCCAGGCTATGATTCGCGATAGTCGATTGGAACTCATCCAAAATGGGTTCCATCATCGATGAATGAAATGCATGTGACGTATGCAAAGTTACAACCCGGATCTTGTGCCAGTCACAGTATTCTTTTAATCTATTTATCGACTCAGTCTCTCCGGACACTACTGTTTTATTAGGATGATTCAATACCGCAATATCTAAACTTCTGCTTTCTTCACTGAAGAAAACCTTACTAAGCAACGTTTTTGTTGCCACTTCACTTAGTTCCATCGATAGCATTTTCCCACCAGGTAAAGACTGCATCAAAGCACCTCTATGGCTGACAATCTCTAAAGCAGATTCCAAGGAGAAAACACCCGCTAAACATGCCGCCACGTATTCTCCAACACTATGCCCAACCATCAAGTCTGGCGTAATTCCATAAGATTCCCAAAGCTTAGCCAAACTATACTCAATACAAAAAAGGGCTGGTTGACTCATCCTGGTCTGATTAATCGCGCTGGTGCTTTCCTCTTTAGATAAGCCACTATGAGGATAAATAACAGATGCTAGATCTAAGCCTTGTTGTGACTTAAGAATAGAAAAGCAGTGGTCTAGTGTTTTTTGAAATTCTGGTTCTTGCGTATAAAAATACTGTGCCATATCGACATACTGAGAGCCTTGACCTGAGAACAGGAAAATAACTTTCGATTGACAGGGCTCTTTATACACGCTGTTCTGAATCTGAGCAGCTTTTAATTTATCCTGTAACTCACTCAAATCTTTTGCCTGGATAGTTTTACGATAGGTCATACTTCTTCGTCCTACTTGCAAACTAAAAGCAAGGTCTGCGATCTCAAATGTCGGTTGACTGGAGAGATAGGTTTCGTATGAAGCAATTTGTGAAATCAAAGAAGTAGGGCTTTTGGCTGAAAACGGAAACAAGTGATAACGTCGTTGGCTAATCGAAGACTTTTTGTTGTGCTCCGGTGCTTCTTCTAAAATTAAATGAACGTTGTTTCCTCCAATTCCTGTGCTATTTACAGACGCTCTTCTTGGTGTATTAAAAGCATTTTCCCAATATTTAAACTGAGTATTAACATAAAAAGGCGTTTCATCAAAACCAATTTTTGGATTGGGAGTTTGATAATGTAAGGTAGGTACAAGCGATTGATGCTTTAAACATAAAGCAGTTTTAATAATCGAAACCACCCCAGCAGCAGAATCCGTATGACCTAAGTTAGATTTTACTGAACCTATAGCACAAGAAGAAGGCTGTAAGTCCTGTTTAGCCATCCCTTGAAAAGCAGCATTTAGCGCTCTTACTTCTAATGGGTCTCCTAAGTTTGTTCCTGTCCCATGTGCTTCAACATAGCCAATTTGATCGGCTGTCAGATTGGCATTCTCTAAAGCCAATTCTATTGTTTTTTGTTGTCCTTCTACACTAGGTGCTGCATAACTCACCTTTTCTGCACCATCATTATGCATTGCACTGCCACGAATGACAGCATAAATATTGTCACCATCTTCTAGCGCTTTTGATAGTGATTTTAATAAAACCACTCCTCCACCGTGACTCAAAACTGTGCCTTGAGCTTTTTCATCAAAAGGACGGCAATGTCCATCTGGAGAGGCTATCATTCCCTGTTGATATAAATACCCTTTCTTTCCAAATCCGCCTAAAAGAGATATACCACCGGCTAGTGCTAGATCACAGCGGCCTTCACGAATATCCTGGCAGGCTTTATCGACAGCAGTAGCTGATGTTGAACACGCGGTTTGCAAAACAACAGCAGGTCCCGTTAAATCAAGCTTATAGGTCACTCTTGAACAAAGAAAGTCTGGGGCGTTAGCAAGTAACCTCTGATAGGCTAAAGCGGCATCCTCTTTACCTGCTCGCTCTAATTGCTGATAGTGAGGATGCAAATGATATTGTTCATAGAAATTGATGCCAGAGCCACCATAAACGCCAATATGGCGACTTTGTTTGTCTAAGTTATAAGAGGCGTCCTCTAGTGCATGATAACAAAGTTCTAAAAAAATACGATGTTGCGGGTCCATCAGCATGGCTTCTAAATCAGCATATCCAAAGAATTCCGCATCAAAATATTCAATGCCTTCTAACCACCCCATCGCTTTTACATAATTTGGCTTGTGGTACAAAGATTCAGAAACGCCTGATTCTCGAAGTTCTTGCTCACTAAAAAACTGAATGCTTTCTTTACCAGATTGCAAATTTTCCCAAAATTTTTGCACATTGCTAGCTCCAGGAAGACGGCATGACATCCCAATTATTGCAATTTCTTTTATTTCCTCTTTGGACTGCTTATCTATGTTAGATGGTATTGCTGTTGATTTTTCACTTACCTTTGGAGACAAGCCAACTTGATGAGCAACGAGTGAAGCTAGGTTAGCAATAGTTGCTCTACTGAATAAATCAGTTACCGATATATTAAAACCGTGTTTTTGCAACATATAAGTAATTTTAATAGCATTTAAAGAGTTTCCACCTACATCAAAAAAATAATCATGAATACTGAGTTCTGTCAGTTGTAAACCCTCTAGCCAAATTTGATGAATTTTTTCTTCTATTTCCGTTTTAGGTTTATGGTAGGTCACTTCAGAGGTGGCTGAAACTTTGTTTTGCTGAAGTACTTTCCGATCAATTTTACCACTGGAGGTGAGTGGAAATTTATCTATCTTCATCCAAAAACTTGGAATCATATAAGATGGTAACTTTTGTGTAAGGTAGGACTTTAATTCTCCTGCTGTCAATGTCGTATCTGCCAAATAAAAGGCAACTAGTCTTTTATTTTCTTCAGCACCTTGTACAACTACGACCGCATTCTTGACATGATGATGTTGCTTTATATTTTCCTCTATCTCTCCTAACTCTATACGAAAACCTCGAATTTTGACTTGGGTGTCAACTCGATCCAACCATTCTATATTACCGTCAGAAAGAAACTTACAAAGGTCACCAGATTTATACATCCGATGGTAAACTGCTAGTTTCGGGTCTTTAGGGTCAACAAAAGGGTTGATGATAAAGCTTTTTTCAGTAAGCTCTGGCCGATTAAGATAGCCTCGAGCAAGGCCTGCGCCACTTATATAGAGCTCTCCAGGTACACCAATGGGGACAGGATTTAACTTGTCATCCAAGATATACAACTTTGTATTAAAAAGCGGCTTGCCTATCGGAATGCTACTGATGTTTTGTTTCATTTCGAAATAAGTAGAAAGCACTGAGTATTCAGTTGGTCCATAACCGTTGACAACGTCAGCATCTCTAGCATAATAATTTAAATCACTAGGATTTGCCCTTTCACCAGCTGTAATCAGTCTTTTTAAACTAGGAAGCCTAACCTGATTTAAACTTTTTATAAAAGAAGGCATTAGGGCGATTGAAGAAATTTGATGTTCATAAAAGTACTCTGTGAATTTGTGAGTATCTTTTTGTATATTATATGGAATGAGAACCAAGCTCGCACCTGATAAAAGAGCAGTAAAAATATCATATAAACCCACATCGAAAGAAAATGAACTAAACTGACCAATATTTTCTGTTGATTTGATATTAAACCTTTGAATACCATCCCAAATAGTATTTAAAATGGCCTTATGTTCTATCATCACTCCTTTAGGCTTCCCTGTGGAACCCGAAGTATAGATGACATAGGCCAGATGGTCGCAACGTACTTCATTTTTAAGAGTGCCTTTTGTTTTCCTTATCGTTGGCCAGTCTAAATCCAAATAAATGATTTTTTTAAAAAATGGGAGTTCGGTGTTTAGCTTTCTTTGAGATAAAAGAACGGATATTTGGCTATCCTCAATCATATAGGAAAGCCTTTCTTTAGGGTAATGCGGATCGAGAGGAACAAAAGCTGCACCGGCTTTTAGTACCCCAAATACAGCTACAGTCATATCAAGTGACTTTTCGACACAAATGCCAACTAAATCATCAGGTTTAATGCCTAATGACTGGAGGTACAATGCCAAACAATTTGCTTTGTTGTTTAGCTCAGCATAACTGATTGTTTGATCATTAATTTTTACCGCAGTAGCCTGAGGCGTTTCTTGAGCTTGTTTTTCAAACACTTGATGTAAGCATATTTCCTTAGGGTAAATTTTTTCTGTTTGGTTCCAATCAACCAAAAGTGCTTGTCTTTCTTCTGAGTTAAGGATTGAGATGTCTGAAATGGGTAGATCGATAGCACTCCTTAACTGACTTAAAATTTGGTTAAAACTATTAGCAAAGCGTTTTATCGTTTCAGCTTTAAAGTGGTCTGTCCTGTATTTCCAAGAGACTTTAATACGGCCATCCACCTCTGGATTCAGAATCAAGCTTAATGGGAAAATACCTTCATGAATGGGGATAGAGTAACCTTTAATTGTAAAAGAAGGATACTGCTTTTGATATTTGTTACTCGTTAGGTTTTCCTCAAAAGATAGTATTTCAAAAAAAGCTTGAATCGGGTAAGATTCCCATGCCTGGTTAGTTACTTTTAATTCTTGCATCAGTTTTGGAAAAGGATAATCCTGATTTGCAAGTCCATTTTTCACAATATTTGATATCTTCTTAAGCAAAGATAAAAAAGTGTCATCTTCCGAAATTGAACAAAGTAGTGGAAGTAAATTAATAAAGCACCCTATACTACTTTCATGATCACTTTTATTTCTTCCCAGACTTGGCGTGCCAATTAGTATAACATCTTGATTAGAGTATTTTGCTAATAAAATAGCATATACAGTAAAAAATAAAGAAAACAGAGTTACCCCATTACTGTTAGCTATTTTTTTGATAGCATCTACCTCTTCTTTTTCAAAATAAAAAACCAGTGAGTCTCCCGCATCAGATGACTTTTTCTCTAGAGGAGAATCAAAAGGGAGTTCGATATTCCATGAGCACCCTTTCAATGACTCTCGCCAATAGGATAACTGTTTCAAAGAAGCTTCACTTTGAACGAACTCATTTTGCCAAGCAATAAACTCATAAAACTTATTTTCTTTTTCATGAAACTGAGGAGCTTTTTTATCCTGTAACAACTGATAAAAATCAAATAATTCCTGAATAAGACTTACTGAATGCTCATCAAAAATAATATGATGAATAACAGTTAAAAAATACCACTCATTTTTATTTACTTGAAGTAGATGAAAACGGCATAATACATCTCTCTCAATGCTAAATGCACGTTGAGATTCTTTGGTAATATATTGCTTTATATCGATTTCACTAAATTTCTTGTTTCTAAAATCAGCCAACTCAAAATTGATAGAACTATGACTGTCATGCCATTGAATTGGAGTACCTTCATTATTGAGTCTAATTCGAGTTTTTAATATAGGGTGATAATCTACAAAAAGTTGACAAGCTTGCTTCCATAAATTGACATTAAGTTCCGACGGTATCATTATGCATAAAGGTATATTATAGGCATAAGAATCAGAATATTTTTGTTGATAAGCAAATAATGCTAGTTGACCAAAACTTAATGGCATTTCAAAAATAGCAACTTTATTTGCTTGTAGAAATGCTGCTTTTAGCTTGAATTTCCAAAGACTAGCCTGCTCTTTTTGAATACATTGAAAGTGATCTCCTGAAATTGGAATAGTTATTAGCTTATCTCCAATCAGGGGGAGCCAGTTCTTTTTATAAGAAGGGAAGTCTTTAGGATTCTTTTTTTGTGCATCAAAAAAATAGACTCTATTTGAACCGATATAGTTTTTCGGCTGATATGATACCAAGGCTTTTTGATTAGACTCAAAAACTTTCAACGAATCAGTACCAAAAAAGGCTGGAATTGTATCGCGGCCTTTTTCTTTCACTAAAGCAACTATCCTTTCTTTACTCAACCCATTAATTGCTTCTGGTTGGATTGAAAGAGAAGGTGAAATGGCCTTTAGGCCCATAGATAGAGAGAGCGGTTTCCAGGCAGAATAGGTATCGATTAGTCCCAAAAAGCCAATACAATACCCTGCTTGAATGAGTTGTTGGGTAACCTCATAAGCAACCATCCCACCAAAGCTGTAGCCCATAAGATCAAATGGCCCAAGCTTTTGAATGGCCAAAATATAGTCCAAATAGAAACTAGCGATCGTTTTAATACGATTAAATGGCTCTGCTTCTCCTTGAAATCCAAAGCTATAGCCACCATATACCGGACGCTCTGTTACTTCTTCTAAGAGGTATCTATAAAAAGAGCAATTCCCCCACAAAGCCGGAAAAACAAAAATAGGTCTACCTTTACCTTCTTTTATCAGTGGCATGTAATTACAGAACTCTATTGCCGAAGCCAGAGTGTTGGTACTTTTAATGGAGTCGGTGGATTCTTTATTGAATGTTTTTAGGTAATTTGAAAGCGCTTTTAAACTTGGATAATTAAGCAAAGCATTCATTGGAATATCGCTTGACCATGATGCTCTAATTTTATAAACCACCCTTATACTAACAATGGAGTCCATGCCATAGTTGATAAAATTTTCTTCTTCTGCGATATTTGTTGCGTTTATACCTAGAATTTCTGCTATCCATTCTCTGATTTTAATCATTAAATCTTGATGATTTGAGATACCCAAACTTGTTGATTTTTTTGGTACACTTGACGATAGTGATTTAATCGGAGTAGAGAATGTTTGAAAAAATCTACCCTGATCACCATCGTTAATTAACACTTGAGGTATTCCAAGCTTCAATACAGCCTCAAAACTTTGCAAACCGTGTTCTTCACTTAAAAAGCCGAGTCCTTTTGGCTGCATCAAATTATCTTTGACTCCCTCTATTAGTGTCATCCCTTCTGATTCCCAAAGGGGCCAATTGATACTGAAGACTGAGTCTGATCTCTGACGACAAATAGACATAGCAAAAGCATCTAAAAAAGCATTCGCAGCTCCATAGCTACTGCTTCCTTCAAAACCAAAAGCTGATATTGAAGAAAACAAGAATAACTGCTGAAAATTTCCTTGTTTTTGAAGTTTGTTTAGCACCAAAGTGCCGCTTATTTTTGGTGAAATTAAAGTTTTAAAGTTGGATAAACTATCATTTTCAACTTCAAAGCTAGTTATCAAACCAGCTGTATGGAAAACACTATCAACTAATGAAAAATTGTCAGATTCTAACTGAGCAAATAAATTGGCGACTGAATCAAAATCAGTAATATCTAAAGGATAGTATTTAACATTTGCCCCTCGCTGTAAAAAAGACTGTAGGTAAGACTGCTGCTCTTCATTTATAGCCGACCGTCCAACTAAGATAATATTCGCTTGATACTTGTCCACTAAATATGAAGAAAAGATCCTGCCTAGTCCGCCCATCCCTCCAGTAATTAAATAGGTTCCCCCTTTTTTAAGACTAGCTTTGGGATTCTGTTTAGCTTTCTGCAATTCTTTTTTAGAAATCTCAGTAATGCTATGCACCAAACGTTTTTCTTTTTGGTAAGAAACAAGTAGTTCTTCTTTGTTTGCTTGAGATTCTTTAACAACTATTGGCCATGTATTTTGATCATATTCATCCACATGAAGGAGCTTCAGGATACTCTGTGGATGCTCTCGTTTTAAAGACTTACTGAAGCCGGATAATGTCCAGTGAAGAGGATTTTCTTCGGGAAACCTTCCTGAATATAGATACAAAAATGAATAATCAGTATGTTCCTGCTTAGTAAGCGTTTGAATTAAAGAAACAACAGTGTAAATGCTTTGTTTCGAAGAGACACTCAAGTTATCTAACGTTAAAGTTCCAGGAATATCTAATGGCCAGAGAAAAAATACTTTTTGAGGCAAGCCTTTATGCTCTTTAAGAATATATACTAATTTTTCGATTTCCTTTGAACATCCAGCACGCAAGGTATAATTATTGACCCCGTTCTGTTGATAGGATTCTCCCATTTTGATCCAAATGATATTTTCTTGCGGGGGAATCTGTGTTTGAAGACTTAGTTCATCTCTGTGATCAATAAAGATCCAATTCATCTCCTGGAGGGAAGCATTATTTATTGCAGCATTATCCAACAAACGATTTTCCCAGATAGGACGATAATAGGTCAAGCGATCACTATCTTTCTGTTGACTAACATCAAGTCCTTCCCCTTCGAACCAGTAACGGTTTTTAGCAAAAGGATAAGTCGGTAATGGAACTCTTTGGCCTACATTAAGAGGAGTATGTTTAAGCTTTTTTTGAACCTCTTGAATATCTCGGATGAAATCAGGAGTAAACTTATCATTGCTCTTAGCTGCAGGCTCATCTAAAAAGGCTTTTAAACCTTGAATAATTTCTTTGTTTGATTTAGCAAAAAATGCTAGGACCTGCGGCATTAAATCTCTGCCCTTTATAAGGGTAAAAATAATATCATTAAAGGAAGGTAATTGCTCTTGCGTACAAGCTTCAAAATATAACAGCAAATCCTCGGCTCTGCGTTTTAAGCCTGCCTCTTCCTTTGCAGAAAGCACTACCAGCTGAGTATTTTCACCTTCTTGATTATGAGCCTGCGAATTTTTAGATGAGATATACTCCTCTAAAACCACATGTACATTCACTCCACCAAAACCAAACGCACTGACACCCGCACGTCTTAGACTCCGTCCATCTTGTGAGTTAGGTTTGTGCCAAGGTAGAGGGGTTTTGACGATATAAAAAGGACTGTCTTCTAAATCAATATTCGGATTGACGTCGTTTAGCGAAGCTAATCCTGGCAGCATGTTATGTTTAAAAGCCAATAGAGTCGCTATTAGCCCAGCTATCCCTGATGCAGCTTCAGTATGACCAATGATAGATTTTACACTTGAGATTCCACAGTAAGCTTTCGAGGTTTTAGATACGCCAGAGAGCTCCCAAGCCTGCTTCAATCCCTCAACTTCAATAGGATCACCTACTGGCGTTCCCGTGCCATGAACCTGAAAAAATTGAATACTCGTTGGATCTACTCCGGCTCTTTGTTGAGCTTTGTGAATGGTTTTAGCTTGAGCTTCAGCATTGGGTGTAGTAATGGTAGAGACTTTTCCGACATGTCTGACAGCACTCCCTTTGATTACACCATGAATATTATCTTGATCTTCTATAGCTTTAGCTAAAGGCTTGAGTAAAACCAATCCCGCTCCTTCTGATCGGACATACCCGTCTGCACTTGCATCAAATGTTTTACAAGAGCCAGTAGGAGACAGCATTCCCGTTGCAGCATAACCAAGGGACATTGTAGGTGTTAACATCAAATTTATCCCACCCGCTAAAGCCATATCGCACTCATCACATTCTATCGCTTGGATAGCTACATGCACGGCGTTGAGTGACGAAGCGCAGACACTGTCAACAAAAAAACTGGGGCCGTTAAGGTTAAAGTAGAGAGAGATACGGTTGGGAATAATTGCTGGTTGTGCAGTACCCGTAGAATAATGAGGTTGGATATCGATTTTTTGTTGTTGTGACAAATCTTTATACTCAGCATTAGAAATACCAAGATAAACACCAATTTCTTTTTCAGCTAAGGTTTTGCAGGGATAGCCCGCATCTTCAAAGCAACTCCATGCTAACTCGAGCATGATACGCTGCTGTGGGTCCATACTTTTGGCTTCTTTAGCTGCTACTTGAAAAAAGGGAGCATCAAAAGCATCAATATCCTCAAGGAATCCCCCCCATTTGCAGTTAGTTTTATTCTTTTCTGTATAGGGATCTCCCCAATATTGTTGCCAATTCCAGCGCGCTTTCGGTATTTCTCTTACACAAGAGTCTCCTTGTATAAGCTTATCCCAAAATTCTTGGTAGTTTTTGGCTTGAGGAAAGCGGCAAGCCATTCCGATGACAGCTATCTCTTTTTGTTTCATCGTTTTTAATCCCATTACTAACTTCGACATTTAGTAAATCTATCTACGATGTATATATAGAAAGGAATAAACCCAGCGAGAATGGCTCCTTTTCCGACAACCGCAATAGCTAGTACAGTTTTAAATACATTCCATTGAGTAGGGTAGGTTTAGAAATGAAAACAGTAATCGCCAAAATAGCTGAAAGGGAAATAACACCAAATGCAAAACCAGCTACTTTCTTCCAGTTTGAAAGTTTCGTCTTAGTTTCAGACAAGTTTTCTTCATTAGGGCCCACTTGAATGACTGGATAAGATTACTCACCTTGTCCCCCTGATTACTAACGAAGTCTACAAGTTTTGTACAATTATAAATCCAAAATTCAAGGCAGAAAATATTAATCAGCAATAAAAAGGGGTTGACTTTATTTCTTATTAACAGAGATATCAGACAAAGAGTGAATTATATTTCAAGTATTGTATACTTATATTATACATTAAATATCATACAAACTAATCATATAAAAATTAAAGAGCTAAAGTTTATATAATCTATATTTTTTACTAGTAATAAGCTGAATAATAAAGTTTCATACTTTAATGATTAAAACATTACCTACGAAAGAAGCTTATATATGAAGTATGCATCTCTGCTATCTATCCGTAAAGCTTGTATTTAAGCTTTTACCGTGCTGAAATGACTAACCATCAAAAATCTATAAACACTCAGTAGCCTTGCTGAATATGAAACCTTATTGTATGAAAAATACAATGCATCCATAAACAAGAAGACAAAAGTATAATACTTCCTAATTATCACTATACCTAAGCCATTAACTGCTGTATATTTGAACAGCATGGAAACTTAATTGAGAAGGTATAAATAATGGCTATCAACAAAGTTCAATTTCAAAAAGGCCTGAGTTTAAACGAGTTTCTCAAACAATATGGTACAGAAGAACAATGCTTTAATACCTTATACAAATTGCGATGGCCAGAAGGTTTTCAGTGCCCCAATTGTGGATACGACAAATGCTGTCAACTCACTACTAGAAAGCTTCAGCAGTGCTATAAATGTCACCAGCAAACATCTGTAACTGCAGGTACTATCTTTGAATCAACCAAATTACCATTAAAGACTTGGTTCCAAGGGATGTATTTGATCTCCCAAGACAAAAAAGGTATATCAGCCATAGAATTACATCGCCATTTAGGTATTTCCTATCAAGCTGCCTGGAGAATGAAACATAAGCTCATGAAAGTGATGCAAGAAAGAGAAGGCACCAAGCAATTGTCGGGTTTTATTGAAATTGATGATGCCTATCTTGGTGGTGAGCGTACAGGTTGCAAAAGAGGTAGGGGAGCAGATGGGAAAATACCTTTTGTAGCAGCCGTAGAAACAACAAAACAAGGTCAACCGACACGAATTAAACTGAGCATTTTAAAAGGGTTTAATAAAGAAGAGATAACGGCTTGGAGTAGGCAGAATTTGGCCAAGGGCAGTACCGTAATCTCCGATGGACTGGCCTGTTTTAATGGTGTCATAGAAGCAGGTTGTCTTCATGATAAAATTGTATGCGGTGGTGGTCGTGCATCAGTAGAGGAACCTGAATTTTATTGGGTTAACACCATCCTTGGAAACTTAAAAAGTGCTTTACGTAGTACTTATCATGCTATTCGCGCTAAATATGCACAACGTTATCTTGCTGAATTTCAGTATCGATTTAATCGAAGATTTAGCTTAGTAGAATTTATTCCTAGGCTAGCATTTGTAGCATTGAGAACACCTCCACTACCAGGTAAGCTACTAAATATAGCTTAGGTATGATGATAATTAGGTAATACTTTACCAGCAGTCACAGAAAAGCTATTCTTGTAAAGTCAATATCTTACGACGCTGAAAGTATAAATCTTAACCTTGGTGATACATATGATTTATATTATATAAAATTTATATAATTATTGTATTTCCAAGCTCTTAGTATATATCATAACTTATTCATAAAATATGATTAAAATTACTACTTATTTGATTTGTAGCAAAAGCATGCTAAGTCATACTAACTTGAAAATACATTCACCAAGGTTTAGGGAAAATCTTCTAGCTCAGGGATAGAGACTTTATTGTTAGCCTACAACAATGGCTACTAAAGTAACCACGCTTGAGGTATAAATAGTAGAAAAAGGCAGGCATATTCAATCTCTGGCATAAAAACCCGTTTGCTTGTTTGCTCTGGAACTACCAAGAAATATTACAAGCACTAACAAAGGAAATCCCTTTAGCTGCCTAATCATTAGGCTCACTAAAAACAACTAGGCAGCAACTTATTTTCAGTCTTCCATAATTGGCAGCCTGTGTTGAATTGCATTGGTATAACAGAATTTGTAGCTCTTTTATACTTATTTTATAGGTGGTGTCTTCAGCCTTTGGTCTCCATTTTAATTTACCTTGAGAAAATCCTTTCATGCAGAGCCAAACCCCCTGCCCATGGTATACTAATAATTTAGCTTTATCTTTACCCCGGTTAGAAAAAATAGGCTCTGAATCCGGTCGCTCATTTAATTGTAATTGACACAATGCAATAAGGCCGTTGATTCCTTTTCGAAAGTCTACCGGCTTTACTGACAGTAATAGTCGATGCTGATGGGTCAGTTGTAGCCTAATAATATTAGGCAATAAATCCAGATATTAATACATCCACTGCATGGAAAAATAAATCATTAACCTTAAGCACAACCCCGTCTGGTCGCTTTAACTCAATACTGAGCGCATTTGGCCAATAAAGGTCGTTAATTCAGAGGGTACCTCTTTTTTAATATCACTATACTCAATAGCAATAAAAATAAAAGAATTACGAACTCAAATACAGAAAAACAAAGCTCTTACTATTTATTATAAAAATAGCAAGAGCTTTAGAGCACCTCTAATGCTTCCGTTTTTTCTTAACACCAGTGTGTCCACCTGGCTTGGTTTTTAACTGGCTTAAATAATCAGCATCAAAATAGTCTACCTCTATGGCTTTGGTTACAGCCTGTTCTGCAGCTTTGAGCCGTTGAGCTTCAAGGTCAGTAATAATACCTTGTGCTACAGCTTGCTCAATAGACTGTAATTGATTAGCTTTGATTTTATCCCGCAATGGTTGGGTGTTGATTACCTGGTTAAATGCTTCTTCAACCCGGCCTACACCAGTATCAGCGTCACCAATAAATACCCCGTCAGTCAATCGTTGTCGAGTATTAGATGGCGCTAATAATAACTTCGCACAAGCTTGAGTTAATGTATCTGATGGAGGCTTACGGCTAACACCTCTGGGCAAGATGTAAAAGCGCATTAACCAAGCTAATGGCCGTGATGGGAAATTAGCAATGACTTCAGATAAGCGCTGCTCAACAATCCACAGCCCATTAGCCATACACCAGTCCACTAAGGGTAGATCTTCCTGATGCCGCCCATCATCATCAAAACGTTTTAAAACACAGCACAGCAAATACAACTGGCTTAATACATCTCCTAACCGTGCAGAAATAAACTCTTTTCGTTTTAATTCACCACCAAGTGCTAATAGAGCAACCTCAGCGACCAATGTCAGTGCTGCAGAATATCGATTAATGCGCTGGTAATGTCGATGCAACTTACCATCTTTATCAGGGCTATTAGCAAAAAGCCCTCCTGTCCATGCGTGCAACGACGCACGACCAAACGTTTTGAGCTGAAAAATCAAATGCTGAGTAATTAAAGTATCAAACTTTTCTAAAGCTTTAGTTTCGTCTTCACCTTCAGCTACATGTAATTCATCTAACAGGAATGGATGACAGCGGATAGCTCCTTGCCCAAAAATAATTAAGCTACGGGTGAGAATGTTTGCACCTTCTACAGTAATGGCGACTGGAATAGATCGATAAAAATTACCAAGATAATTACTTGGTCCATCACAAATGGACTTACCACCATGTACATCCATTGCGTCATTAATTGCTTCACGCATACAACTAGTGGAGTGTGCTTTTAATATTGCTGAAATAACCGCTGGAACCTTTCCTTTGTCTAAAGCTAATGTTGTAGTTTTCCTCGCGGCATCCAACATATAAGCATAAGCAGCAATGCGTCCCAATTTTTGCTGAACGCCTTCAAACATTCCAATTGGCACATTAAACTGCTCGCGGATACGCGCATAAGCCCCAGTTGCCCGTGCTGCTAATTTAGCACCACCGGTGCTAAGCGATGGCAAAGAAATACTGCGTCCAGCAGCCAGTGCAGACATCAGCATTTTCCAGCCTTCTCCAATACGTTCTTGACCACCAATTACCCAGTCCATGGGAATGAACACATCTTTTCCCCAGTTAGGACCATTTTGAAAGGCTTGAAATGCTGGGTAATGACGCTCACCAATTTCTACTCCAGGGGCATCAACTGGAACCAAAGCAACTGTAATACCCAGTTCCTCCTGTTCACCGAGTAAGTGGTCAGGGTCATACAATTTAAAAGCTAAGCCTAACAGGGTAGCAACAGGGCCTAGCGTAATATACCGTTTATGCCAGTTTACTCGCATCCCTAAAGTTCGTTTACCATTATACTCTTCGTAACAAACCACTCCCTTATCAGTCATTGCAGCCGCATCCGAGCCAGCCTCTGGACTGGTTAAACCAAAACAAGGGATTTCATGACCATCAGCTAAACGAGGCAAATAATGCTCTTTTTGCTCCTCAGTACCAAACTCCATTAACAATTCACCAGGCCCTAGTGAATTAGGCACCATCACAGTCACTGCAACAGCGGTGCTACACGTTGCAATGCGGGTTACTACTTCAGAATGAGCATAAGCAGAAAATTCCAAACCACCATATCGCTTGGGAATAATCATGCCAAAAAACCGATTTTCTTTTAAAAATTGCCAGATAGGTTTAGGGATATCACGATATTCAAAGGTAATAGCCCAGTCATCAATAATTTTACATAACTCAGTAACTGGACCATCCAGAAACGCTTGCTCTTCTGCCGTTAGTTCAGGTTTACCAATATCATGCAGCACTGACCAGTTAGGGTTACCAGACAATAACTCTGAATCCCACCAAATACCACCGGCCTCTAATGCCTGTCGTTCAGTCTCTGAAATAGGGGGCAAGACTGCTTTCAACCGCCGCAAAAGCGGGCCACTAACCCAACGTTGACGAAAAGTGGTCATAAGCTAGCCTCCAGCACATATAGGATACCTTTCAAGTTAGGCTAGATAACACAGTTAACAAAGTTGAAACTGGAATAAAAGATATGGAGAGTTATATTTTTTATTGCTTAGAAATTACTACACAAGCCGCATGTAGTTTTTCTCAATAAATATTATAATAAGGAAAATACATATATTATATACTTATATTTAGTTCAAAAAGATTAATAAATGACTATCACCAAAACACCCCTAGAAAAAGGGTTTGAAAAAGTTTTTACACCGCTACAGGATTTTATCCACGACCAGACAACCTGCAGTCTTGTACTCATTATATGTACCATATCAGCACTTACTATCGCCAACTCACCTTTTGCAGAAAGCTACGAAGCAATACTTAAAACTCCTTTTGGATTTGTTTTAGGTGAATGGTCTTTTCAAATGAGTTTAAGACACTGGATAAATGAAGGTTTGATGACTTTTTTCTTTTTGTTACTTGGCATGGAAATTAAGCGAGAAATTCTGGTTGGTGAAATTCGAGTTGTTCAACGATTAATTCCTATTATCTCTGCAGCTTTGGGAGGAATGCTAGTACCGGCTGTAATTTATTATTTATTTAATGCTGGCACTTTTTTTGCCAAAGGTTGGGGAATTCCAATGGCAACTGATACTGCATTTGCTGTTGGCATTCTGGCTTTGCTAGGCAAGCGTATTCCTCAAGCTGCCTTCACCTTTCTCACTGCGTTAGCCATCATTGATGACCTTGGCGCTATTTTAGTTATTGCTTTTTTTTATTCAGAGTCCATCAGCATGCCCCATCTAAGTGTAAGTGTTTTATTACTTGGTATGCTTATATTATGTAATATTTGTGGTATCAGACGGCCCGTTGTTTATTTAATCGGAGGACTACTTGCTTGGGCTGCTATGCTCGGCTCTGGTATTCATGCTACTGTTGCAGGTATTCTTGTGGCTATCACTGTGCCCGCTCGCCCCAAGCAAGAGCCATTTTGGTTTGTTCGTAAAACCAATAGCCTTATTCGCAAGTTTGAAGATATAGAAAAATCAAAAGATGATGAAACACCATTATTAGGTGAAGCCACTCAACATGCCGTTGTTGAAGAGGTACAAAATGCAGCAGAAAAAACCACCACTCCTCTGCGCCGTTGGGAAAGGGCCCTGGAACATCCTGTAGCCCTACTTGTATTACCCATTTTTGCCCTTGCTAATGCTGGGATTTCTTTAAATATGCAAGTAATATCCAATCTATGGAACGAAACTTTAGCAGTTGGCGTTATTTTAGGGCTAATTATAGGCAAAGGTATTGGTATTCCTTTTTTCACCTGGTTGGCATTGCGCCTAAACCTGGGCCATCTTCCACCTAGTATCAATATTTATCATATTGTCGGTATTGGTTTTTTGGGTGGAATGGGTTTTACCATGTCAATTTTTATCAGCAATCTGGGGTTTGAGAACATGCCTGAAACATTGATGACAGCGAAAACAGGAATCTTAATTGCCTCTTTTATTGCAGGAGTAAGCGGTTATTTGTGGTTGAAAAAATTCTCATTCGTTGGCCCTGTTAGTAGTGGATAAAACACGCAAGCCAGTGCTATACATACCCAAAGCATCATTTATATAGTCAAAGTAATTGGCTTTTAGGAGCAACTATGTCAAAAGGTCAGGGCCTACTCCATGATAAAGAGTCAGAATTAGGCGGCATTGAGCAATCGATAAAACAGTTGCAAGGCTTGCTTCAGACAGCAACTACCTCTAAACAGGCTGAATATCAACAACAACTTGACAAACTTAATAGCAAGCGCGAGGCATTAGTTAATGAAATCGACAAAATAAAAGAGGACGAGTAACAAAGCAGTATGTTAAATGAATCTAAAACAACGCTGTTTCATTTTCAAACCAGTTATTAAATAATAATTTAATGGTCAAAAGCTGTTGTGTTAATCAGTACTCAATTCAAACCATATTGTTATAAAAGGCACTCAAAGCGTGGCCAATCATTCAGATACAGTAAAAATTTCAGTTATAATTAAACCCTGGACTTAAGAAGTCAAAAGGTCATTCGGAAAGGGTGTAGGTCAAAAACTAGGATTGGTGTACTAACGTGGCTCAAGGTAGTAAAGACAACAATGTCAATAAAAATGACAGCGACAAGTTCAATAATATAAGTAATAAGGCTGATGACAAAAAAGCCAAACAACTTGAAGATATTATTGAAGTCGATGATAACACTCTGTCATTAGCTGAGATTGAGTTTATAGCAAATGATAAAAAAGTGCATCAATGTTATGAAACCAAATATAAAAATGATCTTTATTCAAATATTTTAATGTCTTTAACTCATGAGTCGTTCCCTGAAAATAAAGCTAAAAACCTTTGGTATGAAATAATTGACCACATGCAAAAGCTAAATCATACCCTAGGTAGGTATGTAGGAATATCAGTCGCTTCACTTGACTACCTCACTAATATCAAATGCACGTTGGTTGAACCTAAAATAATAGAAGAAGATAAAATTACTTATGTAGCTCAAGCAACAACCAAAGATGAGTTAACAAGCCTCTATCTTCGCGATGTGTTTGAGGTCGTTTTAAAAAAGGAAATGGATGTAGCCAAAAGAAACAATACAACCTTGTGCTTATTAATGATAGATATAGACAACTTTAAAGAAGTTAATGATACCTATGGTCATCAAAAAGGTGATGAGGTTTTAAGTAAAATAGGGGATACAATTAATGACTCAGTCAGAGAAATGGATCTGGCAGCCCGCTATGGAGGTGAAGAACTTACTATTATTATGCCTAATACCAACATACAACATGCATTCAATGCTGGTGATCGTATAAGAAAAAATATCGAACAATTAAAATTCAATGGTTTTAACGTCACAGTCAGTATAGGTTTGAGTAGCTCCAGCAAATCTATTAATACTCCAACCAAGCTCATCAATATGGCAGACAAAGCCTTATATAAAGCTAAAAAGAATGGTAAAAACCAAGTATCGACTAAAAAATGCTGAAAGTATTACGAGCTTTTATAGTCTGAAAAAACATAATAGAAAATGATAGCATTAGATAATCCAAGTGAATATTACTATCATAACCCCCGCCTAACGTGATTTCAGCACGTCCCTCCCAATAAGCGTATTCACAACAATATAAACAATCTTGATATTTCTTATCTTCATGCCATGCTTATTGATATTTCGATTTTTTGGCTCTAATGAAATGAGTATATTAGCAGTTAAAATTTTTCACTATTTTATAATTCTTCTTATAGGTGTTTCTCTTACTACAACTTATGCTGAAGACTTTCCTTATAGAAAAGATTACCCTGACATTAAAGTAATGGAAATTGATAATTTATTTCGCTCTAAAAACAAGTGTTTAATTGTAGACGTCAGATCAAAATTAGAATATTCAGTTATTCATATAAAAAACTCTTTTCATATTCCACTAAGTAAAAATAGTTTCGAGCAGCTGGTTAGCGGCCAGCAGTCTAGCCAGAAGAAATCCTGTGTTGTTTTTTATTGTAATGGCCACACTTGCCAAAAATCTTACAAAGCAGCAAGAAAATCAACACTAACGTCCAATAACTATGCTTTTGATGCAGGAATATTTGACTGGGCACATAAATACAGTACACTAACAATTCTTTTAGGCAAACAGCTAAAGAACTCCACCCAACTGATTTCAAAAAAAGAATATTCTAAACACGAAATTTCAAAAGAAGAGGCTTTAAAGCATCAGGCAAACTTTAATATAATTGATACCAGAACCTTTTTTCAAAGAGGAGAAAAGAAACTACCGTTAAAGAATGTTAAAAGAATACCAATGCAACGGATAAGACCTCTCCTGAAAAGAAAAATGATAGCCGACGAGAACTTGCTTTTTATTGATGCTGTCGGAAAACAAAACCAGTGGTTACAGTACTATCTAAAAGAATATGGCTACAAAAACTATAAGTTTTTAAAAGGAGGAAGTTCCTCTTTTTAATCATTTAGTCAAACACTCCAGTCAAGAGGAGAAGCTGTATTAAATCGTGATATTTTTTTACTTTTATTTCCCTTAAGTTGATAGTAAGTATCTTGGTAGATTTTCCATCGGCATAAATCAATAGGGGTTACTTCAGAAGCATTAATACTCCCTACAGTACCAGCAACCTCCAGGCCTGCTCCGAGTAACTCAGAACAAAAAAACTTGCTAAAATCCTCTTTGTTGTAACCTATACCATGCATACCAAAAGGAAGGGTATCAAGCAGATCCAATGCAGACTTTATTGCTTGAGGCATATCATAGGGCTTACGTGCTCTAGCTTGGTTAAATAAGAAGTCATAAATTTTTTTTGGTTAAACTGACTTTCTCTAAGCTCCTCCTTTAAGGGTAGCCACCAAAGTTCACCATTATAATGCTCTAATCTATCACTAAATCTTGAAATCACAACGCCATTAAATCCATGTAATGAAGTTGACTCTATAATTTGGTTAAAAAATTTATCTGTTTCCTCATCAGTAATTTTTGTTTGTACAATAACCCCAACATGAGAAACTTCTGAAAGTGTAGCAAACTTTATAATTTCAGAAAAATGACCTTTCCCGCCAAATGCTATTACATCTCCTGGCTGCATTTTTGCACGCGCATCTTCATATAGAATTTGTTGTACAGACATTGTGCCCCCTAACTGTTATAGGTAGTCAATAGGTTTATGATCAATTATCGGTTCAGTTTTCTGCTTTTTTTCTGCTGGCACTCCATAACCAAATAAATACCCAACTATAGCTCCTAAAATACCAATTGCTGCGTTGTCCGTACTTGGGTTTAAAACAGCAAGAATAGTGGAAAAAGTAGCCACAATTACAATACCGGTGATCCTGATATTAAATACACCAAAATCTTTTTTCATATGATTGAAAATTTGAATAATTGCAAAAACACCAAAACCAAGTACAGATAAAACAGCAATATTTTGATTAATTTCTATCTCTCTTATAAATGCAATTAACTCATCCATGAGATAAGCTCCTTGTAAACATGAGACAACTCGAAAATCTCGATGTTCTTAGCGCTTTAGTTTTTAATAAAATGATATTACAATTTCAAAACACATTACCGTCCATGGTTTTTAGCCGTCTATTGTTTTAAATATATACTGTTTCGTTTAAAGACACCTCAATATTAGGATATTTTTTATTCGATAAAAGTTGTAATACACATGACTTATTATATTAGTAGTTCTGATCTTTTCCTGCGAAGTTCGTATTTTCAATAGTTAATATTAGTTATCACTAACACAAAGATTATTTCCTTCAAATGTGGAGTATTCAGTCACTGCTAGGGGCTTAGTCTTCTCCCCCTTGACTTCTGAGTAAAAAACAGTCAGAATTATTTTTAATTGAACAACTAATTAAATTAAAGCCGTATAAAAATTAAACTTTAGGCTTAGCTATTACTACTTCTCATCTACTGCACAACAAATACTGTCTTTTAATAGCAAACCTGCCTTAAGTCATATTTCGTAACTGGTTGAAAATACAGCCAAAGCACCAGGAAACAACTACATGCAACACTCACTGTACATCAATGGTCGTTATCAAGATGCCACTTCTGGAGAAACCTTTATTACTCGCAACCCCGCTACCGGCGAAGTATTAGCTGAAGTCCAACAAGCTTCTTTAGCCGACGTTGATAGTGCTGTGGCCGCGGCGCAAGAGGGTTTTAAGGTGTGGTCTGCAATGAGTGGTGCCGAACGTGGGCGCATTTTGATGAAAGCGGTGGCTATTTTACGGGAACGTAACGATGAGCTTGCCATGCTGGAAGTGCAGGATACTGGTAAACCTCTGCAAGAGGCGAACTGTGTCGATATCGTCACTGGCGCTGATGTGATTGAGTATTACGCAGGCTTGGCTGCTACCATTCATGGTCAGCAACAAGATTTAGGTGGCAGCAACTTCTTCTATAGCCGTCGCGAGCCTTTGGGTATATGTGCTGGTATCGGCGCCTGGAACTATCCCATTCAAATCGCTATGTGGAAATCTGGCCCAGCCCTGGCTGCCGGCAATGCCATGATCTTCAAGCCTTCAGAAGAAACCCCATTAACCGCCCTGAAACTGGCGGAAATATTTACCGAAGCCGGCTTGCCCGATGGCGTATTTAACGTTGTACAAGGTGACTACCGAGTAGGTCAAGCTCTATCACGCCATCCAGAAATAGCCAAAGTGTCGTTTACTGGTGAGTGCAGTACTGGCAAAAAAGTCATGGCTGATGCTGCAGGTTCATTAAAAGAAGTCACCATGGAGCTGGGCGGAAAATCCCCACTGATTGTTTTTGAAGATGCAGACCTAAATAACGCCGTTTCAGGAGCATTACTCGCCAATTTCTACACCCAAGGTGAAGTTTGCACTAATGGTACTCGAGTATTTGTTCACGAAAGCATTTACGACCAGTTTGTTAGCCAGGTAGCTGAACGTACCCAACGGCTGATTATTGGTGACCCCGCAAATATCAACACGCAGATTGGAGCACTGATCTCCAGCCAACACATGGAAAAAGTGCTGGGCTTTATTGAAGCTGCTAAAGCCAGCGGTGCCCAGTTAGTTTGTGGTGGTGAACGCGCCACCGAAAATGGCCTGGATCAAGGTAACTTCGTTAAACCTACTGTATTTGCTAACTGCACTGATGAAATGCCTCATGTCAAAGACGAAATCTTTGGTCCAGTTATGTCAATCCTTCGCTTTAGCGATGAACTAGAGGTTATTAAGCGAGCTAACAACACCGACTATGGCCTGGCAGCCGGTGTTTTTTCTAGCAACTTTGCCCGTGCACACCGAGTCATAGCCCAACTTCAAGCTGGTATTTGCTGGATCAATACCTGGGGTGCATCCCCTGCTGAAATGCCAGTAGGCGGCTATAAACAGTCTGGTATCGGTCGTGAAAATGGTATTGAAACCCTCAATCAATACACCCAAACCAAAAGCGTGTTTGTGGAACTGGGTGACGTCGAGTGCCCATACAGCTAAGGGGAGGCGAGTAATGAGTATAGAAACGTACGATTACATCATAGTAGGGGCTGGCTCCGCCGGTTGTGTTTTGGCAGACCGGCTAACCGAAGATGGTCGGCATAAAGTGCTGATTCTTGAAGCCGGTGGCAGCGATAAGAGCATTTTTATTCAAATGCCCACAGCCCTCTCCTACCCCATGAATACCGAAAAGTACGCCTGGCAGTTCCATACCGAGCAAGAGCCGTATTTAGATAACCGCTCGATGCACTGCCCCCGTGGCAAAGTGCTGGGGGGAAGTTCATCAATTAATGGCATGGTGTATGTGCGTGGACATGCCTGCGACTTTGACGAATGGGAAGCCCATGGTGCCAAAGGCTGGGGATATCAACACTGCCTGCCATACTTCAAAAAAGCTGAAAGCTGGTACAAAGGTAGTAATGCCTATCGAGGTGGAGATGGACCATTAGCCACCTGCAACGGCAACAATATGAAACTAAACCCGCTGTATCAGGCCTTTATTGATGCAGGAGAGCAAGCGGGCTATCCCACTACCGACGACTATAACGGCTACCGTCAGGAAGGCTTTGGCCCCATGCATATGACAGTAGATAACGGCGTACGTGCCTCCACCTCTAATGCCTATCTACGTCGCGCCTTAAAGCGCAGCAACCTGACCCTGATTAGTAATGTGGTTGCTCATAAGGTTGTTTTAGAAAGCAAACGGGCCACTGGGATTTGCTATGAGTTAAATGGCCAACTCGTTGAGGCTCATGCTAGTCAGGAAGTCATTCTAGCTGCCGGCTCAATCGGCTCACCACAATTGCTGCAACTGTCAGGCATTGGCCCAACAAAAGTATTGGAAGATGCTGGTGTAAAAGTTGTACATGAATTACCTGGAGTGGGAGAAAACCTGCAAGATCATTTAGAGGTTTACTTCCAATATCACTGCAAACAACCCATTACCCTGAACGGCAAATTGGACCTGATCAGCAAAGGCATGATTGGTACCCGCTGGATTCTGTTCAAAGACGGCTTGGGTGCCACCAATCACTTTGAGTCCTGTGCGTTTATTCGCTCCCGCGAAGGGCTGAAGTGGCCCAATATTCAGTATCACTTTCTTCCTGCCGCCATGCGCTATGACGGTGGTAAGGCAATTGATGGCCATGGTTTTCAGGTCCATGTCGGCCCGAACAAACCAGAAAGTCGTGGTCGGGTTTGGATCAAATCTGCAGACCCCAAAGCCAAACCTGGCATTTTGTTTAACTACATTAGCACTGAGCAAGACAAACAGGACTGGCGCGACTGCATTCGCCTAACCCGCGAAATCCTCAATCAACCTGCTATGGATGAATACCGCGGAGAAGAAATTCAACCTGGAGTGGATATCAGCAGCGATGAAGAAGTCGACCGCTGGGTGAAAGCCAATGTTGAAAGTGCCTATCACCCTTCCTGTACCTGCAAGATGGGTGCAGATGATGACCCAATGGCCGTGCTTGATGAGCAATGTCGAGTGCGCGGGGTTGAGTCACTCAGGGTAGTGGACTCCTCCATCTTCCCAACTATTCCAAACGGCAACCTGAATGCGCCCACTATCATGGTGGCCGAAAAAGCAGCCGATTTGATTTTGGGTAGTCAGCCACTGTCAGTCGAGCCAGTGGATATCTGGATTGATCCGGACTGGCAACAGCGCCAGCGACTTAACTCTCCTATGCGAGCAATGGCTTTAGAACATAGTCAAGAACAACAAGAAGCAATTACTGCCACAACCAATTCATAACTAAATAAGAACACGGCAGTGGACGCCTAAAAACCAAGTATTTTGGAGTGTTTTATGAACAAAAAAACCACGCTTGCACTAGCAACCAACCTAGTGCTTAGTGGGTTAACCTTACCTTTCGCCACTGCAGATGTATCTGTCAAGGTTGGCCCTACCCCTATTCCCCAAGGTAACGCCCTTGCCGCAAAAGATATCACGATTCAAAACAGCAAGCTGGCAATTGCCATCGCTGTAGAAACGGCCCCGCCCTGGGGCGTTGCCCGTGGCGGCATTATTGATGTTGCCACCGTCAAAGATGGTGTAATTAACTCTGATAAAGCTTCATTAATGGACTTTATTCCCAACAACTGGTCAAGCTGGCCAACCACTTACCAAAAAGTAACAGTGGTAAAAAATACCCCCAAAGAAGCTGTAGTCACCACTGAGAGAGACTGGGAAAGCGTTACCCTGTCCACCCGCTATAGCCTTAAATCTAATGACAACAAAGTGCATGTTGTCACCAAAATGAAAAACACCAGTAAAAAAGCCTATGACAAGCTTCTGTCTGGTTATGTGCTGTGGCCAGATGGTGGCTACTTATTTGGTGTGCCAGGGATGAAAGGCGCCAAGCAAGGCAAAGCTACCCATGCACTGACTGATTGGATGGCGGCTTACGATGAAGACTGGAGCCTTGGCCTACACGCCCCTTATTTTAATTTTATTAACTATGGCTCTCGGGATATGTATCTTTCCCATCAACTGCAACCAGGTGAAGAACGTAGTTTTGAAGGCTGGTTACAAGTTGGGCCTAATGGCGATTTATCCCCCATGGTGGCCAGTGAAATTAAATTAAAAAATCTAGCTGCTGGTACTATTCAAGGCAGTGTAACCACTGTTTCTGGAAAAGATGTAGAAAAGCCAGCAATTGTCGTAGAAAAAAATGGCCAACCTTATACTTGGGTAATTGGTGATAAAGGCAAGTATAGCCTGCGCCTACCTGCTGGAAAATATAATTTATATGCTGCAGCAAAGGGCCATGCCAACAGTACTCCAATCACTATTGAATTAAAGAAAAAACACACCGTTACCCAAAATTTTAATGATCTAAAAGCCCCTGGTGAATTGCAAGTAAATGTTAAATCCATAGCATCTGGTCAACCTTTGGATGCACGCATTACCATTGAGGAAGGTGATAAACCACTTATAAAATATTTTGGTAAAAAAACATTTTTTACTAACCTTCACCCAGCTGGACAGGCAAAAATTACAATCGCTCCTGGAAAATACAAACTAAAAGTTGCCCACGCTGAAGGTTTCCTGGCTAAAGCAAAGTACTACGATATCAGTATTAACCCAGGTGCCATTCAAAATTTAACAGCAAAAATTAGTCCACAAGCAAATCCTAATACAAGTGATTGGTATAGTGCAGACTTACATCACCATTCTGATGTATTAGATGGTTTTACTGCTCCAGAATATGTACTTCGATCACAGCTAGCCGCTGGACTTGATGTTAGTTTTTTAAGTGATCATGATACGGCGAAAAATCATTATACAATGGCAGATTTATCTCGTAGCCGTAAAGTGCCGTTTATTCCATCAATGGAAATTTCTCCCTCCTGGGGGCACTTTAATGCTTACCCACTACAACTGGGTAAACCACTGAACATTGACCCCGGCACAGCATCTGCCAAGGAAGTTCTTACTGCAGCTACTGAATTAGGTGCTATTGCTATTCAAGCTAACCATCCCATGATTGCTTATGGTTACTTTAAAAATACTGATAACAAAAAAGTACCAGGAGGTTTTAACCCTAATTTCGAGTTATTAGAAGTCAATTCAGCGGTCGAATACGACAAGACAATTAAACGTGTTTGGCAACAATGGAATAACGGCAACCGTTATTACCTTTCTGCAGGCTCTGATACTCACGATGTATGGAATGAGCAGTCAGGTAAAGTAAGAATGTACACTCAAATTAATGGCGAAGTAACTGCAGAAAGCTTCGTTAAATCCCTTAAGTCTGGCAATGCATACGCCACCTTTGGCCCATTAATTTATCCACATCAACCCTTTGGGGAAGAAATTAAAACACTTCCAGGAGCCAAAGTGCTGCTAGGCTTTGATGTGCAAGCAGTTGATGGACTTAAATCCGTCAAACTTATTGAACAGGGAAAAGTAATACAAGAAAAAACTTTTAACAACGGTCAGGAAATCACTGACGTATTATTTACAGTCAGTTCCAAACAAGACAGTTGGTATAGTTTGATAGTGGAAGATAGCAAAGGAAAGCGGGCTTTCACCAACCCGGTTTGGCTTAATGTAATCAATTTAACCGTTAGCCAAAAATAATAATTATTAAACTACCCAAAGCATTTAGGGTAGAAATCAGAGTTGCCTTAAAAATAGGCATTTTTAGGGGCAACCATATATCTAGCCAAAGCGAATGGCTTTTAGGGGCAGCCATACCATTAAGCGATAACAACAAACCCTAAAATTCATTCGCGAAGGGTATAACTATAAGGAGTATTTCCCAATGACTAGCATCCTCTCTGTCGCCATAGTAGTGACGCTAATTACCTCTGCATTTATTGTAATCAAAGCAGGTAATGTCAATTGTAAAGGTGCAATACCGAGTTCTTTATTTGCTTTTATCGCTATTTTGTTTACCTCAGGCTTAGATGTTGGGCTTATTATGTTCCCACTGACTGAGTTCCCCACTTATGCTAAGGAAGAAGCCTATCAATTTACAAATCCACTAGCTATTGAGTTTGGTTTTTGGGGTTTTTTAGTTTGGGGATTTTATTTTTTAACAACTTTCTATTTCTGTGTGATAGAGCCAAAAGTCAAGTTATTTGAAATTCCTTTTGTAAAGTTGGTTAATAATCTAGTGATTATTGGAACTTGTGCTTTTACTGGCTATCTATTTCTTTCTTATCTACCCAGCTATATCGAAGGCATTCCAGACTGGGCACGATTTAGCTTGGTTGCTGTGGTAGTAGCTATTGCTGTATTTTCCAGCACTGATATCAACTACGTCAAACTACTAAGTATTTCATCAACTTGGGTATTTTTTGCTTTAATTGCTGGCGTTATGTTTTTTGCACCAGGTTTGGGTGTAAAAGAAATGTTTGGCACTATGGCTAACATTGGTGGCTACTTTGCTAATTTAGATAAATTTGTCAGCCCAATTTCCGATTATCATCAATTTTATCTTTTCTGGTGGTTTAGCTGGAGCATTATGATCGGCCAGTTTGTCGCCCGTTTTGTTGGTGGCTTAAAAACCTGGCAGTTATGTATCGCTTTATTAGTTATCCCTTCCATCCCATTAGCTGTTTGGTTCTCCGTACTTTACTACTACCATGCTAGTGCCATTGAAATCGTACAAATCATGAAAATCGCTATGGTATTTGTTGGAGTTATTTTTGTCATTAACTCATTAGATTCATTAATCCGCTTATACACCTCCAACATGGGTATCACTGTAGAACGGTTTGGTAAAACCCGCTATATGTTGGGTAATTTTATCGCAATGTATGGCTTAATCTTAGCTTATCAATTTACACCCTTTGATATTGAGTGGGTTGGGTTACTGGTGATTGGCCTTTATGCGGTAATTTATTTCTTATTATTCAAGCAAAGAGCGCAGTTAGTGGAAGCAGTGCAACCGGCTTAAAATATTGGCTCCATATGATTTCCTAAGGGTTATTACTCTCTTTCAGAAATCCATATGGAGCCTAATTTATAATATTTCTATACCATGAGATTTAAACAAACAACAGCTGATCATTTTTTACACTCATCTTCCTATTAAATGTTTCTATCATAGTTTGTAACTTAACAAAATAATACTTAAAGTATCACCATATGATACTTTTTTATAGCTTATATTTATCAGTTGACAATCAATGAGTCATTCTAAATGATAGCTGCTTTTGAACTAGGGTATGCCTTTATCAACTATGTTTACTCGTAAAAAATGGTTTATTATCCTTGCCTTATTAACCATTGTAATTTTATATCTGGATACTGAACCAGCCTATCTACCTACAGCAATCCCAGTACCAACAAGCCAATTAAATTTACCTAAAGTAATTGCTCATAAAGGTCGTTTAGAAACATCCCTCTACCCAGCAAATTCACGAGGAGCTTTATTAGAAGTATTAGCAAGCAATGTTAATGCAATAGAGGTTGATGTCCGCATTTCTAAAGATGGCATTCCTTTTTTATTTCATGATGATCTGCTAGAGGAAAGCACTAATGATATCGGATTACCAGAATCATTTACTTGGGAAAAATTGAAAGCAATACAATATCGTAATACCCCATCAGAAAATATCATATCTTTAGAAGAGCTCTTCAAAATGGTAGACTCTCAAAAATGGATCTTTCTTGATGTAAAATCGAGAAAGATTGATAATGAAGTATTAATTAATTCAATCATTAATTTAATTAAAGAGCACTTACTTTTTGAATCAGTAATTATTGAGTCATTTAACCCATTTTTTCTAACTGCTATGAGACTAGAAGCACGTGATGTGCAACTGATGTTAGATTTTACCTTTGATTCGAATGCTATAGGAGAAGAAAGTCAGTCTCAATTCGACCAAATACCATGGCTGTTAAAACAAGCTTTCGTGCAAAAACAACTTCGCAGAATAATTCGACCAGATTATTTAGGTCCAAGATGGACCGTACCTGTAAAAGACTTAAAAAAACTAATAACCCATGGTTATCCCATAATTACTTGGACACTGGCTTCTAAAGAAACTACCCACAAGTTTTTAGAAATGGGAATAAAGAGTATTCAAACCAATAAGCCTCTACAGGTGGTTACTCAATTTAGTGTTCTACCAAATCATCTATTCGATGCAGGTGGTGTATCTGCGAAAATATCAGATGTTAGATATATACGGACTGTGTCTGACGTTTTAAATGCAATAAGAGATGCCAAACAGCAAGGTAAGAAGATAAGTGTAGGGGGCCGCCGACACTCTATGGGTGGACAAACTTTACTATCAAACTCAATCCATTTAAATATGACGGGGATGAATCAGATACATTATGATGCAGAGCATCAAGAGCTGATTGCTGGGGCAGGTGCAACATGGAAGCAAATACAGCTTCTTTTGGATAAAGAAGGCCGCTCTGTTAAAATTATGCAATCTGATAATATTTTTACTGTAGGTGGCTCTCTTAGCGTAAATGCTCATGGCTGGCAAGTAAAGCAGCCACCTGTCGTTTCATCGGTGAAATCACTTAAAATAGCCACTGCTAATGGTGAAGTTATAGAAGCTTCTCCAAACAAACACTCTGACTTATTTCGTGCAGCAATAGGAGGATATGGACAACTTGGTGTAATTTTGGAAGCGCGCCTAGAGACAGTACCAAATAGTACCCTGAAAATGTATTCTGCCTTCTTTCCTACGCATAAATTTTCTAGCCAGTATTCCCAACAAGTAAACCAAAATTCTAATGTAGAACTCGCCTACGGTCGATTATCAGTTGCTAAGGATTATTTATTTAATGAAGCAGAGCTGGTTTGGTTTGAGCGAGTCAATATGTCATCAGATCAAAAACTTGAGCCCGAATCACTTATTGCACTTAAAAGAGCTATATTTAGACAGTCACAATATTCAGAAATGGGCAAAGAGCTACGCTGGACTTCAGAAAAATTATATACAACTTCATTAGGTAAATTTACACAAATGTCTAGAAATACAGCAATGAATGCTGATATTCATGTGCTTTGGCCTTTAAAAAATGGGACGCAGGATATTTTACAAGAGTATTTTATTCCTAAACCTGCTTTAGATTTATTTCTAAAAACTTTTGAAAAAAGAGTGTCAGAGCATTCTGTTAATTTGTTGAATGTTACCATTCGAGAAGTACTGGCAGACAAATTATCTTTGCTCAGTTACGCTCAGAAAGACAGCTTTGCATTAGTTTGTTTTTTTAACTACAAGCCAACCAAAAAAGAAGAAGAAAAGATGAAAATATTCACTCAAACAGTCATCCAGGATGTTCTAAATCTAGGAGGCTCTTTTTACTTACCCTATAGAAAAAATTATACCGACAATCAATTAAAGCAGGCTTATCCAAGGCTAAACAACTGGATAAAAGTAAAACACCAGTGGGACCCTGATACACTGTGGATGAGTCAGTTTGGTGAAAGACTCACAAATCTAGAGTAATAACTAAAATGTTGGCTTTGTCTTACATTTACCTAATTATCAAGACTCGTTAACTTAGCTCTATTCTTAATGCAGTTTTCAAATAGGTCTTGATAAAGTTTGGCTTTATTAGATACTAATTTCCTATCAACTAAAAAAATTTCCTTAATTTATTGAATATAACCAGTAGATTTATTAACATTTATATTTTGTGAAAACTCGTCGTATTAGAGTCAACGAAACATCAAGAGAAGATTATCAAACAACTAAATATAAGATAAAAATTCATTGCTATACCCTTTCAATTAAATAAGCCAAACTGGCCACAACAACGTAATATTTATTGCAACTTCAAACTTCCAGCAATACATTTCATGAGGCTTAGGAATAAAAATAATATATTTTAAATAGCTCGCTTATCTAACTCCACTGACTACAGTTAGTAAGATATATTTTTTAAATACATAAATCTACCTCTTACAATAAGTAAGTAGTTATACTAATAAGGTTTGATTATCGATGACTTTATTAAAAATTATTTTTTCTATCATCACTATTATGCTGATATCTGCATGCAGTAAACCTGTACCCGAAGATAAACAAAGCTATGTTGGCGAGTGGCAAAGTGAAAATATGTATTTATATATTTCCACAGATGGAAGTGTGGCCTATGAAAGAGTTGAGGGCAATTCAACCACTTCAATCAATGCTCCAATAAAAGAATTTATTGGAGACGACTTTATTGTAGGTTTTTTATTTTTTGATACAACTTTTGATGTATCAAAGCCACCTCAAGAAGTAAATGGAGAGTGGCAAATGGTTGTAGATGGCATAAAGCTAACAAAGGTAACAAAATGACAAACTTATCACAAGCTAATAAGCACCTATAAAAATAACTTGGTTTTATTCAAGTCTACTGTTTCTGAAATGATTGATGTAAGAGATAACCACCAATAATCAATGCAACAATTACTAATATAGCTAAGGTAATTTTAATCCAACTATAAGGTCGTTCTCCCTGTACTTCACCCGTTCTAGCATTCACTAAAAAACGGTATACTTTTTCATGATACCGATAGGCACTAATCCAAACCGGTAATAAAATGTGTTTAAATGATATATTGCTATAACGAGTATTGACTGAGTGAATTCGTTGATCATCTCCACCAATATCTTGCTTAATATTACTGCGTATTTCATCATCCATAATATCCTTAGCCAATTCAAAACCTTGCTCAAGATTAATTTGATAACTTTCTGCTTTAAAACCACTTAAATAATCATCTTGATATGGTTCTAGATTTTTTAGATCCCACGGCTCCAGTGCCTGAGTATACTTTCTCGGCAAAGTATGACTTGCCAGCACTAACACATCATCAAATTGATTAGCAACTCTTCCAGATGCAGAATACCAGCGAGTACGTCTTTCTTGCTCTGTATAGGTTTCTCGCTCACCTTCTGAGTTAGTGCGAGTTTTCGTCACTGATACATAATAATACTCACCACGTTCTCCAGTATAGTCACTGGTTGTATCAGTATCATAAGTCCAGTGTGGTACATAAACACCATTTAGGGCCACATCTAACTTTGCTTTCTTTTTTAATGCATTAGGTGCAAACCATAATCCATGTAGCCATTTTTTATAGCTTTCTCTGGCAATATTGTTAGTAATTTTAAATGGTAGTAACGAGCGTGGTTTGATTATTTTTTTTGAATGTGCAGTGGAAACTATTTGACTATCACAAAAAGCGCAAGCTTGTGATATTACATTTGCGCCTGTTGTTGACTCTGCTCCACAGGCATCACATTTTATATATAACTTTTCTTCAGAAATATCTTCAGCTGCTGCTCTTCTTAAATACTCATGAAAATCAAGCTCTTCAATCTCTACATCACTTTCTTGTATATGATTTTCAAAACTGCAATATTGACACACTAACGCACGGCTACCCGGTTTATAAGTGAGCTTGGCCCCACACTGCTGGCACTTAAATTCACTGGTTGCCTTATTTGTTGGCTTATCGTTAAGTATTTGTTCCTGAGGGATAGGTGGTGGAGTAATTGCCATAATAAAACGACTCGATTTATCTGTAATACTTAACCCTCCCTGGTTATTACCCATTATTGAGGTGGTAATGGAGGTGGTGTGGCAGCAAATAATCTACTTAATGCATCCACTTCAGACGCTTTAGCCCAATTATTCATGCCTTCACACCAAACTAAGCTTTCTCTCGTTACAGTACCATTATTGACCAATGCTTGTAACTGGCTAATGGGCATAGGCCCTTGCTGTTGTCCATTAATGGCTACATAGTATGGTTTTTCTTGTGGTAATGGTGGTGGCATTGGAGCTGAAGATTGGGTATTGGGTTGAGCCTGTTGATTTTGCTGCATGTTTTGCCCCATTTGATTAGCCATGGCAAACCCCATACCCATTCCCATGCCACCACCAGCTAAACCTCCTTCGTTTTCTGCAGCTTTTTCTATTGCATTAGCCGTTTGAAACTGAGTGTATTGTTGTAAATTACCAATAACTCCCATGCTGGTCCGTTTATCCAGTATTTCTTCAACTGCAGGTGGTAGTGAAATGTTTTCCACCAACATTTTTGTAATATCAATACCATAGGCTAAAAAGTCATCGTGAATCTTTTTAGTGATAAACTCACCTAATTCATCATAATTAGCCGCCATATCTAACACAGGTATTTTTGCTTCACCAATAATATCAGCAAACCGGGATACAATTAGGTTTCTTAGTTGACTAGTAATTTCGTCAGTTGTGAAGTGCCCATCGGTACCGACAATTTCTCTGATAAAATTAGCTACATCAGATATACGAATAGCATAAGTACCAAACGCACGAATACGCACCGGACCAAACTCCGGGTCTCGCAAGGTAATGGGATTTTTGGTTCCCCACTTCAGGTCAGTAAAGCGGCGGGTATTAACAAAATAAACTTCTGCTTTAAATGGGCTGTTAAAACCATACTTCCAACCCTGTAAGGTTGATAAAATCGGCAAATTGTCAGTTGTCAGTGTGTAGTCACCTGGTTCAAATATGTCTGCCAACTTACCTTTGTTAATGAAAACAGCCACTTGTGATTCACGCACAATAATCTTGGCACCCATTTTGATTTCATTATTGTATCGTTCAAACCGGTAAACCATGGTATCGCGGCTATCGTCAGTCCATTCAATAATATCGATAAATTCGCCACGAAGTTTATTAAAAAAGTCCATTGTTACATCCTTCTATTAAAACCAATAGATTTAAATATCACATATAACTGCCATCTATTGGTAATAATAGCATTTCATAGGACTTAAGTGACATTAGAAGGTGTTTTAAAATAAAAGCTTAAGCGATTCTCCTGACTAAAATATGTAACATGGCGATCTGTATCATTGCTTCACTATTTTTTGTTAGAGCCTCATAGTCTTTAGCATGTCGTCTATAGTTAATTAGCCAAGAAAAAGTACGCTCAACCACCCAGCGCTGTTTAATAACATTGAATCCTTTACCTGCCCTTTCAACCACCTCTAGAATAATTTTTCGAGTAGCTTGATGAAAGTCTTTAACCCAATCAATAATAGGCGTGCCAGAATAACCGCTATCCAGCCAAATTTTGAGTAAACTCGTCATGCCTTTTGCAACATAGCCCTTAAGTAGCTGTTTTAATCCCTCTCGCTCACCAACGGCAGCTGAAGTCACTACAACACAGATAATAATACCAAGCGTATCAACTAAAATATGACGTTTGCGACCTTTTACTTTTTTACCACCATCAAAACCAACATGAATACCTTGCGTATGAGTTTTAATACTTTGACTATCAATACAACCTGCACTGGGATCGGCTTTTCTTCCTACTTTTTCACGATAGCATTTCCTGAAGGTATCCATAATGGTTTCCCAAACCCCCTGCTGGCTCCAGGAATTAAAATAACCGTATACTGTCTGCCAACAGCCAAAGTCTTTAGGCACCATTCGCCACTGACAGCCAGTTGTTAGGACATAAAGCAAGCCATTCATGATTAGGCGTCTATTAACGGGTGGTCTGCCTCTATTGCCAGGTTGCCATTTGGATGCAGGTAATACAGGGCTCAGTATTTCCCATTGTGTATCAGTTAAATCTGTTGGATAATCCATTTAGTCTCTTTTTATTGTTTATCTTTGATTTTTGCGAAACCAATAATAAACAGTAAGGGAGCCTATTCCTATATGCCCGCGGTACGAGTAACCCCTTGGTAGTTATCTCTTACAATACAACTTTGTATGCATTCACTCTTTTTAAAACACCTTCTTACATCTCATTATATTTCCCTTCTATAAATTCTACTCGACCATCTTTTGCACCTTGGAAAAATAGATAAAGTGAATTACCACACCGAGCCATTCTTATTATCCCATTTTCTGCTAACTGGCCGCCTGTAATTAATGTTGGCTTTGTCCAACCTACTTCTAATTGAGTACCATAGCCATTAGACGTTGTTTTATCCTGCTCAGGATTATAAGACACTTTATCTTTTGTAGTTAAAATACCTGGTATTGAAAAGGTTTCTGTTATTAATTGCTGTTGAGAGACACCGGGATGCACAAGATGCAAAACTCCATCTAACTCAGCACAAGCTAACGGTGCTCGACCTTTAATCTGAGTAACAACCGGCTCATCTTCATCAGGTGTCACAGGATCAGGTTCATGGGAGTAGTGGCGAAGGGGAAATGCATTTTGTGACCACTGGAATTGAACTGCATCATCTTGGGAACCAGCATACTTACTCTCAGCAACCGTTACCACATTCCATGGAGCTAAATTACATGTAGCAGTAACAAGTGTTGTTTCTTGTTCTGGATAAATCAAGTAAAGACAACCACCCAGGTTTGTCAGTTGAATTGGCAGTTCAGTCTGATGCCCTATAGCTTCCGGTGCCTGCCATTGCCCATTTTGATACAGCTGCCATTGCACTTGGTTTTGTTCATCTTTAAAAGCAATTGCTGCTATTTCTTTGTTATCAATCATTATTGATTGACTCAAAGTAGTTAAGTTATTAATAAACCCTTTTTCTGCACATAATGGTGAATTTTCGTTCCAGCCTGATGACAATGTATAATTAAATACAATTAAATTATGGTCTGCTGTTTCTAAGAATAGACAAAGCTCATCGTGCATTGATAAAAGCTGTACATTGCATACCTGGGCTTCTGTTATAAATATCTCATCACTCCAATATTTTCCATCATAAATGTGATAAACAACATTATAGTTTTTAACAGAAACACAGTATAAACGCCCATTATAAGCTGTAATAGAGAATGTTTTAACATCTTTAACTGGTGTTTCTTGTTTTCTTTCCCAGGAAAACTGCTTGCCCCATAAAAACTGGAACCAGTTTGCATATTGATCATTTTTACCAAGACTATTGAGGTTGAAATTCTTTTCTATAGTTTTTAACAAGCTATAATGATTATACCCTTCATGCTGTTGACCTGGTTTGATCATATCACCTAACAAAGCAGTATAAATTTGATTTGGCCCATCATAGGTATATTTTCGGTGCTGGTCATAGTCCGCTTCAAAATCAGCTTCATCAAAAGTAACTACTACTAAGGTTTTTTCAGGCAATAAACTGTTGGGGCCTGGAAATTTTAAATCACTGAAAAAGCCTTCCAACCACAACGCTAACTGATCAACTAAAGCTGGTGCTCTTTCATGTGGCGATTCATCAGTACCAAGTAGGTAGTGGCCATCACTCCACATATTTGGTGTAAACCAGGCATATTCTGGCAAAGTTCCATGGGATATATCTTTCCAAAATTCTGTTTCATTTCTTATTTTTTGCCAGCGCTGTTCATTCTGAACTATCTGTGCAAAAGAAGAAAAAGGGTTATGTTTTTCTAGATAGGGATAATCATCTTTTGGTTTAAAGTCTGGATGCCAAGGATTACTTTGCGGGTTAAAGCTTTCCATATAAGCACGCCAGTCAATATTCTCGGCAGACTCTTCAATTAAATCCACAATGGTTTTTTGAGTTAATAACTTAGGGGGAGGATCATCATCACTCATATTGCATAACTCACCCGCTATTGATGCAATATAATTGGTTTGTGAAGGATGCATGACACCATAGTATTGCGTTAGCTCTATTCCTTGCCGGGCTAACGATTGCATGTAGGGGTTTTGTAATACGTAACTGCGGTACTCATTTTCAAACATGATTATAATGACATGATCAAATGCTCTGTTGTTCATTCCCTTGTATCCTCATCACAGTACAAAAATTCAGCACTGGTAAGGATAGTCAAGTGCCATCAGCCATCACAATAATTTTTATAAAGCGCCATAAATAAAGGATGTAATAAATTTGTCGTCTTTCAAAAGCTTTTACAGTAATATTTGTCTGGGGCTCAGCCACAGGGCAATCGCATATAAATTTACACGGAACAAATCAACTTCATTAAATACTCATGATCCCAACCAGCAGACAGCCTCTTATTTTTTATACCAATTTTATAAGTGTCATCTTGTTTAAGTATATTAAGGGCTATTTGTCTAATCCTGGACATGTTTTCAGCTGAATGGCCTATACGAATTCGACTATCATCTTCCCTAAATGCAACATCCAGACTCCAATGTAGGCTATTCTCAATTTGCCAATGATGCTGAATCATTTCACTGACAGCTTTTGCTGACAAGGGCTGGCTAGAAATATAATAGCGTTGTTCTTTTGCTTTTTTGCCTTGCAAGGTGCGCTCTGTTTCAACCCTAACGACAGCCGCTAAATCGATCCACTCTGTTGCTATAGGTAGTTTAGCCACTGAGTGATAAACCCAGCAGCGCCGTATCTCATGACGGCCATGCTGTTCTTTTTCTGAAGAATGAAAGTCTATAGCGGGACGTTGATACACTTTGGCTTTTTTAGAATACAGTTGTTCTTGAATAGCAGAATATAAACGAGGTTGGTTATTTTTAACTGCCAACAAGTAATGAGCCTCTTTTTCACGAGTTTTTTCAGCAATGGCTTTGTGACATCCCATCGCATCTATTGATACAACAGCACCTTTAACTGTTATTGCTTCTAATAGTTCAGGAATGGCGGTGATTTCATTGGATTTCCTATCAGTTTTAAGTTGGCCTAACACCAGCTTATTTTCTATTGACCATGCGTTAACCAAGTGAATAGCGTTCTTCTTATCAGGTTCAGTAAATGATCGTCTAAGGGTTTTACCATCAATTGCTACCAGCTTGCCAGGTAAGCTATCAGTGATTGACTGAATCCATTGGATGAAGCAGCTTTGAAACGAGATAGGGCAAAGGCGTGAGAAAAAACGACCAAAGGTATCATGAGAGGGTATTCCATTCGGTAGTTCTAGAAAGCTTTTAAACCATGATTCTTTGGCGTTACCAAATCGCTCAATAGCTACCCAGTCATCTGCTCCACATAAAGCGGCACAAATCGTAATAGTAATAATATCAATGAGCTTATGGCGACGATGGCGTTCCATTCGAGGATCATCTAACTGTTCAAAATGATCTAAAACTGTACTATTTTTTACCAATGTTGCACTCTATATCAGTTGCTTTTTATCCTATTATACTGATTTTGTTGTATTTTTATATGCGATTGCCCTGGGCTCAGCCATGTAAGAAGCAGGTAATATAAGTGGAGTAAAAATGAAAACCTATGAGTGGATTGTATTTGATGCAGACGAAACATTGTTTCATTTTGATGCGTTTAGTGGTCTGCAACAGATGTTTGCTGAGTTTGGTATTAACTTTACAGAGCAGGACTATAAAGAATACCAAGCGGTTAATAAACCACTATGGGTTGACTATCAAAATGGCAGCATTACTACACAACAGCTGCAGTATAAGCGATTTGATGACTGGGCAAATAAACTACAAATTACGCCTAAAGACTTAAACAGTGCCTTTCTTGCTGCTATGGCAGAAATATGCACACCATTAGAAGGTGCAATTAGTCTATTAAACTCACTAAAGGATCAAGCAAGGTTAGGCATTATTACTAACGGCTTTGCCGAATTGCAACAAATACGCATAGAACGTACTGGGTTAATAGGTTACTTCGATATGTTAGTCATTTCAGAGCAAGTGGGGGTTGCCAAACCTCACCAAGATATTTTCGAACATGCTCTTGCTAATATGGATAACCCTGCCCGCAATAAAGTATTAATGGTGGGAGATAATCCTGATACAGATATTTTAGGTGGAATAAACGCAGGCTTAGATACCTGCTGGCTAAATATCCATAATAAACCAACACCTAAAAATATTATCCCTCACTATCAAGTTTCGTCTTTACCAGAGTTACAACGCCTATTAACAAGTGAATTAAACTAGGGCCAGCACTATTTGAATAGTATTAACAAGCGCTAACTACCCGCTATTGCATGGATAATCATAAATGGCTTTATGCCTGTGGCAATTTCTTCTGGTAATGGCGTGTCGGGTGGCTCATGAGATAAATCCTGTCCACAGGCAAATAAACGTAAGTAATACCAATCCTGTTTATTAGCTTGTTAAAACAGCCCAACATCTGGAGCACAAGCTTTTAATGTTATTTTTCTTATTCACAAATACATTCCATGCCTCACAACAAGACTCAACAATATCATTGAAATTTTTAAAACAACGGTTTGCCAGTGAATCCTCTCTCAGTTTTTCCCATATCCGCTCTACCGGGTTAAGCTCTGGGGAAACGGGTGGTAAATTTAATAGCGTGATATTCGCAGGTATTTCTAGGCGATGAGTCGTATGCCATGCCGCTTGATCAACGATAACCAGTCCGTGTCTTCCCTTAGAAATGGCTTTTGAAATTTCTGTTAAGTGCAACCTCATTGCTTCTGTGTTAGCAATAGGTAATACAAGAGCCACTCCTCTATCTTTAGCAGGACAAACAGCGCCAAAGAGATAAGCTGACTCAAACTGTTGTTGCTTTACCACTCGTGGACGCGTACCTTTCTCTGCCCAAATACGCGTACAGGTATTTTGCTGACCCACTCTGGCTTCATCTTGAAACCAAATATCAACTTTATCTGGAGAAACGCATGAGGGAAGTACTTTTAAGGCCTCTTTTTCAAAGTTTTTTTAAATGCTTGCTGTTTATCTGGGCTATGATTAGGATGTTTAGATCTTGATGTAATCCAAGAAAGTCCTGCTTTATGCAATACTTCATAAATACTACTTAAGCTGTAGTCTATATTAAATTGTTCCAGCAGCAACTGTTGTATGTCTTTACCCTGAACTCTACCGCCTTGACGATGGTTTTGTAAGGTAATAACGGCTGCTTTAAATTCATTATATTGTGAAGGACAAAGAAATGGTTTTTTTCCTCTACCGGGTTGTTCATAAAGTCCTTCAAGGCCATCTCGTCTAAAACGGTTGAGCCAGTCCTGAATGGTATTGTTTGATTTCCTTAATGCTCGTGCTATTTCAGTTTGAGACCAACCTGCTTGTAAATGAGCCATCGCTAATAAGCGAAGCCGTGTTCTTGGATGTGGCTCTCTGTTCAGTAAGGCATCAAAGTCGTAGTCATACAATTCATCTGGAATAGAAGCAATCCTTGCCATTATTAAATTCCTAGTCAAATTAAGTGAAATACTGTGACCAGGTATTTTACAGATTATTTACCACGATTGGTATAAGGACGACGTTGTTGGGTAACATACTTCAAGTACATCAAGGGTTGAGCGCAAGTTAACCTCAAGCTGCACTTCAGCATTTACATGGGCTAATGCTCTTAAATGCTGTGGTGGTAAGCTCACCTGGTGGTGTACCCGGTTGTTCCCAGGTTTTTCCTCCATCACTAGACCGTTGAATAATTTGTCCAAACTAGTCTAGTAAACAATTAATACTCCAGACATATAATAGAAGGGCACATCACCATCACCTTGCCACTCAAAGTCCTCTAATCGATAAGAAAGCTTAGCCGTTTCTCTGCCGATAAATGCATTGGTAACATCCATTTCCCAAGGATGTACTTGTGCACCTGGGCACCAGCCCGCTCTGGAATATCGCCAGGTTCCCCGTTGTACTCCATCCGTCTTAGTCTGTGAGCAATCAGTTCGCCACACTTCCCTTGAATATTCATTGTCTGCAACTTTATAAAAATGGGTTTTAGGACAAAACTCTGCGCAGTTCTGCCTATTATTCCAGCCATGTCCTGTAATAAACGAGCGAAGAACATAAGCACGCTCAATATCCTGCACTGTTAGTACAATATGGTCGATTTATCATGTCTCTTCTTTAGACAAGGGCACATCTAATAACTGGTACACCGATATTATTAACTTATCAGCTTTTTACTAAAGCGAATTCTTTAGCTGTCGTTATTATAGCGTCGTTGCTTTCTTTACAGATAAAACTGGCATAGCGTGTTTTTCTAGATACTTTCTTATTTTTAAACATATTAAAAACCGGCCAAAAAACATCTAGATCAAGTGACTCAATAGCTGTTACTTTTTGCTTAATGTATTCATCATAATCACTTCCATCTATATATTTATGTACCCAATAATAATGGAAGTAACCAAGTAAAAACCCTAAACTACTGCTATTGTTATAGTTAACAAACGAACACTGTTCAAAGTCAATTATCCAACGCTCTGTTAGATCCTTGCTAACTAATAGGTTTTTTGGATGCAAATCAAGGTGTATTACTTGATGATCCAATGCCTTTACATACTCATCTACAACCACATCAAGCAACTGCTCAACCGGATATTGCCCCGATAAAAATAACTCATCTATAGGAACACAGTCCTCAATGAACTCAAATAATAAAAACTCTTCATTTACCAGGCCAAATTGCTTACTAACCCCATAACCTGCAACACGGGGTGTATTACTCAAAGTCTGATTAGCTTTTTGAGAGTTGATAAGCTCATTATACAACCCTGGATAGCCATATACTTTCGCTATAGTTAAAGTATTTTTCAGCCTTTTATTGAAACCACTCAGCATGCTGCGCTTAAAAACATATTTTTTTTCAGCTTCAAGCATCACTACTTCCCTATTAGGCTCAGAAAGAAGCACTGTGACTGCTGTTTTATCACCTTGCAGGTATTGTTTTATTATTTCCTGACAGCCTATTGGTAATTGAGGCGAGCAACGTATATCAATATTAGAAACAGATAACCTTGTCGAAAACGATTTTACACTTTGTTGCTTAAACCAAAAGTTACTTCCCTTAAACATCATTCACCTTAACGACGACTCTATTATACCCTTCGCGAATGATCTTTAGGATTTGTTGTCGCCAGTCTTGACCCCTATCATTTATAAATACATAAACTCATGAGGCCTCATCACTCGACTGCCGCCCCTAAAAACCATTCGCCTTGGCTATATCATGTAATTTTGTATAATGAGGCTTTAGCCTCTATATCTTTAGCTCGAACATTTCACCCAAAAAAAACTAACACTTACCTAGCACATACTCTTTGGCAGCCTCGATAATATCAGTATGGCTCTTTCTATTAGCAAAACCTATATATCGTAGCTTTTTTGGTACTGAGGTGTTTTTGAACATATTATAAACAGGCCAAAAAACGCCCTGATCGACCCATTCAATATCCTCAACTTTTTTGGTTATATAGTCATCATAGCTGGTTTCATCAATATATTGATGTGCCCAATAGTGATGAAAGTAACCTAGTAAAAAGCCTAAACTACTGCTTGCATTTAAATCAGCAAAAGAACAGTACTCAAAGTCAATCAACCACCTTTCTGTCAAATCTTCACTAACCATTATATTGGTCAGGTTCAAATCTAAGTGAATGACTTGTTTGGATAGTGCTTTTAAATATTCATCAACTACTACATCAAGCAACTGCTCAGTAGGATACTGTCCTGATGCAAATAGCTTTTCCATTGGAACACAGTCTTCAATGAACTCGAATAACAAAAACTCTTCGATTACTAAGCCATTTTGCTTGCTGACCCCATAACCAACAACTTTTGGTGTATTAGGTAAAATCTGATTGGCTTGTTGAGTATTAATAAGCTCATTATACAACCCTGGATAGCCGTATACTCTAGCTATAGCAAAGGTATTTCTAAACCTCTTATTAAAACCATTGAGCAGACAGCGTTTAAGCACATACTTGCTCTCACCAGCAATCATTACAGCCTCTCGACGCCGATCAGTATGCAGCACAGTGACAGCACTCTTATCGCCCTCTAGATATTGTTTGATTGCGGCTTGACTATTCTCCCCAACTAGAGAAGCACAACGAATATCAGTATTAGAAGTAACCAGTCTTGTTGGAAACCCTTTGACACTCTGCTGTTTAAACCAAAAGCTACTTTCCTTAAACATCATTTACCTTAAGGATCGCTTAAACATGATTCGCATTTACACATAAAACAGAGGATTCTAGGCGTTACACAGCAATAATACTTTAGGTATTTACCCTAATTTACACACCAATAACGTTTGGGGGAACAAAATGTTTGCGCCAAAAACTGCAAATTCTACAGCCAAACCTTCAATCAAAGTGCAAACTGATTCGGGAGAGAGTCACCTAATACATTAGTAGTAAATCTAGCTATTAATTAAAATATTAAGTTCAGCTAGACCTCTGGACTAGCCAGCTTCTTCAAACAACAACCTGCCATATTCCTGCAAAAGTTCTTGCTGTTGCAACGATGTAAGGCCTGCGTTGGTTATTAGATCATCAATCGTATTACACAGTGTTTCTTTATTCAGCTCTCCCCGCTGTTTTAGTTGAAAAAGCTTTTCTGCGATAACAACTACTTCAGATCGGCCATCTTGTATTACCGAATGCACCAGAAGATTACCTTGCCCCTGTTTACCTTCCTGTCTAACAACATTAATGCTTTCTATTAGTTCTTGTAATTGTTCTTTTGAAATTATTCCTTTATCAGGCCACTGAGTAAAGTTAAATGCATTAACCTGTTTAATATTTATAGTACGCAAAGCCCCTTCAATATGATGATTTTCTACATTAAATTTTGCATACATAAGCGCAGTGTCAGTTATCTTTTTTTCATATACTGCTACTCCATGCTCAGCTTGTTTCTGCTGCGAATCCAGCGTAGTTTTAGTCACAATGGCATAATCTTTTAAATTACCATATTGCGAGTGAGGATCATGTTGTAGCTTATAACTAGTGTTGTTCAATCCAATAATAATCCGCGTATCACTACTAACTATGCCTCTCCAAAATGCAGCTGCAGACTGGATATCAGGGCTTTTTGATATACGCGACTCAGAAAAATGTTGTGGGTAGTTAACGTTGTCTATGGACGACTTTATGTCTGTTTTTAATATTTTAAACTCTCTACCATTTAGTGACTCAGCTCCTTGATCAACATTGACAGATTCCTGGCTTTGTTTAAATAGATTGTTAACATCACTGGCGCAAACATCTACCAACCGAATGGTTGAGCCTTTATATTGTGCCTGAGTAGAGTTCCACCCCTCATTTCTTTCAGCTGGCTTTATGTGATCCGTTGGTCGTACATTGAGGGAAAGTATTAGTTGATTGTCAGCCAAAGCATTTTCTCCACATAATATTTAAAAACTGCTATTGACCCTGCGCCAGCCCTGTCGTCTTATAAAAACAACCTGCAAAGCTCAACACCATTGCCCAGTATAGGCTATTTAATATTCATACTATTTAGAAATAGGGCGAATTTTATTATTACTGATATAGTATTCTTAAGTATATTTACTAAAGCACAATCTTAATTGTTTTTCATTCAATTAACCCACACTAATAACTTAATTAATATTCCTACACTCCTCCCTTTCCAGGTTATACATCTACGTCCTCCATAAGTATCCACCTTTTTGACTCCTACACAAAGCAGCAAAAACCAAGTAAAATAGTCAGGTACTCAAACACCTATGGCCGACTCTGCTGTGATACCAATAACTGAACTGACATTTGATAACCAGTTTGCTCAACTTAGTGATTGCTTCTATACAAAGCAATCACCTACCCCTCTAAGCAATTCTCATTTAGTTAGCTTTAATAAATCAGTAGCTAATTCATTGGGTTTTGAGCTCACAACAGAGAAAAAAGATGTAGACAACTTAGTCAGCATTGCCAGCGGTCAAAAGCTTTGGCCAGATGCAGAGCCACTCGCCATGGTCTATTCAGGCCATCAGTTTGGCGTTTATAACCCTCAGCTGGGCGACGGACGAGGGCTATTGCTAGGTGAAGTTCGCACGCCCAGTGGAGACCGATGGGACCTCCACCTGAAAGGGGCAGGAATGACACCCTACTCTCGCCAGGGGGATGGCCGAGCAGTACTTCGCTCAACTATTCGTGAATACCTGTGTAGCGAAGCTATGCATCACCTTGGTATTCCCACTACACGAGCATTATGCATTGTAGGCAGTGATGAACCTGTTTATCGAGAAACAGTAGAAACAGCTGCCACTTTAATTCGGGTAGCCAAAACCCATTTACGATTTGGTAGTTTTGAATATTTTTATTACACCCGCCAGCAAAAAGCATTAAAAGAACTAGTTAATTTTGCAATCCAGCAATACTACCCCGAACTAGTTGGTAGCAATAATCAATATGAAGAATTTTACCGCCAAACTGTCGTAAAAACCGCTCAGCTTATTGCTTATTGGCAAGCATTTGGCTTTGTCCACGGTGTAATGAACACAGACAATATGTCTTTATTAGGCGACACGTTTGACTACGGTCCATTTGGCTTTATGGATGATTACGACCAAGGATTTATTTGTAATCACTCCGACCATACAGGTCGTTATGCCTTTAACCAGCAACCTTCAATTGCCTATTGGAACTGCGCTTGCCTTGGTCAGGTACTCGTGCCTTTTGTTAAGCCTGATACTATCAAACAACTGTTAAATGAATTCGAAATAGCTTTTGTACATAAGTATGCTGACTTAATGCGCCAGAAACTGGGGTTAATTGAGTTAACAGAGTCAGATCAAGAGCTAGTACAACAACTGTTTACTTTGATGCAAAAAAATAGTGTCGATTACACTTTATTTTTCCGACATCTTTGCGACTTTATTCCTAATGAGCAGAATACATTTATTAGAGATCTATTTATAGACCGGGATGGGTTTGACAGTTGGGCCAAGCAATACCAACAACGCCTAACGCAACAAACCGATAATCAAGTGAGCCGCTCTCAACAAATGAAGTCTATTAATCCTAAATATATTTTGCGTAATTACTTAGCTCAACAAGCCATAGATAAAGCAACCAAAGAGCAAGATTTCAGTGAAGTAAACCAACTGCTACAATTATTACAGAGACCGTTTGCCGAACAGTCCGTTATGGAGCACTACGCCAAACTTCCACCAGAATGGGGAAAAAAGCTGGTTATAAGTTGTTCATCTTAGGTTTTTGCAACACCACCAACCCGAGTAGGTGATCACTATGGCAGACACCCAATACCTACTAAAGTCAGACGCAGGCAAGTTTGCCAAAGCTTACGATGCCATGTCTTACACAGTGTTCTTTTTTGGCCCTATCCCTATGCTAATCCGGCAAGATATACAAGGTTTTATTTTTTGGCTAGTCAGTATGCTGGCCGCTATTGGCTTGAATACTTTGATGACTATTCTACGAGGTTATACCCACACTCTGGATGGTTTTATTATTTTTTGCGTCGCTATTACCTGGGCTGTAATTTATAACAACTGGCACCGAAAACGCCTACTTAAAGCAAACTACGAAGTAATTGAGCAATACGACATCACCAGGCGAGTGTTAGTTTTCTAACAGAGAGAAGCTCTGTGAACATGACAAGCAGAAGTAATTCATAAGTTTCACTACTACTATAAGGTGTGCTACAAACATATAACGACCTTTTCTAACCCATTGTAAGGTAGCATACTGATGAAGCAACTTTTTAAAAACACACTGTTTGTTCCCACCATTCTATTAACCCAACTCTTCAGCTATAGCTATGCAGCAGAAGATGTCCATTGGGGGTATACTGGTAAGTCAGGCCCAGCTAACTGGGGTGACCTGGCTGATCAATATGCTATGTGCAAGAAAGGTAAAAACCAGTCCCCAATTGATATCAAAGCTAGCCTCGACACTGACCTAACCCCGATTAAATTTAACTATATTAAACAAGCCTCTACCATCAAAAATAACGGCCACACTGTACAAGTGGATTACCCAGCAGGTAACAGTATCAGCCTAAATGGCACGCAATATGAGTTGAAACAATTTCACTTTCACTCACCTAGTGAAAATACTATCGACGGTCAACATTATCCTTTAGAAGCTCATTTTGTTCATGCTGATGATAAAGGCAATCTTGCAGTCGTTGGGGTAATGTTTAAAGATGGTGAAGACAACAAAAAAATAGCTGAACTTTGGCAGAACATGCCTAAGCAAGCCAATACACAACAAAATTTAGCTAACCCATTTAGTGCAATAGATTTATTGCCTAAGTCTCATGACTACTACCGGTTTAATGGATCATTAACCACGCCCCCTTGCTCTGAAGGAGTACTATGGTTAGTGTTAAAACAACCGATAACTATCTCCATAGACCAAGCTAAACAACTGGTAGAAACTTTAAATCACCCTAATAATCGTCCTGTTCAGCCACTCAATGCCAGAACTGTTTTAAAATAACAGTTAAACTTGTTAATAATTTTGCAGTGATATCCTAACTAAATAGGTATCACTGCAAGTCCACCACTAATCGACTAACTAAAGCCCCCAAAAATCACTCACTTTTTATACCCAAACATCGCTATCAGCAGTTAATTTACCGCCTGTATCCCCTGTATTAACTACCCCTCTTGGCTCAATAAGCATAATCTTACACTCGTCTTTAGCAAAAGGTTTATGCTCTACACCTCTGGGAACAACAACCATTTCTCCTTCGGAGAGGTCTACTTTCCCATCTCTAAATTCAATGCTCATAAATCCTTCAATAATAATAAAGACTTCATCCGTATCTTTGTGATCGTGCCATGTGAATTCCCCTTTAATTTTCACCAGCTTAAACTGATATTCATTCATTTCAGCAACTATTCGTGGGGACCAGTATTCTGAAAATTTTGAAAACTTTTCTTTTATATTGATTTTACCAACTAACATCTAAATACTCTCATCACATCTCACTGTTAAATATATAATGATAGTTACTTAACTTCAGGTAAACTTTAGTTGTATTTTAAGCATGTTTTTCTTATTTCAAGAGCGAGCAACCACTAAATTATGGTATAAAAGAAAGGCTCTCCCTCTACTGTTATAGAAGCAAAAGGTATTCATGAACCAAAATTTCTCTAGTAAAAACTCAACCTCATTTTCTGAGTTTATTAGCTTAGTTGCCATGATGTCAGCCTTAGTTGCACTTGCTATTGATGCTATGCTTCCAGCCTTACCTGACATTAGAACATCATTAACGCTTACCAATGATAATGATGCCCAGTTAGTTATTGCTTTTTTATTTATTGGAATGGCAATAGGACCTATTATATTTGGCCCATTGTCTGACAGTATTGGTCGAAAGCCAACTATACTACTGGGTTTGGTATGCTTTTTAGCTGGCTCATTAATCTGTTTGTTTTCTTATTCCTTTGAACAAATGCTAGCCGGAAGAGTATTACAAGGGTTAGGAGCAGCAGGTCCACGTACTGTCTCCATGGCTATGGTTCGAGACTTATTCACAGGTGCCGAAATGGCCCGGGTGATGTCTTTCGTAACAGCAGTGTTTATTCTAGTGCCTGCCATAGCCCCCAGTGTTGGTCAGGCAATACTACAATTTACAAGTTGGCATGGTATTTTCGTATTTTTCTTGGTGCTTGGATTTATTGTATTAATCTGGTTTTCTTGGCGTCAGGATGAAACTTTGCCTGTTAATAAAAGATCTCAATTTCACGTAACAACAATAATTAAATCAGTCAAAATTGTGCTGACAAATAAAATAACCCTAGGTTATACAATAGCAATGGGATGTATGTTTGGTGGATTCCTTGGTTATCTGTATTCCTCGCAACAAATTTTTCAAGACATTTATTTAACCGGAGACAAGTTTCCACTTTATTTCGCCCTACTGGCTTTAGGTTTTGGTGCAGCCTCCTTAGTTAATGCTCGACTTGTTATAAAATATGGGATGATTAAGTTATCCTTAATAGCCATTAAAGTACTAGTGTTTAGTTCTTCTTGTTTCTTGATTGTTTGTGTAACAACTGACGGTGTACCACCATTCTTAATGTTTATGACTTATGCAATGATTGGCTTCATCGCTGTTGCGATAGTGTTTGGTAATTTGAATGCATTAGCAATGGGACCAATGGGGGCAATAGCAGGGATTGCTGCAGCTGTTATTTCAGCAATATCAACGCTTATTTCTATGCCATTGGGGCTTATGGTGGGTCAAAGTTTTAATATGACCGTCATTCCTTTAGCTACAGGGTTCACCCTATTTGGCAGCGCAGCCTGGTTTTTTATGATTTGGACTAAAAAAGAGACTAAGCAAAACTTACCAACAGTAAAACAGCCACTATAGTGATTTAAGCATGACCAAAATTGTGGTTGATTATAAAAACACTTAATCTGTAGCCAATAGACTGCCTGTATTTAGAAGTTACAACCCTCATAATACAGGCATCAAGCTTACAGCAGAGCTTGTAATAGCTATTATCGATGACTTCACAATAGCAAGAAGCTTTTGGTATAGCTATTTGCTTATTTTATTTTCAATATCTTGGTCTACGTTGTTGGCGGTTTTCAGTTCTTGGCTTAGCTTGGTTAACTTTTACTTTACGACCAGAAATGGATTTATCATTCAACTCATTTATTGCTGCTTCAGCCTCAGCATTGTTTGGCATTTCAATAAAACCAAACCCCTTAGACTTTCCTGACATTTTATCCTTTATCAAGGTCGCACTCGATACTTCACCAAATGCTTCAAACATCTTTCTTAAGTCAATTTCAGTAACACTATAGGCCAAGTTGCCAACATATATATTCATTTGTCATGTCTCAGTAACATGCATTGCTTGAGCTAGCGCTACCCAATAACCAATGCATAAATTATCCAGCAGCCTCTGGCTTAAAAGTATCCAGAACTTGAAGTGTATATCATTTCTCCAGACAGGCACCATATGATTCTCATAATAAAAAGTAATAGCGACTATTGCGCTTATCTCTGAATAAGTTAACTAAATACCCCGCTATTTGACATGCCAGTCAGGTTGACTCACACCAGAGCATATTTCTAATACCTTCATCTGACTACCAATAAATCGCCCCTGAGTATCAGAAGAATTTATTAACTCTTTATTAATTTTATGATACAAAGATATAGCTCCTGGCGCTTGTTTTGAAATCATAATATGCAAGTAGTCTCTCCCTACTTTTTTGGGATGATAAATAATTTTATTACGCTCTTCTTCTGTATAATATTTATTTAAAATCAATAAGCCGTTATCTAATGGCATTGGTACTACAGCCACCCTGTCCTTGAGTAATAAATTAAAAGCTAATTTCTCTAACCTAACCTGCCTTAACTGTAATTTATATTTTTTGACAGCTTCTTCAAACTCATTACCAAAATAATAAGACTCTGTTATTGCAATAGGACCAATTTCTTTTAGATCTTCCCAGCTTTCCCATTCAATTGGATTAGATTTCAAGTGAAACAACACAGTCTCTATTATGTAAACTGGGTAACTAAAATAAAAATACTCTGATCGCTTTTGGTTGCAAATCCAACCAGGACTGGCAGTAACCTTACCTGCCAGAGTATTATTATATGCAGCTTTCCAGCTATCAAACCATGGATAAGTCACCTGCATACCAGCTTTCGAGAATATTGAATTTAAACGGTCTGCCAAAACTCCATATCCAGGTAAATCTCGATCAAAGTATGGGGGCCAATCAGCAACAGCAAAGGACAATGTCTCTGCTGAATTAACCGGAAAACATATCCAAATACATGATAATGCAAGAACCTTGATAAGCCTCATCGATTAAATGGATATTTCCTCCAAAAAACTAACTCTTATAGTATAGCCTTAGTTTTTCTTTATTATTGGCATCATATGAGTGGATTCTGTCATATTACATTTTAAAGTTATGATATTACTTATTATTTATTCTGATGGTGTTATTATTTTTCTATCGTCATCTGCCAAACCAACTAATAGTCGACTTTTATCAGTAAACTTAAACACCCCATATTTGGCATTTTCATAATATTTAGCATGACCTTCCTGAAATAAAAATGAGTCAGGCACTATATTTATTTGATTATATCTTCGATGAAAACGTAATAGCTTCTCATTATCGGTTAAAGGCTCACCATTGTAGAAACGAACAAACTGAGCAACCTTATTGTTATCACTTTTAATTACAATATAGCCACGTTGCTGACTGCTAGTTAGAGGCAAAGACGATGCTTTTCTAGCGATTGCATAGTCTAATGCCATGTAATCTCCTTGTAACAAAGAACGCGGGTCAACCGGTGCTAGCTCTATTAACAAAGTTTCGCCATGGGCAAGTATTTGTTCTTTTTGGTATATACCATAATTAAGTACTATCATCACCAAGAATGAAAAAATGATTAATAATTTTCTTTGCATCTATCCCACCCTTGATACCTAAGATAAAAATGTCCCACTAATAGTAATAAGCCACTCAATACAAGTAATATCGATTTCTGCATCAAGGTAATATCAATATTGTAATAGAACACAACAAGACAGTAAGGTAATAATAAAGCTCCCATAATCATTAAGACATTTTCATGTTTAGCATAGCCTAGTATCAACAAAATAATGGCTAAAATAATACCTGGCACAGATAGTAATCCCAATATAATTGAAGCCAAAACTGCCAACATTAACGGCATACTTTTTAGCTTAAAGAAATCTCCTGCAACCCAACCAATCACAGCAATCAAGCTAATAACTAACATATAACTGGGTATAGCCATATCAATAAACTCCTTTTCACTTCCATAGCCAAACTGAGTCGTCGCCATTAATGTCAAGACACTACAAACAATAGAAAAAGCAAACGCATAAGATAGTGGAATAAAATAGCGCTTTACTTTCCCATAGCAAAGTAAAAATGCTGCAATCAATAGCTGAACAGATAAGAAAATATTAAATGCAATTTCCCTTATTTCAGCTAATTCTCTTTCCCACAAGATATTAATCAATATGGAAGCCAATACAACAAAGCTAGATAAAAATCGATCGATAGACACCCGATAAAGTGGATAACCAATAAGAGTGATTATCAATGCTGCAAAAGTTACTCCCCAAGCAGAATCAGTGAAAATACCTACTCCTGTTACAAATAGAGTTTTACCCGTAGCCATTGCCACAAAGGAAGACTGCATCAAAAAGCTTTGTTTAGCATCAAGCTTATCTCCTGCGATCTTTAAAAGAGCAATCGCTACACTAGAAAAAAGTATTCCCCATACAACCAGCTCAAGTTCACTATTCAAGTGAATAAATTTAGCTACATATAAAAATCCAATAAAACAAAATGAAGCGATGAATGCACCAACTCCAATTAAACAACGGATATATAATGGCAATTCCGGTGCTTGTTGTTGCTCTTTTGCAAACTGTTTAAGCTTATCAAGACTGCCAATAATGAGAGACTGATTAGCTAATTCAGAGAGCAATTCAGCTGTACTGGGTGACTGCTTGTTAACAGATGAATTAATCATGAGCAGCCTCCATTTTATGGGCTACTGCCCGAAGATAAATTAAGCCAACGGTAAATACACCTAAGGTAGCAAACCCCAATAAAAGAAAGGTTATGGACTCACTGTCACCAAATATTTCAAAAAATAATTTAAATATTGCAGTAATGGCAATAATACAACAAGTTAACACAATAGTTGCCAACACCCACATATCAAACAGTTTGAATCGATAAAACCAAAAACCTGATATTAAAATAATACTACCCAATAAGGCACTGAGATAAGTTGAAACACGAGCAGAATCAGGATCAATGATACAGTGCTCTATTGGAATAATCAGGAATACTGCTAACACAAACACCAGCATTACCCTAAACCATGCTGCAGATAACCAATTGTAGTTATGTTGCACAGTAAATTCTCTTAAAACTAAAGCGAGACCATTGAAGCCAAGCAACAGGCTATACAACAAGTCCTCCATAGAGCTGCTTGGTAAAGCAGCTTGCTCCCACCATAGCCAGATAAAAATATTACTGACAATCAACCAAAGTAACCACTGAGCAGAAAAACTAGCGATAACGGTCCAGCCAAAAGTTAGCAGCGCCCACACCATAAACAACTGGTAGGCATCAGCACCAGTTTGATAAATTTGGCCAAAAATAGCTAAAAAAACACCAACTAATACTGTAGCAGCTAACAAAAAGAGCTGGCCAGCCAGTTTTTTTAAAGAATACCCATAAGCTGCTATCAAGCAGCTTACCAGCCCTATTTGAACCGTCGAAAATTTAATTAGGGGTGTCAGTTTGGCCCAGTTAAAAGCAAAAAAGTAAACTACCCCTGAAAGCACTAATGCTGTTCCCAATAAGAGTAATAGTCTTGAAACCCATATACCCCACTGATTATGAGGATACAATCGATTCAGGGCATAGACTTTACCCTCCGCAGAAAGATAACCCTGCGCGTAAAGTTCTTCAACTAAACGACGATTAGCTGGGATTTGTTTTAAGTTGATACTAGCCGTTGGTTTTTCTGTATCCATATGCAACTCTATATATCCAAGAGCAATCTTAGGTATATAGTAGCCTCAATGTTATAGCATAAACCACCCGTCATCTGTAGCTTATAAAAAGTACTAACAAGCAATACTTGACGTACTATTTATGGATACATTTACTTGAAACATAAGAACAACCTAATTTAAAAATAACTAATTATATATTTTTTGGCTATATGCATAATAGTATTCTATCATTTCTATTATATATGATTTTTAATGCACTGTTTTTTAAAAGATTTTCTTTAAACACTTAGTTTCACTGATTGCTCGATAAAATTAAAAATTTTGTTTTTACACTAAAAACTGATAAAAAGACATTTCATAAAACAGACGCAATATTATAACAATAGGGAGATCATTTATGTTTGATGATAAAAAAACAAACAAAGAATACGAGCCTGAGGTGACCTGCCCTAACTGTTCAACTCAAGTAAACAAAATCGATTTCGAAATTATTGGATGTACTTCTTGCCATTTCAAAAGCAATATTAATAAAGATGCACCAAGCTGGGAGTTAGAACCAATGGAGACATCAGATCATCTTGATAAAGGTTCATTCAATAGTGGTAAAGACACTTGGTTTAATCAATAGCCACTTGGTTAAAAACTATAATCTTATGTTAATCCTCACCTATTGAGCCATTATATTTAGAATATAACGGCTCAATTTAATCATTAAACTACTGAAAATAAGATAATCCCAAAAACTGCATAGCAATTAGGCTAATCTAATAATTCCTCTCTGTAAGTATATTGTTGAGTACATTATTTTTAGAAGTCTTGTACAATTGGGTTCTATTATTTAACATCATGAACTATATATACATAAACTGTAGGAAGTCTATGAAAACCATTAATTGGGATGATTTCACTCAAGTGGAATTACGAGTAGGTACTATTATCAAAGCAGAACCATTTCCAGAAGCTAAGAAGCCTGCTTATAAAATACATGTCGACTTTGGTGAAGACATTGGTATTAAAAAAAGCAGTGCCCAAGTGACTGACTTATATCGATGTGAAGAGCTTGAAGGTAAACAGATTATTGGTGTGGTTAATTTTCCAACGAAACAAATTGGCCCCATTCAATCTGAGTTTTTAATCACTGGTTTTTATCGTGAAGATAAGGCAGTGGTTTTAGCTGTTCCAGACCAAACAGTACCTAATGGCGCCAAATTAGGCTAATACTAGAGAGCATTAGTTGAGCGAATAGCAACCAGTTATTAAACAGGAGTACTTAGAATATCAACCAATGCACCTAATTCATCATATATAAAGTCATAATGCGCCTGGGTTGTCGCCAGTGAAGTAATTTTACCATCTGCATTGCGGGCCAGTTTCACTAACGAGAAACTGACTTTTTCACTGGCAAAATCAAATGCTATCGTTTTTGCTTTACCTTCACTTAACAGCTCCACAACTCTTAAAAGCTGTTTTAAAGCACCAGGCTCACCACCCTGCCAAGCCTTGACAGCATTAGCCAGCGTTTGGTGAGTAGCAAACAACCAGTTACTGATAGAACTTGCCAGTTCACCATCCACAACAACAGCCTGACCAAGTTTAGTTTTGCGGGGAGAGTTAGCAGCTTGTCTTTTAGCTAGTTCCTTACCTAATTCTGCTAGCAATAGTTGTAAGAAATGCTGCCTGGCTGCAATACTGCTTATGACTGGACGCTTCACCACTAAACCACTATTAACTGATGTTAGTTTAGGAAAACTAACATCACTTGCTTTAATAACTCGATTGTCATTAACAGCCGCGTTTTTACCTATCTTAGCGTGCTGTGATTGAATGCGAATAAAACGAATATTGAACAATTGATTTGGTAACTTGGAAACCAGTTGGCTTATTTGTTTTACTTCATGATCCAGTAACTGATTGTCATCTAACAATAATAAACCATAACCTTCTAACAATTTTTGTCTTCTGTCATCAAAGTGCCCTAACAACTCACTTGGTACCTGGCCTTGGTTAGCATCAAGATAGTTAATAGCCAACTGTTGTTTTATCAACGGCCACCAGTGATAGTTATTATGGTTAATTGGTGCATCAACTAATGGTACTTGTTGCCATATATATTGATAAACTCGACGCAGGTTTCCAGCAATTAACTCTGTGTGGCTGTATTGATTTAAGAACACCAACTGATTAAAAAACGATCTTGCTTCTTCTGGCGAGCGCTCAAGGTGTTCAGCCAACTGCTGCCCATGCTTATCAAATGCTTTCAATAGATTATTAGCCAACACCTCTGCTAACGCTGGGTTTACTTTTTGACGAATATCTTGATAAGACCATACAAAACCTAGGTAACCAAAGTAAACTTTTAAGTGATCAGTAAAAACTTGACGTTGAAAAAAACCATTAAAAAATTTACTGTAGTCTTCTCTCACATAGCTTTCTTGCCGAAAAATTTTGAACGCACTACTTGCATCAGCCTGACTCCAACCTTTTGCAAGTGTCTCAAGATTTTTTGTTAATGTGCTTTGGTCTGGCTCGGATAAGTCAGCATAGCTTGGACCTCCATATAAGACAGTACCCAAAACAGCCATGATGCTCCAGCGTAAAATGAGTTTCATCACTGCATACCTTGGATTTAACAAGTTTCTGCAGCATAGAATAAAAGGTCAGGTAAGCAGGTTCCGTGACTGTTATCCTATTTTACAGTTGAAAATAAATAAGAAAGGAACTCTATGAATTATATTCAATACAAACCTGAAAACAGGTCGCATCTAAATCGCTAACCGTTTTTATTCTAGGAAAAATACGCTGAAACCATTTCAGGAAAGTATACTTATACGAAGTAGGATGTGTAGTTGTGCTTGAATAATTGTTTTGTTTTAATGTGCACAAATACCAAACATAGTATTTTATAGATTTTATCTACAATGTTTATTAATGTTTTAACGCCTCTAGAAATTTGCTACCTACCACTCCCCCCGATTATTAGCAGTAGGCATTGGCAATTACTGGTAATTTTCAGGAAATAATTCGCGCTCTACTAACTCCATAAAAATATGGATTACTTTTATATGTAGCTCTTGCACACGGTCAGCAAACTGCCCTCCTGGCGTACATATATGGTAGTCAGCTAAGTCTCCCAATGTGCAATTTGCTTTACCCGTCATACCAATCACTGAAACACCTTTATGTTTAGCAACTTCTGCAGCTGCAACTACGTTTTTACTGGTACCACTGGTGCTAATAGCCAATAACGTATCTCCAGCTCGGGCATGGCTGTCTACATAACGAGCAAATACATGTTCATAGCCAAAATCATTAGATACACAACTCAAGTGACTGGCATCACTAATTGCAATAGCGGGCAACCCTCGACGATTAAGGCGATAGCGTCCTGATAACTCTTCTGCAAAGTGCATAGCATCACACATTGAGCCACCATTACCACAACTGTAAACATGCCCACCTTGTTTAAAGGTAGTTGTTAATGCCGCAGCAGCTTTAGTGATTTGCTCGATCATCGCCTCATTAGACAACAGGTTGTCCAAGGCTTGCTTTGCTTCAGTCAGTGCCGCAAGAACATGCGATTGCATAAACACTCCCATATTTAAGGTTGCAACTTAATGTAACCGCATTGTAGGCTGTTTGATCAAGAATGTCAGCAACAGTGTCACCAACTGTCTGGCTATACAACAGTGTTATCGGCTTTATTTCTGCTCACCCTGAATTATCTTCATGTGTTTGTCTAGAATTTTTTGGTATGTGCCATCTTCTTTAATAGCGTTTATTCCTTTGTTAAAGCTTGCAAGAAATTGATCTCCTTGGGGATGTGTTTTTGATACTACTATATAATATTTATTTTCTCTAACTACAGGCTTAAGCACTTTAAATTCATTAGGATCAAGTTTCGCTTTTTTTATTGAATGCCAACCTGTTACTTCATTAATAGAATACAAATCAACACGTTTTGTTTTTATTCCCTTAAAACACGCATCATCAGTATGTGGCTGGTATAATGTTAATATTTTTTTATCTATAAACCGCTTCATTGGTTCTACAGCCCACCCCATTGGCAAACAAACAGTTAACCCCTTTAAGTCTTCATCTTTTTCATACACTCGATCAAAACTTTTATGAACAAAAAAACGTTCATTGGCTTGGTAAAATGGCAGTGAGAATTTAAATAGTGCTATCCGGTCTTCTGTTCTCATCCAAGGAAAACCCGCCATCACTTTTGTATCAATTGTATACTGATATCCACGCTTCCAGGGTAAATATTCAAGCTTATAAAGTTGCTTGGCTGCTTTCAATGCCGACTCTACAATCTCAACCATCATGCCACCATTAGGTAAGTCCTGCCCAGTAAATGGGGCCCAATCCCCTGTTACGACAATAGGAGGATCTGTCTCTGCCATTACCGTTGAAAAATTCGACATCATCAGCCCAGCTAAAGTAATAAAAAATGATTGAATAAGCTTCATTTCAAACACCCAAAATACGAGTAACTGCCTACAAACTACTATAGCGTCAATTAATCAGTATTAACAAAACATCACTTGGTAACTACAAAATGCTTATTCACTTATGCTCTAATAATTTGCTTTGTAATACACTAGCGCTAGTGTAAGCTTCATCGTGAATTAACAGCCTGTGATCAAAAAGATCAATTATCTTCAAAAAATAAAAAGGACTTTCAATGTACATAAAGCAATACATAGCGGGCACAGTACTTTATTCAACTATTTTATTAACAAACTTTGCATTCGCTATAAATAACTCAGACTCTAACAATCCAGCTACAAACTCCATAACCGCCAACCAAGAAACGCGGGCTTTTTTTGACGATAAATGGGACAATGAGTCTGATGCAGATGACCCAGTAATTTGGGTTAACCCTCATGACAATTCAAAAAGCTTAATAATTGGTACGCTAAAACATGGCGGGCTTGCTGTATTTAACTTGCAAGGTGAAATGCTTCAACAGGTTATTCCTGAACAAGATCAAATTAACAAACTGCAAGGAAGCTATAATAATGTCGATATTATAACGAGCTATTTTTTGGAAAATAACAAAATTGATTTGGCGATAGCAAGTGATAGAGGTTTCGATAAACTAAAAATATTTTTAATTAATTATCAAGATGAAAATAAACCAATATTAGAAGATATTACGGCTGATAATGCACCAATGCTATTCAGCCAATCAATCGATGACATTAAAACGGAGCAAACAGCATATGGATTATCTGCTCACTACAATAGTAAACAGCAGCAAGGCATCGGCTTTGTTACTCAAGCAAACAAAACCAAAATAGCACAAGTTACTTTTTATACTACACCAGAAGGAACAATAAGCTATAAAATAGTTCAATATTATATTTTGCCAGATACTTTTAATACAGAGAGTGACCCACTCTGGTCTCCATGCCAAGAAGATGATGGAGACTTACCGCAACTGGAAGGGTTAGCTATAGATTATCAACGACAAGTGCTTTATGCCAGCCAGGAGCAAGTGGGGATCTGGCAAATTCCTTTTCAATTGCCGCCATATAGCACTAAGCCAAACTTACCAATGTTAATTGATACTGTAGCCAGCTATGGCGTACCTTATGAGCGTATTTGGGACCCACTAGAAGAAGAATATCAATGCCATTGGCTCAACACACTGCCTAAAAATCCTCACTTAAAAGCAGATGTTGAAGGACTTGCCCTATATCAACCAGCCAAAGGGGATCAATACTTAGTTGCTTCAAGTCAAGGAGATGATCATTATGCTATCTATCAGCTGAAACAACAGCCAGTGTTTATAGACCGCTTTCAAATTAAGAGTAGGGTAATTGACGGCACCAGTCATACTGATGGCATAGCGATAACCGCTCAAGCAATTGGCAATCAATATCCTAATGGTTTAATGGTAGTGCAGGATGGTGATGATCAACCATCAAGCTTTAATAGCGAAGGAAAACAACGAGATAAAACCAATTTTAAATTGGTTTCCTGGGAAAGAATAAAACACTATTTAGGTCTTGATTGACTCCTTTTTATCACGAACTTTTCTTGAGACTAAAATATTAACTACAAAGGCAGCCATAACTAAACCCAAAAAGCTAGCCAATAAATCAAGCAAAGAAAAGGTTCTAGTTGAAAAAAACAGCTGCATTATCTCCTCAAAGGTAATGGCCAACCCAAGAATGATAGTAGTTACTATTATTTTTCGGGTTGGTCGCTCTGTTACGGTATTCACTACAGCAAGATTAACAAAAAAACTTAATGCCCCCATTAACAGTATGTGGCCTACTTTGTCACCTCCAGGAAAATTATATAAGACTTTTACTTCTGCTGGTAGTTGCCCTTTGCTTGCCAGTACAACAATCGTGATAACTACAAATACTGCAATAATACCCAACCATTTCATTGTTAATTATCCTACAACACAGCTTTACAAAGATTAGCATTATAGTCGATGAGAAATCTAGCTGGGTTAAAATAACAGTGGCCTATACCACAATCACATCCTATAGATAATAATCTCAAGTGCTAGTAACAAGCCTAACAATAACAAAACCAACCAAAACATACCCCATAAGTTGGTGAAAATAAAAATCGTAACGTACAATTCCAGCTAAATCGACTTGATAATATCGAGGACTTAGCTGAATAATAGGTAGCAACCTATCCATACTATAAAAAAAGCCTAGCCGCAGTAGCGGTTTACCATCTTTAATTACAATTCGATGCTGACCTGAGATCCTTTTTAAAGTCGTACCCAGCACAACCAAACCAACTACCCAGTAAAATATTCTCAAATAACCACTACCTATTCCATAGCCTATTGTGTACTTTATCTGGCACATCTAACCATATCAATAGTAGAAAATAAGACTATATCTGTCCTACTAATTCAATTTTAATTTACATGCTTGTTAAACTCTCCTACTCCTAGGATAACTGGATAATAATAACTACTCATAGTTGATCACTATTTATTACAAACTTTAGGGTAGATTAGCAATAAAAATTGACAACTATAGGCAAGCCATTCGTTTGATAATGTGCGGCTTTTCCTCCCAGTATTTAACAGCCTGTCGATGAATTGCTAGATAAGTAGGCGTAGTAATTAGTGGTGATTTATAAACGAAACGTTTCCTTGCTTGATGAAAATCACTATCGGCTGACATAAAGCACTGCCACATTTTCCTTTCTTCTTCCTCACGGTATTGCCTTAATGGTTTTAGTTGTTGGTTTAGCTGGTAGATTCGTTGTTTACGTAGGACCAAGCGTTCTGTAGTTTTTTTATGGCTATACCATGTACAAACCTTAGCTAAACTGCTTAAAAATACTTTTTCTTGTGCTGGTAATATTTCATCAGCCAAACCTATACTCACCGCTTCAGCTGCCAAAACAGGAAGACAGTTTGCCATTAACTGGCTGGCATGCCGTTCACCCACTCTTCGTGGTAAATTAAAACTCCAGTATTCGGAGCCATACAAACCCATGTGCTGATAGTAAGGTGATAAGACTACACCATCCCTTATTAATATAATATCACAGGCTAATGCTAACATAACGCCCCCAGCAGCAGCATTTTCTTTTAAGGCTGCCACAGTGACTTTATTGACTGTAGTTGTAATCTCTTCAACTAAATCATTTATTTGTTTTAAGTTTTCCCAAGCTTCTAAACCTGAGTCAGAGCTTGCCTCAATAGTGTTGAGGTTAATACCATTTGACCAAAAGTCACTTCCTCCCATTAAAACAAGTACCCGTGTTGGTCTTGTTACAGCTTTTTTATAGGCTTTCAGCAAGCGGTAACACTGCTCAGTACTCATTGCTCCATTATAAAAATTAAAGTACAAATAACCTACATGATCGTTTTCTTCATAATATATTTCTTGCCAGGTAGTAGGATCATAGCTTGGCAGCTCATGGTCAAATAACTCAGGTGTCTGTTGTAAGTAATCAGTTAAATAGGCTGTGGCAGGTAGTTTAATTTGTGGTTCAACCATGTTAGCTTGCTTTAAATGGGTGATCCAAACAGCACCATCACGGGTTGCCCGACAAACTGCCTGATTTTTTTTGGCAATAATATCTCCTGGTAAGACATTACTATTAGTCAATAATTTTTTTTCTTGATAACCATTGTATAAATAGTATGTCCTTCCATTAATGGAATCTTTTACTCCAGGAAAGCTTTCAGCTGCATGTAACTTAGCTAAGATTTTCTCAGTAGTATCCTGTTGCCAATCTATTTTACGCTGGCTTTGTTTCATTAGCGGCTGCCAACTACCTTTCACGTCAGGCTTGCTATAATCTAAAGGATCTGATTTATAAGACTTATTTTGTAATTGATCAATTGCAGCTAAAATCAATTCTACTGCTGCCTCAGTTACTTGATGGCGATAGACTGTAGACTTATTAGTAGCTGGCAATCTGAACTCCTTACTACCTACGATACTCCCTGCGTCATAATCTGTTGCAGCCTCAACTAATGTAACTCCCCACCAGCTTAATTGTCGCTGAATTGCCCAATCTAGCGCTGACGGCCCCCTATCTCCCTTTATACCTGGATGAACAATCCAACATAAATAACGCTGCCAAATAGAGCTTGGTATAGCCTGTTTTAAAAAAGGACAAATAATCAGATCCGGCTTACATAAAGTGACTGCCTCTTCCATTTGCTGCTTAGTGCAAGCATATTCTACAGATACCCAATGGTCTCTTTGCTTGAGTTCAGCATAAACTCGTTGGGTTAAGCCATTAAATGCAGACACCAATAGCAGAATTTTCATTATTTCACTTCCTTGATGTTATATACCTTTCACAAGTGGCAATAGAGAAAGTCTCCATTTGCTTAGCCATATAAAGAGTTTAAGCTCTACTAAAAAGTAAAGACTAAACACGTTGACTCGATAAATCTAAATTTAGTTCTATACAATTTAGTAATTTTTGATATATATCAACTTATAACAAACGAAAGCAGGATGCCGATGAAAAAAACAATAAAAGAAGATATTTATTACAGTGACTATTTGCAACTTAACAAGCTACTTGATAGCCAGCACTTACTAAGTAGCGATTATGATGATCTGGCCCATGATGAAATGTTATTTATCATCACCCATCAGGCTTATGAACTATGGTTTAAACAAATACTTCACGAACTACGTACTATTCAAGCCGTATTTGAACAAAAGCCCGTGGATGATAAGCAGCTTGGTGTAGCTACGCATAGGCTACAACGCATATTAGCGATACAAACATTATTAATTGAACAGGTAAATGTTCTCGAAACCATGACTCCACTGGACTTCCTAGATTTTAGAGACTACCTGGTTCCTGCTTCTGGCTTTCAAAGCGTGCAATTTAAAGAAATAGAAATCCGTTTAGGACTTAAAAGCTGTTATCGTATTGCTTTTGACCAGCATAGCTTTTATCGTCGACTAACTCCACAACATCAGGATTATTTAAAAAAGCTCGAGTTACAACCCAGCTTGCTCGAGCAAATAGATGAATGGTTAGCCAGACTCCCTTTTCTACATTTTGGTGAGTTTAATTTCTGGCATAGTTACCAACAAGCTGTCGATAAAATGCTAAATAGTGATGAGCAGATCATTATCAACAATCCACACTTAGATGCTCAAGAGCGAGAAAAACAGCTCAAAAATCTGGCCGATACCCGTAACCAATTTAAGCAATTACTTGAACCCAAAGCCTATCAGATGCAGTTTGATACTGGGTTTTACCGAATTAGCCAAGATGCTTTTTTAGCTGCCTTGTTTATCAGCCTATACCGGGATGAGCCAATGCTCCAACAACCTTTTAAACTACTGACTTGCCTGATGGATATTGATGAACGATTTACTGCCTGGCGAACCCGTCATGCTCAAATGGCCCTACGCATGCTAGGTCGCAAAGTAGGTACCGGTGGATCTTCTGGCCATGAATATCTCTCTAGAACTGCAGATCATAATAAAGTGTTCACAGACTTATTTACACTTTCTACTTTTTTAATCCCTAGCTCAAGTCGACCTGAGTTACCAGATGCAATTAAACAGTCATTGGGCTTTTATTTCTCAGGAAAGGAAAAAGGGCATCTCTAAATTCGAATTCTATTCAGCAGTCGATGCCAAATTCTGTTGAGTGAACGCAATTTGTTGATTCCTTTGCTATCCTATAGAACACCTTTAAACCAGCAGTAGTGAAGTATTTGATGTACAAGCACTGGTATCAACAATTCAATCAGTATCATGCTGATACGCTTTGGTTTACAGCCCATAGCCATCACTTCTGGCCTGATGTTACCCAGCAGGCAATGAACCGCTATTGGCATGATTCTGCTCGGCTAGTTGATGATAAGTGGCAACATATATTTTCTAGCATTATTCCTAAAGCACAACGGCATATTAGTCGCATTCTCAACTACCCCTATCCAGAACAAATCACTTTTGCTCCTAGTACTCATGAGCTACTAGTGAGAATACTTTCCTGTTTCCCTCCCCAAAAAAAGTTAAAAATACTCACAACTAATGCTGAATTTCATAGTTTTAGTCGACAATTAAAGCGCTTAATAGAAGAAAAATGGATTAATGCAACCATTATCAATACTGAACCTTTTGATAGTTTTATAGAGCGATTTTATCAAGCGTCAAATAATAAAAAGTTTGATATTATATTTTTTAGCCATGTTTTCTTTAATTCTGGTTATGTTGTTCAGGATTTAAATGAAGTTGCTGAAAAGCTATCTCCTCTTTGTAGTTTATTCATCGTCGATGGTTACCATAGTTTTGCAGCGATTCCAATAGACTTATCAGAAATTGCTAACAATATCTTTTTTTTGGCTGGTGGTTATAAATATGCACAAGCTGGTGAAGGTTGTTGTTTCCTCTTATCACCACCTAAAGCAAATAAATTGCGACCTTGGAATACTGGCTGGTTTGCCAATTTTTCACAGCTGGAAGAAAATGAACAAACTGTCACTTATGATAATTACGGCCAACGGTTTGCTGGCGCTACTTTTGACCCAACAGGAATCTATCGGCTGAATGCGGTTTTCGATTTGTGGCAGGAAAACAAACTAACTGTTGAAGCTGTTCATCAACATGTATTAGCATTACAACAAGTTTTTTTACAATCAATTAACAATTCTAATCATCCGTTACTAAACTACCGCAACTTACTTTATATCCCTGAGTATGTTCATGGCCACTTTTTAACATTTAAATTGGCAGACCGAGCAATTTGTAAAAATTTATCAATGGCATTAAATAGCCTGAAAGTGAAGGTTGACTGTCGGGGAAATCGGCTAAGATTTGGCTTTGGCCTGCAGCATGATTTAGAAGATATTAATCAGCTGCTAGCCAGATTAAAAAGACTACCTAATGTTTAAAACGCTTACTCTCCAATACTGCAAATAAACTAGATGTATCCCATCTGGAACCGCCCATCGCTTGCACTTCTGAATAAAATTGATCAACTACTGCAGTAATAGGTAAGTGGGAATGGTTTCTTCGTGCTTCATCAAACACTATCGCTAAATCTTTACGCATCCAGTCCACTGCAAAGCCATGATTATATTCACCCGCTAACATGGTTTGATGACGATTTTCCATTTGCCAAGACTGAGCTGCACCTTTAGAAATGACTTCAATAACTGCTGCAACATCTAAGTTTGCACTTTTAGCAAAATGCATGCCTTCGGACAACCCCTGAACGATTCCGGCAATACAAATTTGGTTAACCATTTTAGTCAACTGGCCGCTACCTACTTCTCCCATTAATTTAGCAAACCTGGCATAACAGTTAAGTAATAATAAAATTTGCTCAAACTGTTCTTTAGGCCCGCCAATCATTATTGTTAACTGCCCATTTTCAGCACCAGCCTGCCCACCAGACACAGGCGCATCATAAAAGGTTATTTGTCTATTGCCCGCTTCCTGAGCTAACTCGCGCGCTACTTCAGCTGACGCAGTGGTATGATCAATAAAAATTGTTCCCGCCTGCATCCCTGCAAAAGCACCTTCTGGGCCTACAGTCACCTGACGTAAATCATCATCATTACCAACACAACAACATACAATATCAGCTTGTTTTGCTGCTTCAGCAGGTGTTTCTGCATAATTACCAGGGAATTGCTCACACCAGCTTTTAGCTTTACTAGTTGTTCGGTTATAAACCATTACTTGAAAACCAGCATTAGCTAAATGGCCAGCCATGGGAAAACCCATAACTCCCAAGCCAATAAACGCTACTTTTTGTGTCATATTATCCCCCTAAATTCAATGTATTCTTTCCTTAATAGTATTAGCTTCTATATTGTCTTAATAGATACAGTTTTTGCCTTTATCTAGTGGACAGTTGCATATTTCCTCAATACCTATGGCAGTTGGTTAGATAGTAAAAAAGTTAAGCATGAGTAGTGTACAGTTTTTAGTTATATGCCGATCAAAGTTAGTGATTACATTGATCTCAACTGTTATTGCACTGTTTAATCTAATACCTGTGTATGCTGTGGAAAAAGACACAATTACCTGGTTTGCAGCTCATTGGCCCCCACTTATGATGCTAAAAGGCGAAGATAAAGGTACCGGTAGAGTTGATATGCGGCTACAGCTCTATCAAACGGAATTGTCCCAATACAATCATAATACCAATCGTGGTAAATAATCTGTAAAATACCTGGTCACAGTATTTCACTTAATTTGACTAGGAATTTAATAATGGCAAGGATTGCTTCTATTCCAGATGAATTGTATGACTACGACTTTGATGCCTTACTGAACAGAGAACCACATCCAAGAACACGGCTTCGCTTATTAGCGATGGCTCATTTACAAGCAGGTTGGTCTCAAACTGAAATAGCACGAGCATTAAGGAAATCAAACAATACCATTCAGGACTGGCTCAACCGTTTTAGACGAGATGGCCTTGAAGGACTTTATGAACAACCCGGTAGAGGAAAAAAACCGTTTCTTTGTCCTTCACAATATAATGAATTTAAAGCAGCGGTTATTACCTTACAAAACCATCGTCAAGGCGGTAGAGTTCAGGGTAAAGACATACAACAGTTGCTGCTGGAACAATTTAATATAGACTACAGCTTAAGTAGTATTTATGAAGTATTGCATAAAGCAGGACTTTCTTGGATTACATCAAGATCTAAACATCCTAATCATCGCCCAGATAAACAGCAAGCATTTAAAAAAACTTTGAAAAAGAGGCCTTAAAAGTACTTCCCTCATGCGTTTCTCCAGATAAAGTTGATATTTGGTTTCAAGATGAAGCCAGAGTGGGTCAGCAAAATACCTGTACGCGTATTTGGGCAGAGAAAGGTACGCGTCCACGAGTGGTAAAGCAACAACAGTTTGAGTCAGCTTATCTCTTTGGCGCTGTGTGTCCTGCTAAAGATAGAGGAGTGGCTCTTGTATTACCTATTGCTAACACAGAAGCAATGAGGTTGCACTTAACAGAAATTTCAAAAGCCATTTCTAAGGGAAGACACGGACTGGTTATCGTTGATCAAGCGGCATGGCATACGACTCATCGCCTAGAAATACCTGCGAATATCACGCTATTAAATTTACCACCCGTTTCCCCAGAGCTTAACCCGGTAGAGCGGATATGGGAAAAACTGAGAGAAGATTCACTGGCAAATCGTTGTTTTAAAAATTTCAATGATATTGTTGAGTCTTGTTGTGAGGCATGGAATGTATTTGTGAATAAGAAAAATAACATTAAAAGCTTGTGCTCCAGATGTTGGGCTGTTTTAACAAGCTAATAAACAGGATTGGTATAAGACCCTTGAAATGAATTGGGGAAGGTTTTGGCATGATATAAAAGCAGGGAAGAAAATTTGTAGCCCAATGCATTTGAAAAAACCTGAGCGCCTTGAAATTGCCTACTTTTCGACACCAGTCGATGTCGCTGTATCTCACCGTATTATTATGAAAAAAACTAATGCTGCTTTACTAAAGCATCCTATTTCATTTTCAATTGTAAAATTGATTACTGACAATCAGTTTAAGGGCATTATTGAAAGTCAACGTTCCTATACAAAAGATTTAGATGCGATTTTCAAAAAATATGAAGAAAATGGTAATTACCAAAAAATTACTATTGCAGCCAATAGTTTATTCAAGATGCTTGATCATGACCGGATCAATTATATTATCGAATACCCCTTTATTGCCTCCTATCATGGTAAGCAATATTTCAAAGATATTAATGAATACGCCAGTATCCAAATTGATGAGATCACTCCCTATTTTTTGGTTTACGCTGTTTGCCCCAAAAATGACTGGGGTAAGCAAGTCATTTCAGACATTAACAACATGCTGAAAACTTTAATTCATCAGGGAAAATACCAGAAAATAATTTTTGAAAGCTGGTTAGATAAAAATGATCTAATCCAGATCAAAGAAATCTACAACACCCAAATTCTCAACCAACCCTAACGACTATGCAAAGCTATCTTAATGCAAGCAACACCAATAAGTGTATTATAAGTACCTTAATTATATTTTTTACTTGTAATATATCCTTTGCAAACGAGCCCATAAAAGTGGTAGGTACCCCTGAAAAGCCTTTTCGTTATATGGCAGCTGATGGTGAAGTGATTGGAATTGACGCAGAGATTCTCAAAATTATCTTCAATAAACTGTCAATATCTTGTGAGTTCAGCCTTATTAAGGCAGGTTCCAGAATTATAAAGTTTGCCCAAGAAGGCAAAGTTGATGTTGTGATGAGCTTTTCAAGAAAAGCATCCAGAGAATCTTACCTGATTTACCCAGCTGTTGCTTACAAAGATTTCACTTGGAATTTTTTTATTCGCAAAGAGGACCAAAACAAAATATTTTACAATAACCTTCAAGATTTAGCTGGTTTAACTGTAGGCGCAACCCAAGACTGGGCTTATACACCTGAGTTTTGGCAAGCTAGATTAAACTTAGATATTGTGTCTAATAATGATTTACATATCCCCAAACTGCTCAAAAAAAGGATAGATATTGTTCCTCTTAATACTTTTCCCACTTTACTCATCCTGCAAGAGAAAGGGCTTATGAATCGGATTAGTTTTTTACCCAAACCACTAAAATCCAAGCCCTATTACAATGCATTCAGCCGTGCATCCCAAAATCCTGATTTAAAAATAGTCATTGATAACTATGATAAAATTGTTCAACAATTAATAGATAGTGGTGAAGTTAAAAAGTTATATAAAAAACATCTTGGAGTTGAACAGCTATAGTTTTTGAATATCACTTTTATAAATCATCTTCTTTTTGATAACTCTTATGTTGAAAATGTACGACTGTTCGAGGAGGTATTGTCGCCTCAATACGTACATCTGCGACTTTGTAGTTTTCAAGTTCAACAGCATAAGCTTTGCGCAGTGACTTTAAAATTTGACTCAATACCAGCTCGCCCTTAACTTCTTCAAGTAACAGTTGCCACTCTTTTTCACTTAACTCACTAACCTGAGCAAATTTACCAGTAACCATTGGCACTAAACTCATTTGCAAATACAAGTCGGTCAATTTAAAACCAGCCCGCTCTATTACTTGCATATTCTGATCAAGCGTTTCTAGCAGCTGCTCTAGCTGCTGATTTTTGTTGGCATTTGCCTGCTTAAGCTTTTCTTTTGCCACAGACAACTGTTCAGACGTTTTTTTATGTATATCAGTGGCAAACTCATCTGCTGTTTTCTGCAGTGACTCCCACAACCCTTCTGATGCAGGCTTTTCTGCTTCACTGGCATAAGCAGGCGTTAGTAATAAACTAAAAACAACCGGCAAATAAAGTTGGCGCATTAGCATTTTTAGTCCACCTATATTGAGGATATCTCTAAAAATAGCAATTTTTTCATGAGATCAAGACAGCACCGCACGGACGACCGCATAGATGCAGAAGTTAGAACAACCCATCGAGCAGTTGTCCAGGGCCATAGTGTATAAGGAACACTTGATGGCCTGGGTACAGAACTAACACAGCTTTCCTGAAAAAGTGAATTTTAAAAGGTGTCATTGATGGTAAGGTTGGGATAACTCATGTACTGCCTCGACAAAAGCACCAGCATGTTCCGGCTTCACAAATTGGTGAATACCGTGGCCTAAGTTAAATACATGCCCCGAACCTTTGCCATAAGCTTTTAAGATAGTCGCAACTTCCTCTCTAATACGTTTAGGGGATGCATATAGCACACAAGGGTCCATGTTGCCCTGTAACGCTACCTGATTCCCAATGCGAGCACGGGCATTACCAATTTCAGTCGTCCAATCTAAACCAACAGCTGTACAACCTGTTGCTGCTATTCGCTCCAACCACTGACCACCATTTTTGGTAAATAGAATAACTGGGATGCGTTGGCCTTCTCGCTCTTTAATCAGGCCATTGACTATCTGTTGCATATAATCCAACGAGAACGTTTGGTAAGCAGCATGACTAAGCGCGCCTCCCCAAGTATCAAATATTTGTACTGCCTGGGCACCAGCTTCAATTTGTGCATTTAAATAAACAGTTACCGCTTGAGCTAATTTACCCAACAGCTGATGCAAGGCTTCTGGTTGATCATATAGCATAGCTTTCACCACACGAAAATCTTTAGTGCTACCACCTTCAACCATATAAGTCGCTAAGGTCCATGGGCTACCAGCAAACCCAATCAATGGCACCCTGCCATTCAACTCTTGACGAATTAATTTGACTGCATCCATCACATAGCCAAGGTCAGCTAATGGGTCTGGTACCGACAAAGCATTAACATCCGCTTCAGTACGAACAGGCTTTTTAAAACGAGGGCCTTCCCCTTGCTCGAAATAAAGCCCCAAGCCCATCGCATCAGGTATTGTTAAAATATCAGAAAATAAAATAGCAGCATCAAGAGGAAAACGATCTAAAGGCTGCAAGGTGACTTCACAAGCTAATTGCGGGTTTTGACAAAGAGCCATAAAATCTCCGGCACTTGCTCTTGTCGCCTTATATTCAGGTAAATACCTACCCGCTTGGCGCATCATCCAAACCGGGGTTACATCTACGGGTTGTTTGAGTAAAGCTCGCAAAAAGCGATCGTTTTTTAATGCAGCCATTGGGAACCTGTCGTCTATATAATCTTGCCAATTTAACGAAGCTATTTTAACCGAACTATAACAGATTCCTCTCAATCGCGCTTGACTTCTCTCTAGAAGGCTAACAATAGCTAAACAGGTCATTTTTCAACCAATATTAAGCGTCTGTTGCTTCCTACACAAACATAAGATACCCAACCCTCATCTTAGGAATCAAGACACTAGAACTTTGTTCATAGTTTAATAGCAAATATCTCACCAAACTTTAAAACTTTCTGGAAAGGAATAGTCATCAACTGGTGTTTATTTTATTTACAATAATAAAATTTTGCTATTTTCACGCGCTCTACACTTAATATGCTTTTTAAAGACTAAAAATTGTATTGCTATTTTAATAAGAAATTAAAACCTGACTAAAGCATTGACAGAGTCAGCCTTTTATTAATTTTAAAAAGCAACAAATACCACACAAGCTTTTTAATATTTATTTCTTTATGTTGAAATAAATTACAACACTTGTCTTCGCGAAATATATAAACAACTGATTTATAAGAATAAAAATAACGGCACAGATCTTGCCACACGATTATTGAATTATATTAAAAGGGTGGAGCAAATGAAACCTATAAAAACCATTGCCTTAGCTGCAGCACTACTACCATTTACCTTCATGAATACAGCGCAAGCTGTACCAGTAAGTAAAGAGCTAGCTTTCGCCATTGATGTATCCAGTAGTATTGATGCAAGCGAATTTGCCTTGCAAATGAATGGCTATGCGGCAGCTTTCCAAGATCCCGAGGTAATTAGTGCAATCCAAGCATTGCCTAATGGAATTGCAATTGCAGCTTTTCCTTTTGCTGCGTTTGGTGCAGATAATCCAATGGCACCCATGAGCTTCGAATTAAACTCAACCCCATGGTTTCAAGTAACTGACGCTACTTCAGCCATGGCATTTTCTAGTGCAATTAGTATGATTCCCGATGGAGATGCCCAAGGTACCAATATTGCTGGTGGCGTCGATTCTGCTGTTAATTCCATGCTAAATAATGACTATGAAGGTGACATGCTAATTGTTGATGTATCAACGGATGGCGTACAAAACCTTTTTAGAGATGGAAGTTTATGTATTGACATAAATAACCTTCCACCAACTGAAGAACAGTTACTGGCCTGTTTAGCAGCTTTTGATGTTGCCATTAATGGAGCAAGAGATGATGCAGCAATAGAAGGTATCATGATAAATACCCTGGCTATTCTTGATCCTGAAATGGCTCAAGATTACTTATCGGACCTCATTGACATTTTAGGGCAAGAAGTTGTGGATATGCTGGGTTTACCTGCAAATTTACAAGAGTATTTAGAGCAAAATTTAATTACTGAAGAAGGGTTTGTCCTGACAACCGATTTTGATGAAACTCAATTTGCCGCAGCAATTAAACAAAAAATATTAAATGAAATATCATCACCCGATGAACCTACTCCAATGCCTGAGCCTAGTACAGCAGGAATACTCGCTATTTGCTTGTTGGGTTTATTTTTACTAAGAAGATTACAACAGGAAAAAGTTTAATGGTTGATATAGAATAACAAGCTATCTTTCCACCACTCTATAAGGGCAAGTCGAGAGTTTCATGACTTGCCCTTCACTATTTATACTTTTTGAGAATTATTTTTAGGTTGTTAATATAATTTTCCCTGCATGCTTACCACTCTCCATCAATTGATGTGCTTTTTTGGCTTCAACCAGTGGAAAAACAACATGAATAACAGGTTTAACAACATCTGAATTTAATAACGGCCAAACTTTTTCTTTTAACGCAGCCGCTATTTTAGCTTTATCCTCAACACTTCTTGCTCTTAGGGTAGAACCTGTAATGGTTAGTCTTTTTGACATTATTTGCCATAGTGAAATTTCACTAGCTGAACCATGCTGCATACCGATTTGCACCAGCCGGCCTTCTACAGCTAAACAAGATAAGTTTCGTGGAAAATAATCACCACCCACCATATCTAGAATTAAGTTAACGCCTTCATTTTCTGTAAAAATTTTAATTTTTTCAACAAAGTCTTCTTCATTGTAATTAATTGCTGCACTGGCACCAAGCTTTAAACATAAATCGCACTTTTCTTTGGTACCGGCAGTGGCAAATACAGTAGCACCTTTAGCCACCGCTAATTGAATAGCCGTGGTACCAATACCGCTGGTACCACCATGAATTAACAAGGTTTCCCCTGCTGTTAACTGGCCGCGCTCAAATACATTATGCCAAACGGTGAAAAAGGTTTCTGGCAATGCTGCAGCTTCTACCATGGAAAAGCTATCTGGAATCGGTAAGCATAAATCCGCAGAAGCCACAGCAAATTCTGCATAACCACCACCAGCAAGTAGTGCGCAAACTTTGTCACCCACTTTCAGCTGAGTTACATGCTCGCCCACCCTAACCACCTCACCAGCTACTTCTAAACCAGGAATATCAGAAGCACCGGGTGGTGGCGGGTATTTACCTTTTCGTTGCAATAAATCCGGGGCATTAATACCTGCAGCGGCTACCTTAATTAATACCTCGCCTGTCTTAGGTACTGGTATCTCCCGTTCATACAATGCAAGCTCTTCTGGACCTCCAAACTGCGTAATTTCTATGGCTTGCATACACTTTTTCAAATTATATCTCCTTCATTATCTAAATTTATCATAGGAACTAATGTTATATATTACAACAGTCTAACAAAATACTAACACCTCTAAGAAACTTCAGCTTTTATAATATTTAAGACAACCAAACAAAAAATAATCATACAAAATATTACTTAATTATATTAAGAAAAAATTACTACTTTTTGCTAATAGACACCTGGTAATTTTACATTACTATATAGCTTCAAATAAACCAGCAAGGACAGCAAAACAGAACAAGCGTTCATTATACTTATTCAATATTATTTCCCACAACAAACCAGCACTATACAAATAACAAGGAATTAAGTTAACAAACAGGTACATTATATAATGTATGGATACACTAGACAGTTTCATCACATTAAAAAATATCCTATCAATATACTTAAAAATAGTTTTAAAGAGTTATGCCTACGCATAACGGGTCGCATATTGAAAAAGTAGCACCTACTATTATCAGTTAGCGGCTCTTTACGAAGTTGGTTTTTTCAAAAAACACATAATATAAAGGAGTCTAGTTATAATGTTAAAAAAAGTTGCAGCACTATCAACTCTGTTACCCTGTTTGGTACAGGCTATCCCTATGAATCCAGCAATTACACCGCCTGGAGTTGAGCTACCTGACCATTTATCAGGATATCGCTTAATGATAGATAATAATGATCCCAGTGTCATTTATGTAGGCCCCAGAGAAGGTTTCATTGCACAAAGAGGGCAACAGCCTCAACTGTCTTTTGCTAAAATCACCAACCCTTCAGATAATCAAGAGTATGCTTATTTAAATGTTTTATTCGACTATTCGATTACTACTGATGATTTTCGCGACTTGAAAGCTGCAGTAAACGCCGCAGGTAAAAAATTAACACCGTTAGCATTTACCCGCACAAAAATGGAACTAGCTGTCGCTGGATATGATGAAGCTCAAGCTGGGGATGCATGTGCTAAAGTTGTCAAACAAGATGACTTTGGGAACCCTATTGAAGTGGACGAGTGTTTTTCTATGGTTTTTAAAGCAAAATACTCAAAAAATGGACCAAAGCTGGGTGAGAAATTTTATGTATCAAGTCTACTCACTCCCTGGGGTGCAGCCGCTATTCCAAGCCTGTTAAAAGGTGGAGCTGCATTAGGTGTAAATATGACAGCCTATTACCAGCAAGCATTTCCTGCTTATAATGCAACAATTCATGTAAAATGGGATAAACTTAAAGAAAGTATGGCATCCTTCTTTGCTTACCATAATGGTTTTTGTATGGATGTAGAAGTCAGCCGTTACTGGGAACAAGAATTCCTATGTAATCGAAATAGGGTGACTGGAGAAGCCAAAAACTTAAATAATCGGGATTGTTCTGTTGAAATAACATTAACAGATAACCATGGCAATAAAGTGGAAAATATGTATACCCTTGAGTCACTTCCTGATGTAGATGATAATGTTGCCTATAAGCAATTTATTGACTCTCATAGAGCCGAGTTAGAAAACTTTAAGACAGTAGTTGAGGGACTAAGAACTAAATTCGAAGATGAAATGCTAGAGCCATTAAAAATTCGAACCGCAGAAGTTGATAAAACCTCCTCTACAGTTTGGACTTACAAACGTGACTATGTAAAAAAAGAACAACGTAAAGAGTTCACTGTTTCTCGCAATATGATGGGTCGTTCTATTGAGAAAAAGACTGTTATACCAGCCACTATTGGATGTATAAATGTAGAATCAAATGGATTAATCTCACCAATCTTAGTTAATAGCGAATGTGCAAGCTACTGGAGTCGTGACATTAATCCAAACCAAATTATTTCAGTAACACCTATTGATCGCCCAGTAGACGAACCGGGCCTTGATTGGGATGACTGGGATTAAAAGCTTCAGTTATAAAGTCAAGTAGCACAGTAAAGTGATTGGGGGTTGCTGATTGCAACCCCCAATTCCTATAATTTACCCTAAGCCTCATATATTTTGATATTATGCAAATTTAAATTGATAATTTATACTCACTGACAATTAAGCCTTATTAATACAATACCAAATTAGCCCGATGTAGGTTAATTATTATATATCATGCTTTACTTATATTTAGCACAGGAAGGACTCATGCTATTTAACTTCGAGACGGGAAAAATGAAACTTATCAAGCTTACTATTTTAACATTCATTTTTTTTTCTTCATCTATACTAGCAAGCAATACAACAGCCATTCCAGTTAACTTTTATGGCACAAATAAGCATAGCATTTATTACCAAAAAACCTCTTTTCCTGGATCAATTTACTATCTACCAAAACTTAAAACCAAGATTCGTAAGACTTATGAAAGCTCAAGATTTGACCAATATCAAGTTAGTATGGGGTTTGGAGACTTTAGTATAAATAATTTCAGAAATGAACACCCGGAATATTCTTCATTTATCATATATGGCGATACTCTCACAGCTAAAGAAAACTGTACATTCTCCTTAAAAGATGATGAAAACCCTCAAAATGAGCGTCGAATACTTTCTAAACTGTCTCCAGCAGGCTCTGAAATTAAAGGTGCTGAGTTCCATTTAACAAAAATCATCTGTACATTTGATGTTCGCATTCTTAAGACAAACACAGGCTGGCAGGACTGGGAAGCAAAGTTATTAACAGGTGTTACTGAGAATAAATTAATAGAAAATCCATTTGGAAGTCTAAATTTAATATCTAAATTAAGTGGCTCAATAAGTATTAATCTTTCACAACTCCATAAAAATATTTACAATTCTGAGTTTATTTCACAAAAATATAACCTAACTCAAGCAACTAGTTACTTTTTATTAGGTAGTGCTTTTCTTTCAGATAAAGAGCTTAAAGAGAAATACGATACTCTAGCAAATGACGATGAGAAACAACGATTTATTGAGTTTCTATATCAAATACTATTTAGAGGTGATATCAACCACTTAGAGCTAATAGATATTGATACATTGGACGAAAAGTATACTTTTACCTGTGAGCAACCATGCGAGTCTAATGAAGCAACTTATATCGATTTGTTGAACTTATAAAGAACTTACTATGCTAAAAAAAATAATACTATTTTATCTTATTATTAGCGCTTCAATTGCTTGTGCAACTATTGAGCCTACTCACCCGATTACTAGTGATACAGGGGTAATTATTGGCTTTGCAACCAACGAACCCAGTACTTATCTTGCATCTCCACAAAGTTGGCGAGTAGAAAATATTGACCAAGACAGACAAATTTATTTACGTGAAGTACAAGAAGATGGTGTCAACTTTATTGATCTAAGAATGACTATAGTACCAGATTATGATGACTATCTAACTGACTTCATCAGAATAAAAGAAAATGACCCCGAGGCAGTTTTTTTTCCATTAAGTATGGAGGTATTAAATTGTGAGTTAGTACTTTTTAATCTTCTTGGTTCTATAGAGGCCTCCTATGAGCCTCAAGCTGGAGTTAACTTTAACCGTACTATGTACTATAGATTGCGTTTTAATGAGAGCCAATTTAAAGCATTCCGACAGCTAGCTAATGGGGGCTTAACACTGACAGGCTCTGTTAGCTATCGTTATCAAGATCAATTCAGTGAGCAAATAACTACAGCCCCTATCGCTGTTAATATCAATGCAGAAGATCTCAAATTTCGTGACTTTAAACAATTTAGCATGAAAGAGTGGATGCATAGAAATCTTACTGATTACCATGTTAGTGTTAGAGGATTTATTAATGGTACTTACTCATTAGGTGGTTTTATGAGTTTTGATATTACCAACAGTGGATTTAAAGGAAGCTTTATAGACAATCAATTCAAACTAACAGATAACAGCGAGCAAGTAACCGTCACTAGTCTTACTACTAACCCAAACTTTAGCGGCACCATTTACTTCAACATTCCTCATTTGGGTAGGTCTTTTCAAGCCAACTTCAACGGTGACTTAGAAATGACTTTAAGTAAGCTTTCACTGGAAATTACTACTAACTTTCAATTAAGAAACCTTTATATCAATGATGACAATCTTTCTTTTTATAAAAAATACCTTAATAAAATACTCAAACAAAACAAAGTTAAAAGAAAAATGTCAAAAGAGATAACCAAGGAGTTTCAACGAAGAATACTTAATGAAAACCTTTTCTTACTGCCTATTTAGCAATAAAACCAGGAGTAAATATAGTGCGAAAAATTGGACTATTTTGTTTGTTAATTACCCCCTTAACAGCCTGCTTTACTTATCAAGCTTCTAGTAAACTTAGTGATAAAGAAGTTTTGGATAGATTAAAAGAAATAGCAACGAGTGAAGTTCAAATTAAAGACTTTCATAGTAAATTAGGAGAAAAGAAGGTTCCTATCGAAAATGAAAAAGCAAAAGCTCTTTTCAAACTTGAAGTACTGCAAAGAAGAATACTGAAATCAGCACTAAAAAAAGACCCTACCCTTTACCAAAAGTCAGTTGATAAGCTAATGCTGAACGCCCCCCTAGTTGCAGTATTGGACCAAAAGGAAACTGGTGAGCCTATTGAAATACTTATTGACAACCCAGCTAGGTGTAACTTAACTATTTCATTCCAAGCAGTACTCCAAGAAGATCAACTTCAAAATCATTTATGTTTAAATGATTTTTCATATACTGGAGGATTTGACTATCGTTATCCAGTTAAAGTTAGTATGAAAAAATTCGATTTATCAACAGAGTATGGAGAAGAAGTTGTTTTTCTCTGGTCTCACCTTCTTGATAGTGAGTTAAGGAAAGTAGCAAATCGATTATATTTGCAGGAAAGAGGGGTAATGTGAGACAACTATTACTTTTATTTACCTTTCTGCAAATTTCTATTTCAGCTCAGGCAAATTTAAAAGTATGTACTTCCTGTCATCTTCAGGAAAATAACCAAGTTAATGCAATGCAGAGTGAGCTTGCTTTTTTAACATATGTGTCTTCTGATGATAGCCAATGTTCAGTTTGCCATCTGAACCTTGGCCTTGCTTATCAGTATGGCAAAGCTCCAAAAATTCCTTTTAGTAAAAAAACACTAAAACAGTTTAGTGATAATGATCTTTATTATGGTATTCCTCCACTCAAGTTTACTCATATGGAGGTTGCCAGGTATACAAAAATTGGACTAGAACAGTTCTTAACTAATCCAGTCCCTCGCTATTTCAACTCAACGTCTTCAATGTACCCACTACCACAAAATCAACTTAAAGATATTTTATCAACTATTAACAATCAACTTGAAGAAGTGCCAAACTTTGTCAATAATAATACCTTACTAAATAAAGGATCTCGTTTGTTTAACAGTTACGGTTGTGATACTTGTCATAACTCAAAAAACATAAACCATAAAATTCCCAGGCTTCGTATAGGATTACCATTATTCAGCTTTAAATACTTTAAGAAAAGAGTAATTAAAGGGTCTTCAAATAAAAATCAACTACATGGACAGAAGTGGGAGGCAAAACAAGATAAATGGTATCGTGCACCAGATCCAACAGTCGCTATGCCAGCTTACCCTTTATCCATCGAGCAATTACAAGCGCTGTATACATACATTGTAAATGACCGTTCGGACCTACCACCTTATACTGCATCAGCAGATGACACTGTCTTTTTTGGTAGGAAATTATTTAATGAAGTGCAAAAGCGTATTTTTAATGGAAGTTGTAAGCACTGTCATAGTGGCGATCAACAATCAAGAAATATATCACTATCAATTTTTTCAGATCCTAAAAAACAGTCATTAGCTTATTTTCCTCAAACAACGATTAACTACAACCAGCTTGATAAATACTCAATTGAAATATTACAGCCAGGACCAGATTGTAAGGATAGTCAAATCGTCAGTCGACTAAAAGATCGACATTTAGAATGGCGAGGTCTAAAAAATTCAGTTACATCAGGTATGCCTCTTACTCTTCCTCCTTTACCTCAAAGCGATATTGAACTGTTAGACTTATGGACTAAAACTGGCTGCCCCACCAATAAGGGCAACCTCTGTAAGCCGTGTAGCTAAGACCCAGCACTCTTCACAAGCCACTTTACAATTCTAAGTAATCCAATATTCCCTCTGCTGCCTCTCGACCTTCCCAAATAGCCGTTACCACTAAATCAGATCCTCTAACCATATCACCACCAGCAAATATTTTGGGGTTAGAGGTTTGGAATTTAAATTCAGTTTCTTCTTTAGCTATTACTCGACCAGATGCGTCTGTTTCAATTGTTACATCTTCAAACCAATTTGCAGGGCTGGGTCTAAAACCAAAAGCAATTAATACTGCATCTGCTGGTAAAATTTCTTCGCTACCTGGAATGGGTTCTGGGCTACGGCGGCCATTTTTGTCAGGCTCGCCAAGGCGAGTGGTGACAACTTTAACTCCTTTTACTTTATTATCACCCACAATCGCTACCGGTTGACGGTTAAATAAAAACTCTACACCTTCTTCTTTTGAGTTTGCTACTTCACGACGAGAACCAGGCATATTTTCTTCATCACGCCGATAGGCACAAATCACTGAACGAGCCCCCTGGCGAATAGCCGTGCGGTTACAGTCCATTGCGGTATCACCACCACCTAATACCACGACTTGCTTGCCACGCATATCAACAAATTCATCAGAGGCTTTTTCTAATCCTAAACAGCGGTTTACGTTCGAAATCAAATAAGGTAATGCTTCATATACCCCTGGTAACTCTTCTCCAGGAAAGCCACCTTTCATATAGGTGTAAGTACCCATCCCCATAAAAACCGCATCATAATCATCCAACAGCTGTTGAATAGTGATATCTTTTCCCACCTCGGTATTTAATTTAAATTCCATACCCATTTTGGTAAAAACATCACGACGCTTTTTAATAATATCTTTTTCCAGTTTAAATTCTGGAATACCAAAAGTGAGCAGCCCACCAATTTCTGGGTGACGATCAAATACAACCGGTTTAACACCATTACGCACTAACACATCAGCACAAGCTAAACCAGCAGGGCCTGCACCAATGACTGCTACTTTTTTATCAGTTTTAACCACATTAGATAAATCTGGTCGCCACCCCATAGCAAATGCGGTATCGGTAATATAACGCTCCACAGCACCAATAGTCACTGCACCAAAACCATCATTTAAAGTACAGGCACCTTCACATAATCTGTCTTGTGGACACACCCGCCCACAGACTTCTGGCAAAGAATTGGTTTGATGAGAAAGTTCTGCCGCTTCAATAATATTCCCCTCAGCCACTAATTTAAGCCAATTAGGAATATAATTATGAACAGGGCATTTCCATTCACAATAGGGATTACCACAAGCTAAACAACGGTGGCTTTGTCCAGCCGCTTCACGGGGGGTATAACTATCGTAAATTTCTACAAATTGTTTTTTTCTTACTAAAATATCTTTTTTATCTGGGTCTGTCCGCCCCACATCAACAAACTGGAAGTTGTTATTTAATCGATCGCTCATTGTTACAAACCTCTTAAATTACTCGGGACGGGTACGAATACTTGACAACAGCTGGTCTAAGTTCGCAGCTTTCGGTTTAACCAACCAGAACTTACCAATAAAGTCGTACATATCATCAAGAATGGTTTTACCCCATTCACTGCCCGTCTCCGCTACATACTCCTCAATAATCGTGTAGAGATAGCTTTTATATTGCTCCATCGCTTCTGTATCAATGCGATGAATTTCCACTAACTCATAGTTGTAGCGATCAAAAAAATGTCGATCTAAATCCAGTACATAAGCAAAACCGCCGGTCATCCCTGCACCAAAGTTATGTCCAGCCTGTCCTAATACTGTTACTACACCCCCAGTCATATATTCACAACAATGGTCGCCAGCTCCCTCAACAACTACATGGGCACCAGAGTTTCTTACCGCCAGTCGCTCACCAGCTCTACCAGCAGCAAATAACTTTCCGCCAGTGGCTCCATATAAACAGGTATTTCCAATAACCGCAGTATCTTGAGACTTAAACTCACTTTGCTTTGGTGGAACGATAACCAGCTTACCCCCTGTCATTCCTTTGCCTACATAGTCATTTGCATCCCCTTCCAGGTACATGTCCAAACCACCAGCATTCCACACACCAAACGACTGACCCGCTGTTCCTATCAGTTTTAAGGTCACAGGGCTATCAGCCATACCTTGGTTACCATAACGCTTGGCTATTTCCCCAGAAAGTCTGGCACCTATTGACCGATCACAATTACTCACTCGATATTGATATTCACCACCAGTCAGGTTTTCTATAGCAGGCAGAATATCTTGCACCATTCGTTCAGCTAACTCACCGCGATCAAACGGATTATTATGTCCAACCAAGCAACGATGAGGCTTGTCTTGAGGGATATGGCTATGATCTAAAATTGGCGATAGATCCAAGTTCTGCTGTTTAGGTGTCGTGCCCTCAGCGCTTGTTAATAAATCTGTACGACCAATGATTTCATCTAAACTGCGATAGCCTAACGACGCTAATAACTCCCTCACTTCCTGGGCCATATAAGTGAAAAAGTTAATCACCATTTCCACTGTGCCAATAAAGTGGTGGTCTCTAAGGTGCTTGTCCTGGGTGGCAACGCCTGTCGCACAGTTATTGAGATGACAAATACGTAGATACTTGCAGCCCATTGCCACCATCGGAGTTGTACCAAAGCCAAAACTTTCAGCCCCTAACATAGCCGCTTTGATAACATCCAATCCCGTTTTCAGACCACCATCAGTTTGGACTCTGACTTTGCCTCGAAGGTCATTCGCTCGCAGCGCCTGATGAGTTTCACTTAAGCCCAGCTCCCAGGGCGACCCAGCATAACGAATCGAGCTAAGTGGACTCGCGGCTGTACCACCGTCATAGCCAGAAATAGTGATTAAATCGGCGTAGGCTTTTGCCACACCTGCAGCAATAGTGCCGACTCCCGGCTCTGATACTAGCTTGACTGAAACCAGCGCTTCAGGGTTGATCTGCTTTAAGTCAAAAATCAGCTGAGCCAGGTCCTCAATCGAATAAATATCGTGATGAGGTGGCGGTGATATCAAAGTCACCCCTGGTACGGAATAACGTAGCCGGGCAATCAACTGATTAGCTTTACTGCCGGGTAGCTGACCACCTTCGCCTGGCTTAGCCCCCTGAGCTACTTTAATTTGCAAAACTTCCGCATTCATCAAGTAGTGAGGCGTCACCCCAAACCGGCCGGAAGCTATTTGCTTAATCTTGGATACTTTATTGGTACCAAATCGAGCAGGGTCTTCACCACCCTCTCCTGAGTTAGAACGAGCCCCCAGTCGGTTCATCGCCTCAGCTAACGCTTCATGAGCTTCAGGAGAAAGCGCCCCTAGCGACATGGCTGCACTATCAAAGCGGCGAACAATTTGCTCAACTGACTCCACTTCATCAATGGCAATCGGCTTTCGATCAGACTCAAGCTTGAACAAATCACGGATAGTTGCGACTGGTCTTTCATTGACTAGTCGTGAGTATTCTTTAAATATTTGGTAATCACTGTTTTTAACTGCATTTTGTAAGGTCTGTACAACATCAGGGTTAAACGCATGATATTCCATGCCATGAATATATTTGAGTAACCCACCGGGCTGGATTGACTTACGAGGCTTCCAAGCTTCTTTAGCCAACAACTGTTGCTCATAAGCAAAATGCTCAAAGTTAGCGCCTTCGATTCGGCTGGCCACCCCTTTAAAACACAGATCCACTACTTCACTGCTAATTCCAATGGCTTCGAATAACTGAGCACCTCGGTAGGAAACAATGGTAGAAATCCCCATTTTTGACAGGATTTTCATCAACCCTTTATTAATACCCTTTCGATAGGCCTTAAAAGCAGGGATAGGGTCAGCTAACAATTCTCCAGTTCTAATTAAGTCATAAATCACTTCATAACTTAAATAGGGGTATACAGCAGTTGCACCAAAACCAATTAATACCGCAAAGTGGTGAGGATCTCTGGCAGTGGCAGTTTCTACAACAATATTAGTATTACAACGCAAGCCTTTTGCTATTAAATGATGATGCACTGCACCTGTTGCCATTGCTGCATGAATAGGCAGCTGACCTGGCTGAATATCTCTATCAGTAAAGTGTAAAATCACTTTACCATCACGAGCAGCCTGTTCTGCTTGCCTGCAAACATTGTTAATAGCACCTTCCAGACTTTCTTCTTCAGGGTAGTTAAGTGAAATAGTGGTAGCTTCAAAGCCAGGTTTTTCAATATCAAAGAGCTTTAAAAACTTGATGGGCGACAATACTGGTGAGCCCAAAATTACCCGCGCGGCATGTTGCGGCGTTTCTTCAAACGGGTTTTTCTCCGCACCAATACAGGTTTCCAGCGACATCACAATCGCTTCTCGTAACGGGTCAATGGGCGGATTGGTTACCTGGGCAAATTGCTGGCGAAAATAATCGTAAACTGGGCGTACTCGCTGAGACAATACGGCCATTGGCGTATCATCACCCATTGAGCCCACTGCTTCCTGGCCACCTTCCGCTAATGGGCGCAGTACTTGATCTCGCTCTTCGAAAGTAACCTGAAACATTTTCATATGGGTTTTCAGCTCTTCACGATCGAAATGCTGATCAAGCCGGTGGGGCTCTTCAAAATATTTTGATTGAATGCGATAAGCGTGCTCTTTTAGCCACTTTTTATAGGGCTGTTTGGTTTTCAGGTAGTTATCGATGGCTTTGGCTTCATGGATCTGGCCGGTTTCAGTATCAATGGCCAGCATTTCACCTGGCCCTACCCGGCCCTTAGCAATTACATCTTCCGGCTGATAGCCATAAACCCCAATTTCTGATGAAACCGTAATATAACCTTGTTTGGTCATTACCCAGCGAGAAGGCCGCAAACCATTACGGTCCAGCATACAGATCGCTTTTAAGCCATCAGTAATTACCAAGCCTGCTGGGCCATCCCAAGGCTCCATATGCATGGAGTTGTACTCATAGAATGCCCTCAGATCAGAATCCATCGTATTTACGTTTTGCCAGGCAGGTGGAATCAGCATTCTCAAGGCACGATAAATGTCCACTCCGCCATTCACCAATACTTCCAGCATATTATCCAGGCTGGATGAGTCTGACCCGGTGGTGTTGACTACTGGTTTAACCGTATCCATCTCAGGCAAACGTTCTGAACGAAACTTGCTGCTTCTTGCCACTGACCAGTTGCGGTTACCGCTAATGGTATTGATCTCACCGTTATGAGCCAACATCCGAAATGGCTGGGCTAAGTGCCACTCAGGCATGGTGTTAGTGGAAAAGCGTTGATGAAATACGCAAATTGCCGTCTCAAACCGGGAGTCACCCAAATCTGGATAGAACTTGGGCAAATCCACCGGCATCATTAGGCCTTTATAGGAAATGACTCGCTGGGCTAGGCTGCACATATAAAAGTGCTTATTGTTCTTAATAACTAAGCCAGCCCGACGCCTGGCCATAAACAGGCCAACTTCAAACTGTTCTTCAGACATTCCATAAGGACAGTTAACAAATACCTGCTCTATTTTAGGCAGGATATCTTTGGCGATAGGACCTAAGCACTCGGGATTAGTTGGCACAGTTCGCCAGCCCACAACTTCTAGCCCTTGGTCAGCTAAGTGATGATTAAGTGCCTCACGACCTTTATCTGCAATGGCATCTTCTGCGCTTAAAAACACCATCCCCACAGCATAGTGCTGATTTAAAGCTTGTTGGAAAGTCTCTTTGGCAACAGCACGAAAAAAACTATCAGGCTTTTGAATTAACAAACCACAGCCATCACCTGTTTTACCATCGGCGGCAATTCCACCACGATGAGTCATACAAGTTAGCGCTTCAATAGCCGTTTGCAGTAAGTGGTGACTCTTTTGCCCATCACGATGTGCAATTAAACCAAATCCACAGTTATCCCTATACTGCTCAGGGTGATACAAAACTTTCATATGGCACACTCTCACCAGGAATTTCTTGATTTTTTAGTTACTTAGCTATCCTTGGTGTTGTTATTATGCGGTAGCAATTTTGGTGCAAGGGGCAAACATTCTACACATGATGTCCATCTGAGACAAATAGGTGTCTCATAGTCATAATTTTATTAGACAGCTCATATTGCAATTGTTGGTGATATCTCACCCATAAAGTAGAAGTTACTGGTCTCCCTCTTTCAATAAGAGCATACCAAGTCTTTTAGAAGTGCTTTTAGTTAAAACCCACTTATTCTTATCTACTTACTGCGTTTTAAAAGCCAGTTGATTAATAGGCAGGCAACGTGGATTGGGTTACAGGATAGTGAAAGTACATTCAATCTCAACAACATATTGTAGCTGAAGAGCAATAACCGTCTTGAATAACAGCTTATTAGTTTTTCCGAATATCCGCCTGAACACTCGCAACACTTCTAGCCCAGGGTTTTTGCTGTCTAAGCTCTAGTGGTAATTGGCGAGAAGCTGTTAGTGCAGAATCACGATTATGATACAAGCCAATAGTGACGACATACCACGGTTTGCCTTTATAATAAGTCCGAAAATACTTTAACTTGCCAGCAGCCCAGTGTTTCTTAATAAATGCTTTAGCCCCCCGACTTGAGCTAACACCTAACACCTGTAGTACATAACTTGATTTAGGCTGCCTTAAGTACCAGTTTTCATCAGCAAAAAAAACTGGTGATTTTTTCTTAGTAACTCTTACTGGAGATTTAACTGGTTGTTTGGTTTGCTTAACCTGTTGTTTTGGTTGTGGCTTGTTAACCTTAGGCTCTACTGGTTGCTTTTTTTCTACTGTTTTTTGATCAGGTGCAAGGCTAGTGCTAGCAATAGAATCAGACTGCTTTTGTCGGGCACTTGAATCAGCTTTTTCTACTGGTGTCTGTTCACCATTAAACGGCTTTTTAGTTTTTTCTTCTACTGCAACTTGTTTCTGATCATTTGAATCTACTTTGGTTTTTTCTATGTTAATAACGGTGTTAGTAACTTTATTTTCAATAGGTTGATCAAATTGTTTTTTATCAGCTTCAGATACTTCAGTGGTTAACTCAGTTTCAACGATAGGTAGCTCTGGGGTTGTTACAGCAGCCTCCTCATCCCAAAGGGGCACTTCGATAGTTGTGGTTTTACTACTGATTTCTGCTTTAAATTGAGCTGGCTCTGGAACTTCAGAAAAAAACAGTGAATTTACTAACAGCAATATTAATAAAGTACCTGCCACTATAGCGATAGCATAGAGATGCCCCTTCGGTAGCCCTAGCTTAGTTGGCTCACTGATATCCATCTTGCGTGCTAATACCTCATCGGCAAGCATATTCAGCTTGCTAAAGTTACCTTGTGCCTGCTTATGGATTTTGTCTAAGTCAGTTGTCGTAAGTTCCTTTACCTCTCCAGCTGCTGTTATTTTTAAGTACTGACGCAAATAATCAGCAGTTTCTTCCAGTGTTAATTGATTTAAGTGGATGGTATACAACAGGTCAGTCTTAGCTAATTGATTGCATTGCTGTAGTTTGTTAGCTAATGTTTCACTCCCCGAAATGATAAAATGAATAGGCAAACTATGCTCATTGGCTTTAATTGCTAACACCACTAACAGACGTAATGCGTCCACATCGAGTAATAAGGCATCATCTATCAATACGATAGCCTGCTGTTCGGTCAATAAAACATCTCTAACAGCAAACAATAGGGCTTCGGGGGTTTTAACACTAACGGGCTGGGTTTGATCAACCAGTTTTTTCCATAGCTGAGAAAATAACTGGCTAGCATTCATCATTGGCGCTGCAGTGATAAAGCAAATGCGACACTGCTCTTGTAGCGTCTGATTAGCCTGTTGAAGAACAGTGGTTTTACCACTGCTAGTAGGACCAGCGACTAATAGCAGTAGCTGACTAAAGTTGACCAGATGATTTATTTGTTCAACAGCTCTGCCCCGCTCAGCACCATTCCAAAAAAATGAACTGCTATGTTTTGCTATAAGTTTTTTCGCTTGCTGCAGGTGCTGCTGAAAATCATCTATCACAAAATAACATTGACCTAACTAAACAAAATAAGAATACAAATTAACTATTAGACTACCAAAGTATCAAGTAAGTGCTGCTGGTCAAAGTCAGCTGTCACAATGGCTTTACCAATAGACTTTAGCAATACAAGCCGTAGCTGGCCATCAATAACCTTTTTATCCACTGCCATTAATTCCAAATAATCATCAGCAGACATTTCAGTCGGCGGTACCACTGGTAAATTTGCTTGCTGTAATAACGACTTGATCTTGGTTACTTCTGACTCAGTTAACCAACCAATTCTATGAGACAATTCAGCTGCTTGTACCATACCTACGGCAACCGCTTCACCATGCAACCACTTTCCATAGCCCATATAGTTTTCAATAGCATGGCCAAAGGTATGACCTAAATTCAAAATAGCGCGAATACCACCTTCTCTTTCATCTTCAGCGACGACTTTGGCTTTATTTTCACAGGAGCGCAAAATAGCATAGCTTAAATCACCAAGGCTCCTGTTAACCAACAAGTCCATATGGTCAGTTAACCAGCCAAAGAAAGGTTTATCGCAAATTAAACCATATTTTACGACTTCAGCAATACCCGCTGACAACTCTCGGTCTGGCAATGTATTTAAGGTAGTAGTATCAGCAATCACGCACTTAGGCTGGTAAAAAGCACCAATCATATTCTTACCCAGTGGATGATTGACTCCGGTTTTGCCACCCACTGATGAGTCCACTTGAGCTAACAACGTGGTTGGTACCTGAATAAAGTTACCCCCTCGTTGATAGGTAGCAGCAGCAAAGCCTGTGATATCACCAATAACACCACCACCTAGAGCAATTAAGGTAACTGTACGATTGAATTTATTGGTTAATAAAGCATCATAGATTTTTTCAACTGTCACTAATGTCTTATATTGCTCACCATCAGGTAAAATCACTTCAGCCACATGATAGCGATCAGACAGAGCTTGTTTGACCCGTTCTAAATACAACGGGGCAATAGTTTCATTAGTGATTATTAAAACTTGTTTTCCATCAATATGCGGCTGATAGTACTCAAGCTGATCAATTAATTGTTTTCCGACGTATATGGGGTAACTTCTTTCAGCTAAATCTACAATTAACTTTTCCATCTTGATTTACAGCACTTTAATATTGATGAATTGAGTTATTGGATTCTATCCAGTTGGTTCAGTGCTTCCACTATTTCACTCACCACCCCACGAGGTGACATACCATCTGTGTGAATGGTGATATCTGCTAGCGACTCATAAATAGGGCCTCTCACAGCAAGTAGTTCAGTCAAAACTGTTCTAGGGTCAGCCTGCTGCAGTAATGGCCTGCGCTTGTCTCGAGAGGTACGCTCCAACTGTTGTTCAACACTGGTTTCCAGATAGACCACTGTACCATAGGTAGTCAACAGCTGTCGGTTTTCCTGCTTCAACACAGCGCCACCACCAGTAGCCAATACTACCTGCTCATCTTGAACCAGGTCCTCCAACATACTGGTTTCCCGTAGCCTGAAGCCCTCTTCACCTTCCACATCAAAAATCCAGGGAATATCCGCCCCTGACCGTGCTTCAATCTCTCGATCAGAGTCTTTAAACGGCAAGTTCAGCTCTTTAGAAAGCAAACGCCCGATGGTGCTTTTGCCAGCACCCATCGGGCCAATTAAAAATATATTGTACTTCGACATCTATTACATAACTGGTTAGCGCGACGTCAGAGCATTATCAACGATTTTTGGTGTAATGAAAATGAGGAGTTCATCCTTATTATCTCTCTTTTCATCTTTTCTAAAGAGCCGGCCTATAATGGGAATGTCTCCAAGGAAAGGTACTTTAGAAGAATTTTGCTCTATTTCTTGCTCAAATACACCACCAATGACAACTGTCTGCCCATTAGGTACTAACACTTGTGTTTGTACCTCATTGGTATTAATCCCTGGTACTGTTCCCGCTATATCTGTCGCTACAGAGTCTTTATTAACAACTACATCCAAAAATACTTGGTTGTCAGGTGTAATATGTGGAGTTACTTTCAGTGAGAGTACAGCCTCTTTAAACGAAGTTGAAGTAGCTCCACTAGAGCTGGCTTCTTGATAAGCTATTTCTTGGCCTGTTTTAATTAAGGCTTCTTTTTTATTAGTGGTAAATACTTTGGGTTGTGATAGAGTCTCGGTTTTCCCCTCACTTTCCAAAGCATAGAGTTGAGCAAAAAGAACTGTGTTATCTGTTGAAAACCCTAATAATAGATTTGAAGTGGGATTAAATGTCCCTGTAGGTACCAAATCTGTTAGTAATAGATCTTCATCTCCACCTGAATTTAATTTTAATCCACCTGAGTCGTTTTTATCATTTCCTTCAGCAGTCCATTTTTTAGTTCGGTCTGAATGGCCTGCCCACTGAACACCTAACGCTTCTGCGGCATCATCACTTGCATCTACAATGCGAGCCTCTATAAGTACCTGTTGGACAGGTATATCTATTTTCTTAATTAGCTCAATGATTTCATCCAACTTTTTCCGGGTATCCTGAACTAATATGCTGTTGGTTCTTTCAACCACCTGAACCGTGCCACGCTCACTTAACAGCCCAACATCACCTTCTGAACTACCTTGTAATACCACAGCAACCTCAGCCGCATCAGCATAATTAATTTGTATCAAGTCAGTAAAAGTGGGAGCCAACTCTGCAATTTGTTTATCATTTTCCAACTCTTGTTTTTCTCTGGCAGCTATTTCATCCGCAGGCGCCACCATGAGTACATTGCCCACTTTACGTTTATCCAATCCCTTAGCTTTTAGTACTAAATCCAAAGCTTGATCCCAAGGAACGTTTTGAAGCCGTAGAGTAATATCGCCAGTTACGGTATCACTAGCAACCAAGTTAAGATCAGTAAAGTCAGCTATTAGCTGGAGAACGTTTCTCACTTCGATATTTTGGAAATTAAGCGACAGTTTTTCCCCAGTATAAACAAACCGGTCCCGCTTTCTTTGTTCAACTTCTTGCTCTTTTAATGGCTTAACACTGATTGTCAGCGTATTATCTGTCTGATAAGCGAGATAATCATAAAAACCTTCAGGCTCAACGACAATAACTGCACCACTGCGCTCCTTAGTGGCATCAATAAAATGTACTGGCGTTGCAAAGTCAACTACATCTAAGCGGTTACGTAATTCGGTAGGTAGTTCAGCACCCGCAAACTCAAGTCTAATTCGCCCAGCCTCCTCAGACATATCTAGTGGCACACTGGGGTTTGACAAGGTGATCACTACATTACCTTCCCCACTCTCACCACGTTCAAAGTCAATATTAGTGATTGCTTTTCTACCGTAGTCTTTTTTAATTTTTCTGCTAGTGCTAGTTGCCTGAGCCAAAGACCTTGTAGTTGCTGTTGCTTGTGACCCAGCCGACTCACTGGTCTGTTGGCTGGCAGCCGCTACAGCCCCTGTCACATCAGAGCCAATCAAAATGTAAAGGCTATTACCTTCAATACGAGTGGCATACTTAGAAGGTTTCGCCAAATTAACAATAAGACGGGTTCTGTCTCTCGCTTCCAGAATGGTTAAACTTTTAGCACTGCCAAAGCCAATTTCATTATATTTATTTGGCAAAGCACTGTTAGTGCCAGGCAAATCAATTGAAATCCGGGCTGGCTTTTCTATTGTGTAACCTCGTGGTTGAGGTACACCGCCATCAAACTCCAGTTTTAGCTCAACCTTTTCACCAGGCAGAGAAGCTACTTCTAGGTCCTTAATAGTTGCGGCAAGTGCCTGCAGTGAATCGAAACTAAACACTGCAGCCAACAACGAAATTCCCGCACTTTTTATTAATTTGGTGCTCATACCTACCCACCAGTTGTTGTTTTTGTCAGATTCATTGAGTTTAAATGCTCTTAATTCAGGAAATATCAAAAATCCCCAGAGCCCGGATAAATAGTTATATTGTAGCCAAACAAAACTTCAGTAATGGCTACTATTTTTTTACTTGGACAGTACCACTTTCTGCCAACAAGCTTGGTTGTTTCACCACACCCCAAAAGCTTTATAAACTGGTGAATAAGTCAAGCTTGTAAAACCAAATCGCTACTATCAATTTATAGATAAATCGAAAGGTATTTATTTTTTGCTAGTAATAAAACTTTCAGTGGTAGAAAACTTTATTATTTTATCAGCCTCTTTTTTCTTCATATCGTTTGGGATGAATTAATGCAGCAGCACCCTTATTCCCCCTATAAACGATATAGTTAATTTTGTGCTGATTAGCCACCTTCTTTTAACTCTATTTCTCTTGGCCTTTCGACCCAACGGTCTTTTCCTGTTGGAACAATTTCCATTACACTGATTTTTGTTTCAGTAATATCTATTATTTTACCGTGATTACGGCCAAGGTAATTACCCACTTCTACCTTATGAACGCCATCACTTCCTTTAACCAGTCCTAAAAAACGAGCACCATTACTCATGGTTCCAACCATTTCAAATGACTCTATACCAAAGCTTTCCAAGTACTCCTTCTGCCGGTTTGGGTCTGGCTGTACTGTTGATTCTTCTTGATCTTCCTTAGCAATTTCAATTTTAACTGGCGGCAGGAAAGGACTACGTAACCCAGAAGCGCTATAGGTAAATGCTTCATAAGTTCTAAATTTAGGAAGTGGTGGAATTTGCCCCTTCGGTTGCGCTTGCACCTCTTCAATATACTGCTCTAAATCAGCAAACTGGCCACTGGGAGAACAGCCAGCCAGAACACATAGGGCGCTCAGGGCAATCAATTTCACATGCATCGGTTTGCTCATCTGGTGCCTCGTCTCCTATTGGCTCGCTTCCTCAGACTTATCATGATAACGATAAGTCTTGGCCACTATTTCCATATTCAAAATTTCAGGGTTATCAGCTGAAGGCTTTATGCTGAAATCATGCAAAGTTACAATCCTTGGTAAACTGGCCACGGAGCTAACAAAGTTACCCAAGTCGTGGTAGTTGCCGCGTACACTGATATTAATCGGCAGCTCGATATAAAACTCCTGAGCTCTTTCAGGCTGTAGCTGAATAGCATTAAAATATAGTCCACTTCCCAGACCTGCACGGCTTATGTCTTCTAACAAACCTGGCACCTCAGTATCACTAGGTAATTGTTTCACCAACGCGCCAAAGGTTTTTTCCATTTCAACCATTTGTGTTTTGTATGCATCAAGATTAGCAGCTTGAAAGGCTTTATGGCGGTATTGCTCTTTTAAAGTAGATTCTTCCCCCTGAACCCGATCATAGCGCTTTTTAAGTTCACTTAAGTGAAAGTAATAGCCTGCTGCTACTGCTGCCACAAAAATAACAATGACTACAAAGGCTTTTGCAAAAGTCGGCCATGACCCTATATTTTCAGGATCTAAGTCATTTAACTGTTTAAAGGAATCAGCAAAACTCATTGTTCCTGCTCCTTCTTCTGTTGCTCCTGAAGGGCTTTCGGAGTTGTCTGATTGACGGTCAGGACAAACTGGTTAGCCAGATCACTTTTTTCAGCAGCCTTTACTGAAGTAAGGTTAGGGTTGTTAAACCAGTCTGAGTTATCAAAGTCTCGCATCAAGTTTGAAACTCTGTTGTTAGATTCAGCAAAACCATTCACCAACAGCTGATTTTTTTTCATTTCCAAAGAGGTAAAGAAAACACCATCAGGAACAGATTTAACCAGCTCATCAAATACTCTAACAATTATAGGCCGGTTTCCTTGAAGATCCTGAATAACCTTCATCCTCTCCAGCAATTCTTCACGCTTTTTTTTGAGCTCTTTAATTTCCACAATTTTTTTATCCAGAGCAGCAATTTCTTGCTTCATAAATTCATTTCTGCTCTGTTGATAATCGATAGCACCGTTTATTTGCATGTCACCTAAAAATATTGTGACACCAGCTACTGCTAACGTTGCTGCCAAAACAACCAAAAATTGTTTTTTGCGCTCCTCGCGTAATTCTTCCCGCCAAGGTAGGAGGTTTATCCGAGCCATTAGTCGAAGCTCCTCATTGCCAAACCGCAAGCAATCATCAGTGATGGGGCATCATTCATCAGCGCAGCAGAATTAACTGATCTCGCTAATGACATATCTGCAAAAGGGTTGGCAACTACTGTTCTGGTACCTATTTTCTCCTGAACCATAGCAGCCAAACCTGGAATACACGCAGTGCCACCTGCCAAAATAATATAGTCCACATCATTAAATTGGCTGGAAGAAAAGAAGAACTGCAACGACCTTGACACCTGTTGAACCACTGCCTCCATAAAAGGCCTCAACACTTCAGGTTCATAGTCATCAGGCAAACCACCTTGCTTTTTCGACAAGCCTGCATCCTGAAATGACAGCCCATAACGACGCTGAATTTCTTCAGTCAGCTGTTTGCCACCGAATAGTTGCTCACGGGTATAAATGGTTTTACCGTTATTAAGCACACTGAGCGTTGTCATGGTAGCGCCAATATCAACCACTGCAGCTGTTGGCTCATCTACCTCTTTGAGCTGTGGTTCCAGCAGCTCAAAAGCACGCTCCATCGCGTAAGCTTCCACATCAACCACTTTAGCAGTTAGACCTGCATGAGTGAGCACCGCTTCACGCATATCAACATTTTCTTTTCGGCAGGCAGCTAACAATACTTCCACCATCTGAGGGTTCTTTTCAGCAGCCCCTACGACCTCAAAGTCAATAGACACCTCATCCAGTGGATAAGGAATATACTGATCAGCCTCTACCGAGATTTGGGTTTCCATCTCGTCTTCACTCAGGCTACCATCCATTTCAATGGCTTTAGTGATAACTGCCGAGCCAGCAACTGCCACTGCAACATCTTTGCAGCTGCTTCGAGACTTTTTAAATGCCTTTGCAATGACATCACCCACCGCCTCCACTTCGTTGATATTTTTTTCAACGACAGCATTATCGGGCAGTGGCTCCACTGCATAAGCTTCTACTTTGTATCGGCTGCCAGACCTGCTCAACTGAATTAGCTTGACCGAGGTTGAACTTATGTCGATACCAAGGACTGTTGGAGTTTTCTTTTTTAGCATTCCAATCACAGCCAATTTCCTATCAGCACCGGGTACTTACAAATGAAAGTTACTTTTCTACATTAAATAACAGTAGCAGTGATTCCGCAATTCTGTGAAATGCTAAAAAAGTCCTTATAATGATCATTAAATCGCGGCACAATCACCCATGTTTACGCTTAGCCATTCAATTTCGTAGGATCTAGAGGAAAGTTGTGACATTTATCAGATTTTTACTATGGGCTACTTTTCTTTCAATATGTGGCACATTCCTCATTTTAGCGAGCGCTTTCTTATACCTTAGCCCTGGTCTGCCGGATGTGGAAACTTTAAGAGAGGTTAAATTACAAACACCTCTGCGAGTTTACTCTGCTGACCAGAAACTCATTGCTGAGTTTGGTGAAAAGCGTCGAACCCCTATCAAGTATAGCGACCTGCCAGAACTTTTAATTAAAGCTTTTGTTGCAGCAGAAGATAATCGTTTTTACAGCCATCATGGTGTTGACCCTAAAGGTTTAGCCAGGGCGGCGGTTGAGTTGCTGCAAAGCGGCTCGATTAGAACAGGGGGAAGCACTATCACCATGCAGGTAGCAAGAAACTTCTTTCTCAGCCGGGAAAGGGTCTTCTCCCGTAAGTTCAACGAAATCTTGTTGGCTTTACAAATTGAGCGCGAGCTATCTAAAGAGGAAGTTCTTGAGCTTTACTTGAACAAAATTTATCTGGGCAACCGCGCTTATGGTGTAGCTGCTGCCGCTCAGGTTTATTACGGCAAAGACCTCAATGAGCTTAGCCTGGAAGAAATAGCTATGATCGCCGGCCTACCCAAAGCGCCGTCCCGATATAACCCCATTGTCAATCCAGAACGCGCTCTAGAGAGGCGTAACTGGATTTTGCACCGTATGAATGAACTGGGTTTTATTAATGATCAGCAATTTCAGCAAGCCTCCAACACATCAGCAGTTGCCAAATATCATGGACTGACCATTGAACTTTACGCACCTTATCTTGCTGAAATGGTGAGGAAAGCCATGGTTGATCGTTATGGCCCTAGCGCTTACACAGATGGCTATTCGGTTTATACGACTATATCCAGTAGTAATCAGCTAATGGCAACTCAAGCGCTGCAGGATGGCCTTGTGGAGTATGAATGGCGTCATGGTTACCGTGGCCCAGAAAAGCAAATGCCTCCTGAAGCAGGCTTTGATCTGGAAAAGTGGCAGCAGGCGCTTAACAAAGTATCCCCTATTGGCCGATTAGTACCTGCAATTGTTACTAGCCTCGATGAAAATTCAGCTACTGTGCTAACTGATAGCGGAGAGCAAACACTAAGCTGGGATGGGTTGAAATGGGCACGCCTCCATAAAACCGTTAACAGCTTAGGTCCCGCACCCAAAAAAGCAGCCGACGTACTTGCTGTTGGTGATTTAATTCGGACTATTCAGGTTGATAAAACACTTTATCTAGCGCAAATTCCTAAAGTCCAGGGAGCCTTAGTATCACTGAGACCGTCAGATGCTGCAGTAAAGGCTTTAGTTGGCGGGTTTGATTTTAACCTCAGTAAATTTAACCGAGCGACTCAAGCAGCACGACAACCTGGCTCTAACTTTAAGCCTTTCTTGTATAGTGCCGCTCTCGAGAATGGATACACAGCTGCCAGTACTGTTAATGATGCCCCTATCATTTACAACGATACAAGCACGAATAAAGCCTGGCGCCCCAAAAACTCTAGTGGTAAATTTCTTGGACCTACTCGCTTGCGTAAAGCGCTGTACCAGTCCCGCAACCTAGTTTCAATACGACTATTACAGGCATTAGGCATTAATAAAATGCTTTCCTATGTCAATAAATTTGGTTTTGATCAAGAGCATTTACCTCGAGACTTATCCTTATCCCTAGGAAGTGGGGCAATGACTCCCATCGACCTAGCTAAAGGCTATGCCAGCTTAGCCAACGGTGGATATCGAGTTGAGCCTTATTTTATTGATCATATTGAGCGCCTAAATAAACCTGTTTATCAAGCCCAGCCTTATCTGGCCGGCTCAGTAGAAGCAGGAGGCGCATTTAAGCCTGCCCCTCGCATTATGGACGAGCGAGCCAATTATATTCTCTACACGATGTTGCAGGACGTAATAAAGCGCGGCACAGGGCGCCGGGCTTTAGTACTGAAACGCTCTGACATTGCAGGAAAAACGGGCACCACCAATGATCAGGTTGATGCTTGGTTTTCTGGCTTTAATGGTGATTTAACCACAACTGTTTGGGTAGGGTATGACCAGCCATCCACTTTAGGTCGTAGAGAGTTTGGTGGTACTGCTGCACTTCCTATCTGGATTAAATACATGGCAAAAGCCTTAGAAGGCAAGTCAGAACGGCCTTTAAAGCAACCTGATGGACTAGTCAAAGTAAAAATAAATGCCAATACTGGCAAGCCTACACAAGCCAGTGCTCATAACACTATTTTCGAGATATTCAGAACGGAATTCGTCCCTAAGTATGACCCATCAAGTGAACTACCTGGGTTAGATGATGAGGGGGCATTAAAAACCGAAGATATCTTCTAGTATATCCTTCGCGAGTGAATTTTAAGGGGTGTTGTTGTCGTTCTTCACCCCAGTCACCTATTTATAGGCTCATAGGGCTTCATCACTTTGACGGCCTACCCTAAAAAACACTCACTTTGGCTAAAATTTTATAATAAACAACCCAATAAAGAAGCCTCCACTTGGAGGCTTCTTTATTTATAAGCATTAACTAGAAATTATTTGATATCAGCAATACTCTTTAACGGGTAGTGCTCAGGGTAAGGTGCTTTCGCCACACCAGACATTTCTGCTGCTTTAGCCACTGCACCAGCAACTTCACCCAGCAATCGAGAATCCATTGGCTTAGGAATAATATACTCCCGCCCATAAGTCATTTTCTCACCGCCATAAGCTTTAATCACTTCCTCTGGCACTGGCTCTTTTGCCAAGTTCTTGATGGCATGAACAGCCGCTATCTTCATTTCCTCATTGATCACAGTCGCTCGGACATCTAACGCACCTCGAAAAATAAAGGGAAAGCCAAGTACATTGTTTACCTGGTTTGGATAATCAGAACGACCGGTTGCCATAATCACATCTGGGCGGGTTTGTTTTGCTAATTCTGGCTTAATTTCAGGATCAGGGTTAGAGCAAGCAAATACAATTGGGTTTTCAGCCATTTTGGCAAGCTGCGCTGCCTTTAACAAATCTGGACCTGATAAACCGAGGAATACATCAGCCCCTTCAATAGCATCATCCAATGTCCGTTTATCAGTATCATTAGCAAAAGCTGCTTTATACTGGTTCAAGTCATCACGGCCACTGTGAATGACACCTTTACGGTCCAGCATCAAGATATTTTCTGGCCTCATTCCACAACTGATTAATAACTTAGTACAAGCGACAGCAGCAGCTCCAGCACCCAAGCATACCATTTTTGCATCTTCAATGGTTTTACCCGCTATTTCTAAGGCATTAAGCATGCCTGCCGCGGTAACAATCGCAGTACCGTGTTGGTCATCATGAAAAATAGGCACTTTACACTTTTCAATAAGTGCTTTTTCAATTTCAAAGCACTCAGGGGCTTTAATATCTTCTAAGTTAATTCCACCAAAAGTGTCTGCTATGCGTTTGACTGTATCAATAAATGCCTGAGGACTTTCTGAGTCTACTTCGATATCAATCGAATTAACGCCCGCGAACTTTTTAAATAAAAGACTCTTGCCTTCCATTACAGGTTTACTGGCCAACGCACCCAAATTACCTAAACCTAGAATTGCTGAGCCATTACTAATAACAGCAACAAGGTTACCTTTTGCTGTGTATTTGTAAGCAGCCTCTGGGTCTTTAGCGATTTCACGCACGGGCTCTGCTACACCTGGACTATAAGCCAAGGAGAGATCTCGTGAGGTTTCTGCTGAAGTGGTTAGTTCAATACTGATTTTCCCTGGCTTGGGATAGGCGTGATAATCAAGTGCGGCTTGTTTCATATCCTCAGACATGGCGATGATTCCAGTTGTTTATTTTGTGGGAAGAAGCATATAAAAAAGGGGGGGGCCTAACAAGCTGGTAACTTCCGCAATTAGGCTTTTGCAAAACTACTGCGCTTGCAACTACTGTATTACTTTTAGCCACTCACCCGCTTTTGGCTCACCACTAGGATAGTAGTGATTTAGCAGCCGTAGTTGCTCAACTGAATATTCTGTTAAAGCACTACGTTTAGCTAGTCGGGCAAAGCTTTCACCACGTTTTGCACGAGTTAACCTAACTCTTAAGCCTTCCGCTTTTTTATAATCTTTGCGTGGCAATACTTGAAAGCTATGAATGGCCTCTAACATTAGTGGATCATAATTAGAGAAATAGCGGCTTTGTTTAGTAGCACCTACTAATAAAAATACTTTCCCTTTATAGTAAATAATCGCTACTCGTTTTGGTTGTCCCTGAAAACCAGATTTGGCAATTGCTGAGTAGCCCTTTATCTGTGACTTTTGAATAGCATGCCCACCCAGCATTTGGTCGCTACCAATTAACTCACGAACATACTCCACTGGTTGTACCTGGTTTTTAATAGGCAGCAGTTTCATTGCTAGTATTGCTTGCTCATTTGGAGATAAAGCAACGACACTATCCGGGTTATTTTGAATCTTCCAGCCCTTGGGAAAAGTCATCTTCAAATCCATAGGCTTATGTAAAAAGTCCCGTCCTACTCTTACCCCTGCTTGAGTGCTATCACCAAATGCCAAACCATCAATTGCCCGTAAATAGCGCTCTCGCCCATCATCACCCGACACTTGGGGCACACTATTGACTACCTGTTGCAAACGCTCATCATGGCGTGGATGGGTGGCAAAAACCCCATGATAAGAAACTGGCTCTCGGCCTTCTGCTCTAGCCTTTTTCGCTGAAAATGTTGACTGGTCTTTTAACACCCCAATCACATTAATCATTGCCTGAGGGTTATAGTTTGCATTAGCCAGATACTCAGCGCCTAACCGATCAGCTTCTAACTCATGCTCCCGTCCATACCCTCTTACTACCGCCGTTCCTAATAAGTTCGTGAGATCTCCTGCCATACCTACACCTGTATAAGCAGCTACCACCTGACCTAACACACTGGTTGCAAAGCTAGCGCTATGCTGACGAACACTGTGCCTAGCTGTGACATGACCAATTTCATGAGCCAAAACAGCAGCTAAGTCAGCTTCAGAATTAAGATAAGCCATCAGTCCCCGATGGATATAGATATACCCTCCTGGCAAAGCAAAAGCGTTTATGTCTGGTGTGTCGACGATAGTAAATTGATAAACAATATTAGGCCGATGGCTTCTGGAGGCAATACGCTGACCAACCCTTTGCACATATGCCTGAAGCTTTTTATCTGGATAAATCGGCAATTGCTGGCTAACCTGCTGCGCATGGCGGCGACCAGTGGAAATTTCATCACTTTCAGACATCATGACAAAGTCACGATTGCCCGTCGCGGGGTTAACAGCACAGCCTGAAAGCAAGGCAGCCAATAAAACAAAAGAAATCGCTAATAAACGACACATTAGAGACATTCCTACCTCAGTGACCTTTATTTAAATATGATCGCCGCTGGATGAAAAACTTTCATCATCCACCGCTTCCTCCCTCGTTTAAGTTTACGCCCCTTTGCCCTGCGGTCAATCAGCCAGCCTCTCACTTCGATTAAACGACCCTGCGCTTGTTTAAGTGTACTTCCACTGAAGTATTTTTTGCTGGCCTTAGGAATAAACAGCACTAGCTCCCCCACCAAATCCACCCATATACCATTTGCAGAGTGACTAACCTTTTCCACCCTGCCGGTTACTAAGCTAAAGCCAGACTTGTTGATGTTTATTGAGTCAGCTGAATTATAATGATGCCATAGACCACTTCGCTGGTGTCTAGCTTGTTGTTCTATTTTAATTAAGCAGGAAAGCAACTCTAAATTAGGAGGTATTGCCAGATAAAACGCCGCACCTTGGGCCACTAAGAACTCACTTAGCAACTTACCATCACTACGTGCAACATAAGCTAAGGTTCGACCATAGTGATCTTTTGGCTGCTTCCCTCGCTGCAGTTTAATGGCGTGCTGACCATTGAAAAAAGCTTTTGCTTGCTGAGTGGCTTGGTTAGCAAAAAGCTCTGCTGGTCTATTATCAGTTGATTGTTCTGGCGTGTTTACACCAATCAGTCTAACTTTTTCACCGTCTGACAATAGTAGCGTATCGCCATCTAACACTTTAGCCAGTGTCGCAGAATGCCAAGGGCCTTTTAGCTGACAACTATTTTTAGCCCAACTTGCAGAAAAAATTTGGACAACAAAAAAGGCGCTAATCAGTAGCGCCTTTTTTGAGCTGAAATGCATGATTTTACTTCTTAAGACCACGCACAGAGAAACGCTTGTTAAACCGTTCAATACGACCACCAGTGTCTAGTACTTTCTGTTTGCCAGTATAGAAAGGGTGACACGCAGAACAAACGTCTAGGTGAATATCCTTGCATAGAGTAGAGCTAGTTTTGATTTCATTGCCACAGCTACAAGTTGCAGTAATTTCTTCGTAATTTGGATGAATATCAGCTTTCATGGATTATTCCTCAGGGAACTGTACCGCCACTTGATCAACTCTCAAAACCTCTGATTCGCCGTCAAGCACCGCACGAAAATTCTGTCTTTTAAATTAGACCGCGCATCTTACCAGAGTGCACTAAATAAGCAAGCTGTGCGCACTAAGGATTTAAGTTTTCAGGACTGGTATACAAGCATTGGCTCACGTACCAACTTCTGTCAAGATAGTGGTTTTTCCCAGCCCAGTAGCCATCACTCAATGAGCCAGCAAGACTCTCAGGCACCAGACGTATTTTTACAAGTTGCTCTTCCCGTACCCTTTAGACGCCTATTTGATTATTTACAACCCTGTCAAAAGGATAACCAACCTTTACAGCCAGGCATTCGAGTAAAGGTCAGTTTTGGTAATCGCCAGCTTATTGGGGTGCTAATTGCCATCAGTCAACAGTCAGACTGGCCAACTGACAAACTAAAGCCTGTACTTGAACTGATTGACAAGCAGCCTATTATTCCAGATGACTTGCTCAAGTTATGTCAGTGGACAGCCAAATACTACCACCACAGCCTCGGAGAAACTCTTCAAGTCGCTCTGCCTGCTGTACTGAGACAGGGTAAAACATCCAATTATGGCACTAGCATACGTTATAATACAGTTACTGCTAATCAAGATCAGACTATCGCCCTATCCCGCGCACCTAAGCAGTTAGCTGCTTATAAAACCCTTTTAGAGCACCCAGCAGGTCTTACCCTAGCTGGTCTGAAAGGGCTTGGTATCGCCAACCACATTATTCAGGGATTAAAACAAAAGCAGTTAATTGAGGAAGTGGAAACTACTGAACCCACACTCATCAAACCCTGGCCCAGTAGCTTACTATATGAACCAGCACTCACACTCAATCAATCACAGCAACAAGCAGTCACTACAGTAACCAATCAACTGAACCAGTTTCACTGTTTTCTCTTAAAAGGGGTGACTGGCAGTGGTAAAACAGAAGTGTATTTACAAATTATTGAGGCTTGTTTAAAGCAAAAATGCCAAGCTTTGATACTGATACCTGAAATTGGTTTAACCCCACAAACCTTACAACGGTTTAAAGCCAGATTCAGTGTACCAATAGTTGCACTACACTCAAACTTAACAGATTTGGAGCGCTGGCAAGCCTGGCAAACAGCCTCATCAGGGCAGGCAGGGATCATCATTGGTACTCGCTCAGCGATTTTTACCCCAATGGCAAAGCCAGGCGTGATCATTATCGATGAAGAACACGACAGCTCTTTCAAGCAGCAAGACAATCTGCGCTACTCCGCCAGAGATGTAGCCGTTTATCGAGCCAACCAATTACAGATTCCAATCGTGCTGGGCTCTGCAACCCCATCATTAGAGTCACTATTTAATGTATCTGCAGGCCGGTATCAAAAGCTAGAGTTACCTGACCGAGCCGGTGATGCAGAACCACCCTCTATTAACATGCTGGATTTGAAAGGTAAGCCCCTTTCCGATGGTTTAGCCGTCGACTTACAGCCTGTAATCGCTAGCCATTTAAATGCAGGCAATCAAGTGCTGGTCTTTATTAATCGGCGGGGTTTTGCACCAACATTGATATGTCATGAATGTGGCTGGTTGGCAGATTGTGGCCAGTGCGATGCCCATTTAACTCTACATCGCTACCCCCCTTTATTGCGTTGTCATCACTGTGGTGTTGAGGAAAACATTCCCCACCTATGCCCAAAGTGTCAGCAAAATAGCTTGCATCCAGTCGGCACAGGAACAGAACGCTGCGAGGCAACCCTAAATCAATGGTTTCCAGATATTGAGTTAATCCGCATTGATCGTGACACTACCCAGCGCAAATACGCGATGCAGGAGTTACTTGAAAAAGTCCATCAAGCAAAACCTGCCATTTTATTAGGCACTCAAATGCTGGCCAAAGGCCATCATTTTCCTAAAGTGAGCTTAGTGGTTGTTGTCGATGCAGATAGCGGGCTGTTCAGTAGTGATTTTCGTGGTGTTGAAAAACTCATCCAGCTGCTTACCCAGGTAGCAGGGCGAGCAGGCAGAGCAGCTACTCAAGGTGAAGTAATCATTCAAACCCACCAGCCAAATCACCCTATGTTGCAACTTCTCCAAGCAAGCCGGCATGATGAAATGACACAATCACTTCTCAATGAAAGACAGCGACTATTGCTTCCGCCGTTTGGTTACATGGTGTTGTTTCGAGCCGAGTCCTCCTACCAGCAAAAAGCAGAAGCATTACTGAACGAAGCTTACCTATGTACTCAACAGGCTGAAGCCAGTTATGACACATTCAAAAGTGTTGAAGTACTTGGCCCATTACCTGCTCCAATGGAAAAGCGACAGGGCCGATTTCGCTATCAGCTGGTAATCCAAGCTCAACATCGCCAGCCTTTACACCAACTAACTAGCTTGATTACCCAACATCTAGAAAATAGCAAACTCAGTCGCCAAGTTCGTTGGTCAGTTGATGTGGACCCTCAAGATATGAACTAAAACTGTGATTGAGTTGGTAGTTTAAGCTGCACTCACGTTAACTCATTCACAGTTCAGAGTTACTTACCTGGTAGCCTCCATCACCCAAACTAATGTTAAAGCATAATCACAAGAAAAAAGCCCGCCCAGCATATGCCTGATAAGGACGGCCCAAAAAAATCATGGAGGATTTTACAATGGGTATGCTTAATTTTATTTCTGAACACACCACGACAGAAGCTCAAGAACGCATTATCAATTTGGCTGGTAGTAGTGGATTTGCCCCTAACTTTGTAGCACTGTTGAATACCTCAACTCCAAACTCTTATGCAGCCATTCAGCAGCTAATCGATGAAGGAGCAGATCCTAGCAAGCTACTACCAGCTACTCATGCCATTAGAAGCTATTCATTTAGGCAAGAGCTGTTATCTGAAGGCACCAAAGAGGTGGCTTACATTTTGCGTGACGGTAATGATACTATCGCCAGCAGCGGCTTTCAGACAGCATCTTTTACTTATGAACTGAAAACACCCGGACAGAATGAAGAGTTTTCAATAGTACTAGTCTCACCCAAGCACAGTTTTGAACCACTAGCGCCACCCCTTCCGCTTCCTGTGATTACCCCACCAGAGCCACCTATTTCAGAGCCTATACCTCCAACTTCTAAAAAACCAACACCAGAACCATCTGAGCCTGAGCCACCTACTTCCGAGAAACCAACACCTGAGGAGCCTGATGAACCTGAACCAGGCTCTGAAACACCCGACTCAGAAGCTCCAGACATTATTACGCCTGTCGTAACTCATATTTCAATAGACACCGGTAACCCCTTTGATGGCATTACTTCTGACAACACGCTTTATTTTTTCGGCACAGCAGGGGAACACTGTACTATTGAAGTTTTTATTGATGGTGTGAGTATTGGTTTTACGATTTCAAATGGCCAAGGTATGTGGGTTCTGGATTATACAAAAAATGTCTTACCTGATGGCGACTACACTATTACTGCCCAAAGTACTAATTTAAATGGCACTAAAAGCCCTGTTTCAGAAAACTTCCCCATCACAGTTGATACAGAGAAACCTATAGAGCCTGAGTTATGGGATATTCGAGGTGAAAATGGTAACAGTGCTGGTGATGGTTTTATTGATGATGATCAGCTGATATTCAGTGGCAAAGCTGAACCTGAAGCAACTATCGAGCTATTTTTAGATGGCACCAGCATCGGTACTACAACAACAGATTCTGAGGGAAATTGGGTTTTCGATAACACTCATATCAACCTAGCTGACGGTAGCTACACCCTAACGCTGACTAGTTTTGACAAAGCTGGAAACAGCACACCAATGCCCTATGAAGTGCCGTTTGAAGTAAATACAGCTAATCATGACCTAGTAAGTAACAGTAATTTTTTAGTTGAAAGCGACAATCTATTTACCCCCGCGACAGAAACCAACCAATCCAACAAAAATCAATACGATAACAATAACCAGCCAAACAACTCACAAACCGTCGAAGAGCCTACTGTATCAAGCTTTGCTCTGCCTGAGCCACTTAATTTACAGGACGTACTATCAGACCAAATAACTGAGGCTAACCAACTAATTCCAATAGCCAATCAATCCTCCGAACTACCATCAACAGCAAGTAATGATGAGCACCATAATAACGCTCTTCTAGTAAATAATCACAATAATTTGATGGATAGTTTATTGGAAAACTACGAACAAAATGTCTTGCATGGTTAGAAGAATTAATAGTTTTAGCAATAAAATGTGACAGTTAATTTCATGTTACTAATGAAATAAGGCTAAATAAACAATTCAGAAAATCAGCATCCATGCCACATAAGGTTCTGAATCATTTATTTAGCCCTTGCAAAGAAACTACTAATTACATCTGATCTACTGTTTCAATCCCTAATACATCTAAACCAATTTTCAAGGTTTTTGCTACTAATGCGCACAACAGTAGTCGGCTATTTTTAATATCAGCCGGAACGCCTTCTTTATTGACCGGGCACTTTTCATAAAAGCTCATAAAGCTACCTGCCAGGTCATAAAGATAACCACATAACAAATGTGGCAGACCTTCTAAAGCAACTGCATCAATGGTTTCATGAAGCCTTAGCAACTGGATAGCCAACTGTCGTTCTGATGGCTCTGCCACCTGAATATCGCCTTCTAATGATTGCGAATCAACACCAGCTTTACGGAAAATACTTTGAATACGTGTGTAGGCATACAATAAATAAGGTGCCGTATTGCCATCAAGGGCTAACATATTATCCCAGCTAAACACATAATCGCTGGTACGGTTTTTTGATAAATCCGCATACTTAACAGCACCCATTGCTACTGCTTGAATGACCTTAACTTTCTGTTCTTCATCCAGGTTAGTGCCTTTATCTGCAAGCACTACTGCAGCGCGCTCTTCAGCTTCATCTAGAAGCTCAGCCAGCTTAACCACTCCACCTTCTCTGGTTTTAAAAGGCCGACCATCTTCGCCTAACATCATGCCAAACGCGTGGTGCTCCAATGAACATTTTTTACTCACAAAACCTGCTTGGTGACCTATCGCAAAAACCTGTTGAAAATGCTGAGACTGACGGGCATCGACATAATAAAGTACCCGATCTGCATGCAGGGTTAAGCACCGATGGCGAATTGCAGCCAAATCAGTTGTTGCATATAAATAGCCACCATCTTTTTTCTGAATTATTACCCCCATTGGGTCACCATCTTTGGTTTTGAATTGATCCAGAAATACGACTTTAGCTCCCTTGTCTTCTTTTAATAGACCTTTGTCTGACAGAATATTAACGATGTTAGGCAAGTCATCGTTATACGCACTTTCGGCCATTACATCATTACGTGTTAATGACACATTAAGCCGCTCATACACCTCTTCACTATGTGATAGTGAAATATCTATGAACCGCTGCCATAGATTCTTACAGTGCTCGTCACCAGCTTGCAGTTTAACTACATATTCACGGGCTTGATCAGCAAACTCTGTGCTTTCATCAAACAGCTTTTTGGCTTCCCGGTAAAAATTTTCCAGGTCAGACAGCTCCATGGAGAGTGCATCAGGGTTTTCAGAACTAAGCTTTTCCATATAAGCGATCAGCATGCCGAACTGAGTTCCCCAGTCCCCCACATGGTTTTGCCGAACTACTTTGTGCCCCAAAAATTCCAACGTTTTCGCCATAGCATCGCCAATAATAGTGCTACGCAAGTGGCCCACATGCATCTCTTTCGCCAGGTTAGGAGCAGATAAATCAACTACTATTGTTTGTGGCTTAGCAACTGTCTGAATATTAGCCCGGTCATCTTGTTGAGCTGTGGTCAGCTGACCAGCCATCCAGTCTGGTTTTAAAAACATGTTGATAAAGCCAGGGCCAGCGATTTCAAGCTTATCTACCACATCTTTCAAATCCAGTTTGGCTAACACCAACTCTGCAAACTCTCGAGGATTCATACCTAACTTTTTCGCAACAGGCATGACTCCATTTGCCTGATAATCACCAAAGTTGGCTCGGGAGCTAGGCCTTACTACTCCAGGTGCTCCTTCAGGTGCGCCTGCCGCTACTAGGGCTTCACTTACTTTCGCTTCTAGGTACTGGCGAATATTCATTACAATTCCTTACAAACACTGGGGCTAAGGTCAACATTATGGTACTGGATAAAGGCATACTAGCACGCCCAATCAAAGGATTAAGGACAGCAAGTTATTGCCTGGAGTTGCATCGCTAGGTGTGATTATCGTCGTCGCTTGGCAAACTGCGGCTGCCAGTTGATAAAAGCAACCTGCAAACGTTGGGATAATGAGGAGGATGATTCGTTCATGGAAAAATGGTACCTAAATCCTTGTACTAACTCAATATGACCATATACCTAGTATTAAAAACAAAATTAGTTAATTTTGTGTCAGTAATGATTATGAATGATACACTTACATTCTGAGAAATGAGGAGTATTAAGAGCAATTTATTTGTAACTATGGCTCAATCTAATCGCAAAACCAAAAGCAACTCACCCAAACGAGGTGCCAGCAGAAAAAAAACTGCAGCCAGTAAACCCGCAATGCCGCCTTGGATGTGGTTATTTACAGGTGTTGTAGTTGGACTATTTATTGCGTTATTGTTCAAACTGGCACCTAATGCCGTTGACTTGAAACAAGCTGTAGCAAACAACAGTCAACAGCGTAACCCTACCAAACAACAGTCGGCTAATTCTCAACAGCCGACAAAAGCAGTGTTTGATTTTTATACAATCCTTACTGAGAATGAGACTATTGTTTCAGACCCCGCTCCACCAAAACCAAAGCCCACAGCAAAACCTGTTACCAATCAAAACGACAACAAAGAAGAACAGCCAAAGGCTGTGCAAGCACCGCAGTCAGTTAATGAGAGCTATGTACTTCAAGCAGGCTCATTTCGTAATAAGACAGATGCTGAACGACGTAGAGCACAGCTAATTTTGATGGGGTTATCCGCTCAAACCCAAAGAGTGAATATAAAAAATGGCGAAACCTGGTTCAGAGTGCAGGTTGGACCGTTTAAAACCAAAGACAAACTTGGCAAAGCCAAAACACTACTTGCCAGTAATAAAATAGACTCTTTAGCTGTACGAATCAGGTAACACTTTTACAAACGCTACACCTGCTGCGAGAGCAGCAATGTATCTATTCTAACTCGTATGACTCATCAGGTTATGCTGTTACACAAAGTTACTGTCATACAAAAGTGTAGAAATCTGGTCAATTGCTTGAATTTCAGCAGCTTTCCCCCATATACCTCTAAAATAGTGGTGCATGTTCTCCTGTTAACTAAACTGTAAGAAGTTGTTTCAGCAACTGCTTTTTTGCAAGTTAATGAGTATGCAGCCCTCATCAATGAAGAGGAATCAAGTTTGGAACAATATCGAGGTACGACGATTTTATCTGTTCGTCGTCAAGGTAAAGTAGTTATTGGTGGAGATGGCCAGGTTTCACTAGGCAACACCGTCATGAAAGGTAATGCCAGAAAAGTACGCCGCTTATTTAACGGAAAAGTTATTGCTGGTTTTGCTGGCGGCACTGCCGATGCATTTACTCTATTTGAACGGTTTGAAGCACAGCTTGAAAAACATCAGGGTCATTTGGTGAGATCAGCCGTTGAGCTAGCCAAAGACTGGCGGACTGATAGAGCGTTAAGAAGATTAGAAGCTTTACTGGCAGTGGCTGACGAAAAAGCCTCATTGATTATTACCGGTAATGGAGATGTGATCGAACCAGAAGATAGCCTAATTGCTATTGGCTCTGGCGGTCCTTTCGCCCAGTCTGCCGCAAGAGCACTGCTAGAAAACACCGAGCTAAGCGCACGAGATATTGTGGAAAAAGGATTGGAAATAGCCGCTGACATTTGTATCTACACCAATCACAACCGCACTATCGAAGAACTAGACTGCGAATAACCACTGATCAGTAGCAAACAGGTTTATTATGGCCAACATGACCCCTCGTGAAATCGTCCATGAATTAGACAAACATATAATCGGCCAAAACGAAGCCAAGCGTGCCGTAGCTATTGCTTTGCGGAACCGTTGGCGCCGGATGCAGTTGGACGAAGAATTACGCAATGAAATTACTCCTAAAAATATTTTAATGATTGGTCCTACTGGGGTGGGTAAAACAGAGATTGCCCGCCGTTTGGCCAAATTAGCTAAAGCGCCTTTCATTAAAGTAGAAGCCACAAAATTTACCGAAGTAGGCTACGTAGGTCGCGACGTTGAGTCCATCGTTCGCGATTTAGCAGATGCAGCAATCAAAATGATGCGTGAAGTAGAAATGGAAAAAGTTAAACACCGCGCCCTAGATGCTGCTGAAGATAGAATTCTAGATGCACTACTTCCCCCTGCACGCAGTTTTGAAGAAAATGCAGAAGAAAAGGACAATTCAGCAACTCGTCAAGTTTTTCGTAAAAAATTACGTGAAGGTGAACTGGACGAGCGAGAAATTGATATTGAAGTGCGAGAAAACCCAGTTGGGGTTGAAATTATGGCGCCTCCTGGTATGGAAGAAATGACCAGCCAATTGCAAAGTATGTTCTCTAACATGTCTGGCAGCCGAAAAAAAACCCGTAAAATGAAAATTAAAGATGCTTTCAAACAAGTTCAAGACGAGGAAGCAGCCAAGCTGGTCAATGAAGATGAACTAAAAGCCAGAGCCCTCAATGCTGTCGAACAAAACGGCATAGTTTTCATTGATGAAATCGATAAAGTGGCTAAACGCTCTTCTGGCAGCAATGCCGATGTTTCCCGTGAAGGCGTCCAACGCGACTTACTTCCTTTAATCGAAGGGTGCACGGTAAACACCAAGTTCGGTATGATTAAAACCGACCATATTTTATTTATTGCCTCTGGTGCATTCCACTTATCCAAACCGTCTGATTTAATCCCAGAATTACAAGGCCGCCTACCAATTCGTGTGGAATTAAATGCTCTTTCAGTAGAAGACTTTAAGCGTATTTTAACTGAGCCTGATGCTTCATTAACTGAACAATACCAAGCATTAATAAATACCGAAGGTTTAACTATAGAATTTACTGAAGATGGCATCACCCGAGTAGCTGAGGTCGCTTGGCAAGTAAATGAAAGCACAGAAAATATCGGCGCACGTCGTTTACATACTGTTGTCGAACGACTACTAGAAGAAATTTCCTTTAGTGCAGCAGATTTAGGTACTGAGCAAAATGGTAAGCCATTAAAAATAGATGCAAGCTATGTTGATAAACATCTAGGCAACTTAGCTAAAGACGAAGACTTAAGTCGTTATATTCTGTAGAACTCAAAAAAGCCACCTTAATAAGAGGTGGCTTTTTTACTTTGTTGTATAAGCTTGTTTATTTACTTTTTCCACCCCTCAGACTCGAATATCTTCAATGCTTCTTTAGATTTTAAAAACTCTGCAAATTTGGTTGCTTCTTTGTCTGCCTTTGTTGAGATAGCAATATTCATGTCACGATAAATTCTGCGCTCCGGTTCAATTTCTACATAATCGGTTTTATCCGCATTATTTAGTGCCCAATGAGCCCAAGTAATCCATGCATCCGCTTCTTTCTCTTTAAAAGCCCTGAAACTGGCGCCACTGCCTTTCTCGTATGAAACAATATTGGGCCTAAGCTTTTTCACATCCTCTAATTTACCCAACCGACCAGCAATATCTTCCCAAACACCAGTACCTGAAGTGTTATACACACCTTTACCTTCTGTCACTACCACCTTCATTCCAGGCTTAAGCAAATCTTTAAAACCAGTGATTTTTTTGGGATTACCTTCTTTAACAATAATCACCGCAGGACGAATATAAATAGGCTCAACATCCTTTTCATCAAAAAACTTATAATTTTCAGTAAAAGCTGTCATTGATTGTTCAGATGAGCCAAAAATAATATCCGCTGTTTTTTGTGCATCTTCAGTCCACTTATATTCTGGCCCAAAAACAACTTCAACTTTAGTCCCTGTCTTCTTTTGAAAGGCCTTGCCTGCCCTAATTAAAGCCGTGTGCGGTCCACCTGGACCAAACACCGTCACAACCCCATCTTTAGGCTGATGTTCAATTTTTGGGTTATGTAGAGAAGCCCCACTCACAAAAGTAGATGATAATAAAATCGATAAGCTTAACGGCAGTTTTTTAAAAGAAAGCATAACAGCACCTTTAATAACGATTACTTGAAAGACAACCACAGGAGTAGTTATATAATCGAGATCAAAGCTGTTATTAAAATATTTCAAATAATTAAGCTGCGTCTATTTAATTGAGAGGGAGTTTTCACTTTAGAAAAATAGTGGAAATCCTCGGGAATAAATACTTTTAAACGGCTGTGACCAAACCTAATAAAACAGACACAAGACAGAAAACTACTCCCCTACTTACAACAACCTAGGAGTACAAACCGCTGTTGCAGAGACTCCTGGTCTAAAAAATGAACCCGACAAAACAAATTTACCATTTTTTATAGCAATTCTTACCCAGTCGTAAAAAGCGTCAAATTTCCCTTTGACACTATGTAGAAAACATATTGAGTCATTTGCATTTGTCATGGCCACTTCTGGACTACCGTGATGCCAGGTAAAAGTCTGTGTCAAAAAAATAGATAATGGGTTTTTAACACAACCAGCCCAGGACTCTAATTCTTGACTGATTCCACTACCACCTAAAACCCAGCTGTTATTAATTCGGCTAATATCCACTTGATCTTGATTGCTGTTAAATGCTCCTGCTAAGCCAGTAAAAAAACAACGATGAGTATTACTTGGAACCATTTGAGTGCCACCGCCTTGACTACTTACCCAGTTAAAAGCTGTCAATGAGGAGCTACCATAAAATGAACCCACACACATAGCCCAGCCACCCACTCCCTGCTGATGTGAAGTACCACCTAAATAATATTTACCATTATTTTGATAAACTCTTACAATTTCATTTCTACTTTCAAAAGCCCCTTTAATGCCTGTTAAATAGCAAACATTAAAAGCCGTTAAGCCCATTTGCTGCTCATAGCGCCCCTGTGTCCATTGATATTCTTTGGGTGGTTCAGCAAAGCTAATGATAGAAAAGAAGATCAGAAAGAATAATAGTGTAGTCCTTAACATATGAATAATATCCATTTAATAAGTGAGTTTATTTCAATACCTACAATTTCTCTAGATTAGAACATCATCGATATATCACCAATACAACTCCAAATTAAACTTAGGAACTGCATGAAATAACCCGGTACAGTTATTGCTGGATAGTTACTAACTATCAATTAACGGCAAACAATTACCGCTTAACTATGAACTTAACAACCAATACTCATCCGATTATTGACCATGCCAGGCACGAAGGGAGTAGGCAACCAAAGGTTTCCCCTCAAGGTAATCAGCAGCAAAACGAAGGGAATCAAGCGACAAGTTCTGAGTCCATTCACCTGTCTGGACAAATCAGCTCTTCCAGCCTGAAGTTACACCGTGACTTTAAACTGGCCAACTATCAGTCAGAGCTTCGCCAAACCATTGACTCATTAAAGGCACAGTTGCAGCATACTTTGAAGGAAATGGGGCTAATGGAATCTACCTATCTTAAAGTTTCATTAAATGAAACCAATGAAATTAAAGTAGATTCTTACCTAACACCCGACATGGCTAATGCTATTGCTGCCAAACTGAATAGTGATGAATTATTTACTCAACGCTTTAAGCAACTAGCACAAAACCAACCAACCGTCAGTTACTTGCAAAACGTCACCCAAATCAATCAGGCCTACAATAGCCCCAATAATGTTTTTCAGCAGTTAATGCAGCGATTTCAACCAGGCATGTCATTAGGAGAAGTTTCTCGACACTTACAGTCGATAGTACCTGCCAGTAAAGCAGCCATAACATCATTTGCTTTCGAATTTAACGGCTATTAAACAAATTCTAATGGTGAGTTTTCTTTTTTGAGTTTAAATTTTTTACACCCAACTTACACAACTAATCCAACCTATTGATTAAATTCACGTTTTTCTGCTGGCATTAATAATGCGTGACACTTTTTGAATACCTCAACCAAAAAAATCGTGGAGTTGTACCCATGAAGTGTCGTACGTTATTGGTTGCTGTGGGGTTATTTATAGGAGTTAATAATGCCTACGCAACTTTTATGCCTTGTGATGTCTCAGACATACAACTTAACTTTGTGCAACGATTAGATGGAACTGATCCAGGCACAACAATAAATCCACCTTTCAATGCCAGTGACTGTATTGGTGCATTTGAAGGAAATAACAGTGGGTTTGAAAATCCAACTCTAAACCTAGGTTATGATAATGATGGCTGGTTTAATAAAGAGTCACCGTACTGGCCTGGCTTACCAGCAGCTTTCACGGTAGAAAGTGAGCTACAAGACTTAGACAATGATGGCCAGACTGATGATCCCGGCTGGGTTTATTTAGGTAAAGATGATGGACAAGGTTTTAAAGGGGCGACTAGTACCGATGGTGTAACAAGCTATCAGTTTATTGATGACCTTCTTCTGTTGACTAATTGCAAAGATAAAGATGGAAGCAGTACAGACTGTGTAGGGGGCGATGCAATAATGGGCGACTGGTCCTGGAACCCACCCGCCATTAACCCAGAAGAATTACTGGACTTGCTCGGCGGTATGTTTTTTGATCAGGTGTCAGTCATTTTCAAAAGTTCTAATTACTTTGCTATATATAACTTTAATATAAGTGACCTCGGGCTAGACCCAGTACTTGCAGAGGAATTTAACTTCAAATTCGCCGGAACCTGGGATACCAGTAATACTTTAATTAATAAAGGTGGCAACCCAGCAGGGCTATCTAACATTAGTCTTTGGGCAAGAGACCCAATCATTGACATCCCAACCCCCTCCACATTAGGGCTATTGATGCTATCACTTGCTTTACTTCTACGCCGCAAAGTAATTTAAGTATTGTTAAGAGGTGCTGCTACAACAGCACCTTTTTTGCCTCAATCAAGCAGCTGGAAAAAACCTATCTCTCCAAGCTTTATTTCGGTGTAAACTGGGTTAAATTGTTATTAAAACTGATTTAACCATGGCAACCACAGCACCCATTCCACAAGATATTAAACTGCACAAGCGCTCTAAAACCTTAGAATTGGTTTATTCAGACCAAAGTTACACCCTAGGCTGCGAGTTTCTGCGTGTTCACTCCCCTTCAGCAGAAGTGCGCGGCCACGGTAAACCCATCTTACAAACAGGGAAAAAGCATGTAGCCATTACAGGTATTGATGTAGTGGGTAACTATGCTTTAAAACTTATTTTTGATGATGGTCATGATAGTGGGCTATATACCTGGGAATACTTACACTACTTAAGCCTTAACCAGGATAAACTATGGCAGCAATACTTGGCAGAACTACACCAGGCTGGTGCTAGTCGAGACCCAGACACGAGTGTGGTAAAGTTAGTTGATCTGTAAAATGAGGGCATGTGATGACAAAGCAGCAAGAGCAAACAGAGGATACCACTCACTTCGGCTATCAAACTGTCGCCAAAAAAGATAAGGCCGAAAAAGTAGCTGAGGTTTTCCATTCCGTTGCCCAAAAATACGACATTATGAATGACTTGATGTCATTTGGCGTTCACCGTTTATGGAAGCGGTTTACCATTGAGCTCAGCGCTGTTCGACAAGGTCATCAGGTGCTGGATATTGCTGGTGGCACAGGTGACTTGGCATTCCAATTTGCTAAGTTGGTAGGCCCTGCTGGTCGGGTAGTTTTAGCAGACATTAACAACTCTATGCTGACAGTAGGTAGAGATAAGCTAATCGATCGTGGCATTGTTGATAACACTGAGTTTGTCCAAGCTAATGCTGAGTGCTTACCCTTTGCTGATAATACTTTTAACTGCATCACTATTGCCTTTGGCCTTCGTAATGTAACAGATAAAAATGCAGCATTACGCTCCATGTTACGGGTATTAAAACCTGGTGGTAGACTGCTTGTATTAGAGTTTTCAAAAACTGAAAACCCCTTGCTAAGTAAAGCCTACGACTTATATTCTTTCTCAGTTTTGCCTGCTTTAGGCAAATTGGTGACGAGTGATTCTGACAGTTACCGCTATCTGGCAGAGTCTATTCGTATGCATCCAGACCAAGAAACACTGAAAGAAATGATGGAAGATGCCGGCTTTGTCAGAACTACCTACCATAATTTAACGGGTGGGATTGTTGCCGTGCACAAAGGAATAAAACCTTAAGCACAAAATTGGAAATATGGAGTAATAGGATAGTATTTTTATAATGGCCAGCTCAATTATCACAACTGCCGCTTTTGCTTCAATAGAAACCGCTATTAACCGGATTTTGCGTCTTGATCCGATTGCTTTAGAGCAGCTGGCTAAATTATCCGGAAAAACCCTGTGTATTCAGTGCACTTTACCCCAACTGGTAATTTATCTAGAGCCATCTGCTGAAGGCGTCAGACTGAAAAGCCTCCACGAAGCAGAAGTTACCTGTTGCCTATCTGGCACAGGCCCAGCTTTATTGCAGCTGTTAGTTAGTCAGGATAAGAATAATCAACTGTTTGGCAACTCAGTACAGATTATAGGCAGTAGCGATTTTGCTATGCAAATCCAGCAAATTTTGCAAAATAGCCAACTAGACTGGGAAGGCTGGCTGGCAAAGTATACCGGCCCAGTATTCGCTCATACGCTAGGACAAAGTCTCCGTGGCGGCCTGTCTTTTGCCCAAAAAACCGCTAATACTTTCCAGAAAAACCTTTCTGAATACCTGCAAGAGGAGCTACGCCAACTCCCCTCACGCAACGAAGTAGAATGCTTTTTTGATGATTTAGACGAGTTAAAGCTGGCAACGGACCGGTTAACCGCTAGGGTGAAAAGGTTAGCTGAGCAGTTGGATAAATCAACAACCTCGAAAAATTTGTAGCCAATACATGCTCCAGCCGAATTTAGCTTTAATGGTAACTGCCAGTCTACATCAATTATTAATAAGTGTTTGAACTGATTTAAACGCAAGTTGATTATGCAACGTTGAAGCTGTTGGCATAATAGCCTTTTGCAAATATCTCTCCCATTTTATTTTTGGCCTCGTTAATTAAAGATGTTATCGAAATAATTCGTTAGATTATTTTCACTCAACATCTGAGGACTAAAAAAGATAGGACTAATGGAATGACAAAATGGTTTGTCTAAAAATATTTTGCAGGCATGTTTATTATAATGAATTAATAATATGGATTTTCATTTAAAAGTAAGTAGTTACTTGAAATGCTTTCTAGATAGTTTTTATACTGCCTGCATACACACTTCACTAGTGGTATCTTACTTTTAACACAGAAGTTATCATAAAGACATAGCATCAGGAAACAAGGAAGTTTACACCTCAACTAAAACTATTCTTTTAGAGAATTTACTTGTTTCATTATAAAATTAAAGGGATCGTGATATGCCAACATTAGTGACAGAAAACCAACCGTATACTCTACTTAAACCAGGCGAACTGAAATTACCCATACTGATTAGTGTACCCCACTGTGGCACCTTACTCACCAAAGATTTTACTGAAAGTGTAGCTGACACAGACATATTGAATCTGCCTGATACTGACTGGTTTGTAAATGAGTTATATGACTTTGCCATTCCATTAGGTATTCCCCTGATACATGCAGTTTACTCTCGTTATGTCATTGACCTTAATCGTCAACTGCCTGGTGAAAAGAGCTTATATACAAAAAAAAGTAGAGTCACTGAATTAGTTCCATTATACAGCTTTGATGGACGTCCAATATATAAAGAGGGTATGGAACCAAGCGAGTCAGAGATCTCTCGTAGAGTTGAAAAATATTACCATCCTTATTATCAAAAAATTAGTCAAGTTCTGACTGCTTTACGCCAACAGTTTCCATTAGTCATGCTTTATGACGGCCACAGTATAAAAGGACAAGTTAAATCTATACAGTCAGCCCCATTTGCTGACTATATGCCAGCTAATCGTCAAGGTGTTACTTGCCCTAATGAGTTTATTCAATGTGCCGAAGATATCATTCGTAGCCATCATTGCACCTATTCCTCCAACGGGCCTTTTCAAGGAGGTAATATAACTCGTCACTTTTGTAATCATCAATCCGGCATAATCAGTTTTCAAATGGAAATTAGCCAACGTCTTTATATGGATGAAACCACTGGAGAAAAAATACCATTAGTTTGGAAAAAAACAACGAAAGTTTTACAAGAGATTGTGGAGAACTTTACTGAAATACTGCTAGCCATGAATAAAGGAATATAGTGATGAAGATTTTTCATGCTCAATTATTGTTTGATGGACAACAATGGCTTAAATCAAAATATTTCCAAGTGGACCCAAACGGAATATTCCACGATTTACCGACAACCACGGTTATGAAAGAGCAATGTGAAGAGCTTGGTATTGTTATTCCAGGCTTTATCAATTGTCATTCTCATAGTTTCCAGCGTGCAATGGCAGGCTTGGGAGAAAAGCGTTCCGCTGACCAAAAGCAAGATAGCTTCTGGACATGGCGAGATAAAATGTACCAGTTAGTTCAAACTCTAGACCCTGAATCCTTTAAAACAATTGCAGACTGGTTATATGTAGAGATGTTAGAGTCTGGTTATACATCAGTAGGCGAATTTCATTATTTACATAAAAAACCTAATGGACACGCCTATAATACACCAATTGAAATGGCTCTACAGTTATTGTATGCAGGCGTACAAACAGGCATCAGAATATGTCTCTTACCTGTACTATACCAACAGGGAGGATTTGGTGTTCCATTACAACCAAAGCAACACCCTTTTGGCATGGCTAGCTTAGAAGAATATACTCAATACCATCACTCACTTCATTCACATATTCCAAACGGGTTTCAACTGGGAGTAGCTGCTCATTCAATTAGAGCTATTGATAAGCATACACTACAGGAATTCACAAATATTTATAATAATAAAAATATTCCAATACATATCCATATTGCTGAACAACCAGCGGAAGTTGCCGATGCAATAAAGTTTTATGGTAAGCGACCTGTTGAACTCTTAATTGATAATGTTGAAGTTAATAAAAATTGGAGTTTAATTCATGCCACGCATATTAACTCAGAAGAACTCAAAGGCATTTTAAATGCTGGCGCTACTGTAGGAATATGCCCACTTACCGAAGCTAATCTAGGAGATGGTATTTTTCCAATGAGAGCATATCTTGAGCAAGGTGGTAAGATTGCAATAGGCTCAGACTCTCATATACGTATTGACCCATTTGAAGAGCTGCGTTTAATTGAATACAGCCAACGCTATCAGGACAACGAGCGAGCTTGCTTAGCAAATACCGATTTTTTATCACCTGGGTTAAGGTTAGCCTATGAGTGTTACTTAGGAGGAAAACAATCATTGAAACTAAATATAGGCTCACTTCACGAGGGACACTATGCCGACTTTATCGTACTGAGAGAAGATCACCCAGCAACATTAAGATTAGACACTAATACTTTATGGGACGAATTAATTTTTGCTGGAGGCCGAGAGGTTGTAAAAGACGTTTATACGGGTGGTATAAAAATAGTGTCGCAGGGACAACATATTTTACATGATGAAAAATTATCATCATTAGCAGAGTTATATCATAGCCTTTAATATTACCAAAAGGCTGATTAAATCAGCCTTTTCTTTTTCTACTTTTAACACCGTTTACACTGACAAACTGACATTACTCCCCACTCTACTGTGCTCCAGTGGCCTGTCCAACGGCTATTATAGTTTCCACAAATATTGGGACAGGCTTCATTTGCATGGCGCTGATTCCAAAGCGGACCTGCTTTTCGATTTTTTGTTTCACAAGCCGGTCTATAATTATATTGCGGTTCTTCTTGGTAAAAAGAATTATTGTGGCGTCTTGACTGCTGTGCTTGCCAATACCATTGTTGATTTGCGCGATTATGACGCTGCCAAACACCTACTCGACCTTGATCAACAAAATAGTCCAGCACTACCCAACTATTTGCCTTATTTTGCAGGGTATTACCATTCCAACGCCAACGCTGATGCTTGCCTGAGTGGCACTCATAAATAAATGCTCTATCCCCTTGCTGTAAGTTTTTTCCTGCTTCCAAACACATATGGGGTGCATGACTTGGTCTCAACCGACCTTTACGGTCCATTTTCCAAAGTTGGTTTGCCCTACCATGACAGTCCCAAGCAATAACAGGGGTGTGATTACCTGCTCTGCCACCATCAACATCCAAACACTTACCTGTCGCAGACTTAATTAACCCATAACGCCCACCAGCATTTGCCTGCACAGCAATAATTGCAAGAAACAACACGCCTATTAATCGAACTACTTGCATAAAATACCTCTCAAGCAAACCTTCAGTATGTGATTTTTAATAACATCCAACTACACATACAACAAAAAATTTATAGTAAATTTTGTTAAGAGTTTTTAAAAAAATACAGGCTACTTGAGTTTATTTAGACAAGATATAGCAGAAAATACTTACAGGCATACCTACAAACACATTCTTGACTCAAAAACAATGAAAAGATTTACATAACCTTTACAGTAAATAATAAGAAATATCTAATTTACTAAATATTTTTTATTTTCTAGTCGTTTTCTTTTATATGAGATATTATCTCTCCAACAAATACACATCAGACATTATTTTTATTTCTACAAGCATACTTTCTAACGTCTATTAAAATATAGCTGGCATGCACAGTTCCACTTACTTCACTAACACTTACTGAAAAACAAAAAGCTCTCTACAGCAAAAATTTAAATATAAAACAAGTAATAACCAAACAAACTGATTAGGCTTTATTAGCAGTAAACATTTTTTTATTCACTGATATTTTTTCAAACCACGTTACAAGTACCACTGCAACATAACCTTCGTATTTAAAGAAGTAATTTTGCGCATATTACATTGTTAATCAAATCTTTTATTAATTTAACGACATAATGGAGTAGTTTGGAAGTTTTTCTTGCTATATTCAAAGAAACTAGGAAAAACCCTCAAACGATCTAAACTTAGCTAGAAGTCTTCTGCTAGTTAATCAGCATTAGATTGTAATATCTATAGTCAAAAAGAAAAGTATATAGCCACTAAGGACTGATGCTTAATGGATGTGCCGTCAAAGTTAGCTAAGTTATATTCGGATGAGCAAACTAAAATAATTGAACAGCTCATTGAGCAACATAAGACTCTATTAGAGTTATGTTACCGACATAATAAAGGGTTATTCGAAACAGGGTTACGATCCTATATCCTTGATTGGGAAGAATGGGCATGGACGGCTGTGGGGTGTACCTATCAGAGAATGCAGGATCGCCATATACCACTGGAGTCGTTTGCATCAGAGCTACAAAAAGTTATTTGGCCTTACTGTTTTAAAGAGGGTTAATTAAGCTCTCATGCTCCCCTGAATGCTTACTAACTGATTCACTTTTTTTCAGTTTCACCAACCAAAGTTCTGAGCCTTTTTCCTGGCTACAGATTAATCAAGCCCTTCAAAGAGTACAAAACTGTACAACAGTTAGCCGATTATTCGGCATCGAAGCAAACCCTTTATTGACGAACCTGACCAGCATAACGACAATGTAAAACACCTAGATTAACCACAACTATAGAGTAAGCCGTGGTCCAACTGCCTCGTTTGTTTAAAATCACCCTTGTTGTTGCCAAGTATCGCTTAGATGAGTTGGTCTACCACCCACAACTTCCCTGGTATCTTCGCTTTGCATTACTATTACTTCCCTGGCGATGGATTAAAAACCCCGCTCCCCGAGCAGAAAGGCTAAGAAAGGCCCTAGAAGAGCTTGGCCCTATTTTTGTTAAATTTGGTCAATTATTATCCACTAGGCGCGACCTGTTGCCTGATGATGTTGCTGATGAGCTTAAAAAACTGCAAGACCAAGTGCCACCCTTTTCCGGCAAGCTAGCCACTAAATTAATTGAGCAAAGCTTAGGTAAGCCAGTTACAGAGCTTTTTGCAGAATTTGACCCCAAACCGATGGCCTCTGCATCAGTCGCTCAAGTACATTTGGCCAAATTACCCGATGACAGACAGGTAGTAGTTAAAGTCATTCGACCGGGTATTAATAAAATCATCAAGCAGGATATGACCATCCTCTACTTTATGGCCAAACTGCTGGTTGCTTTTTCTACCGAAGGCAGGCGGCTACGCCCGTTAGAAGTGGTGGCGGATTATGAACACACCATCTTCGATGAATTAGACCTACAACGCGAAGCTGCTAATGCATCACAACTGAGGCGTAATTTTGCTAATTCCAATTTACTATATGTACCACAAGTGTTTTGGGATTATTGTTCTCGTTCTGTAATGGTCATGGAGCGGATTTATGGCATTCCAGTTGCTGAAATAGATCAGCTCAAAGCCCAAGGTATTGATATGCAAAAGCTGGCAGTGCGGGGCGTAGAAATCTTTTTTACCCAAGTTTTTCGTGACAGTTTTTTCCATGCGGACATGCATCCAGGCAATATATTTGTATCACCTTATGAACCAGATGATCCCCAATATATTGCTATCGACTGCGGCATTGTCGGCTCGTTAACGGCAGAGGATCAAAGCTACCTTGCTCGTAACCTGCTGGCTTTTTTCAACCAGGATTATCGCCAGGTGGCTCAGCTTCACATCGACTCTGGTTGGGTACCAAAACATACCCGAGTAAACGAATTAGAGTCTGCTATTCGTGCTGTCTGTGAACCTATTTTCGAAAAGCCGTTAAAAGATATTTCTTTTGGCCATGTGTTATTGCGCTTATTTCAAACCGCTCGACGCTTCAATATGGAAGTGCAACCCCAGCTAGTATTGCTGCAAAAAACCCTACTCAACATTGAAGGGCTTGGCCGCCAGCTTTACCCCGACTTAGACTTATGGCACACCGGCAAACCCTACCTTGAGCAGTGGATGAAAGACCGGGTTGGCCCACTAGGGGTCTTAAAACATATTCACCACCGGGCTCCAGAATGGTTGGAACAAGCCCCAATCATCAGCCAAAATATGCTTCAGTGGCTGGAACAACACCTCCACGAACCCACTCAAACAACTAAGCAGCCTAAAACCACTAACAAACGCTATTTAATTGGCTTATTGTTAGTCACTGGCTCTGTGGCCAGTATAGTCTGGCCTAACTGGATGCAACTATTTAATCAAGCAAATTTACCTAGTATCCTAGTTGGTGCAGTAGGCGTATTTTTAATTTTCAGTGAAAAAAAAGCGTAAAGCAGGTGTTGTAGTATGGCTGTAATGGAGTGGCTTAACCAAATTAAGTGGGATGAAAATGGGTTAATTCCAGCTATCGCCCAAGATCATCAATCCGGGAAAGTGTTAATGATGGCCTGGATGAATCAGGAAGCATTATCACTAACAGCTGAGCAAGGTCATGCAGTCTATTGGTCTCGCTCAAGACAAAAACTGTGGCATAAAGGTGAATCATCAGGACACCAACAACAAATTAAAGCCATTCGGCTGGACTGTGATGGTGATGTGATTATTCTGGAAATAGAGCAAGTGGGAGGCATTGCCTGTCATACAGGGCGCGAGAGCTGTTTTTTCCGAAAACTTGCCAAACAAGGTGATCGGTGGACTTGGCAAACCACTGAGCCTGTAATAAAAGACCCAGAAGCCATTTATCAAAAAGCTACAAATAAAGACAGCCAAAAAGACAAATAGCCTTATGAATGATGTATTAGCTGAGCTAGCCAAGGTGCTGGAAGCCCGCAAACAAGCCGCCCCTGATCAGTCTTATGTCGCCAGCCTGCATGCCAAAGGGCTTAACAAAATTCTGGAAAAAGTCGGCGAAGAAGCGACTGAAACGCTACTAGCTGCCAAAGACCTGGCCAATCAGGCCGAAAACAACAAAGCAGCCGCAAAATCTGACTTGGTTTATGAAACCGCTGATCTTTGGTTTCATACTCTGGTAATGCTCTCTCATCTTGGTTTGGGCCCTGAAGACGTGCTTAAAGAGCTGGCAAGACGCTTTGATTTATCAGGGCTAGAGGAAAAAGCCACCAGGCAGAAACACCCTGGATAAATACAGATATAGACTCAATATCTAAATAGTAATCCATGATAGGTGTGATGAAAGTACTGTGAGTGATTGTATTTTTTGTAAAATAGCCCGTGGTGATGCTCCTGCAAACATCGTTTATCAAGATGATCACTGTCTGGCCTTTAACGACCTATACCCAAAAGCACCTGTGCATTTACTGCTGATTCCCAGACAACATATCGCTAATCTTTACGACATTGGCTCTGAGCATCGTGATATAATGAGCAAATTAATGTTGGCTATTCCTGAGGTAGCTAGACAAGCAGGTTTAGAGAATGGCTTTCGTACCATTACCAACACAGGACAAGAGGGCCGACAGGAAATCTACCACTTACACTTTCATATTTTAGGTGGCGGCGCGTTAAAACCCATGTAAGATGGAGAGGTCTTAACAGCTAATGTCCTGTTAATGGCACAGTTTGGTAGCAAACCTGGGTATCAAAATAGTTTGGAGATTAAGGATGTTTGGCATTAGCGTTCCACAGTTAATTATTATTCTAGTGATTGTTCTGTTGATATTCGGTGGCAAACGCTTACGTTCGTTAGGTGGCGATTTAGGTTCTTTTATTAAAGGCTTCAAAAAAGCAGTAAGCGATGAAGACAGCAGCTCTCAACAGCAGCTTGATAAGCCTAATGATGACAAGCCTCTTACTGATCAACAGCAAGCAAAACAGTCAGAAAATAAATAGCCACTAAGCAGCGTTCAGGTGAATTGTGTTTGATATTGGTTTTGCAGAACTGATTGTTATCGCTATCATTGGGTTGCTAGTGCTAGGCCCAGAGCGGTTGCCCCATGCAATAAAAACACTGATGCTATGGGTTGGGCGGCTCAAACGTGGCTTTGCGGCCATGAAGTCAGAAATCGAGCGGGAAATAGGTGCTGATGATATTCGACGCCAGCTGCATAATGAATCCATCATGCAAGATCTAAAACAAGCTCAAGCCGACGTAAACCGACAAATCAGTGATTTCAAGCAGTCGATAGATAGTTCAGTTGAAGGACTTGAAAGCAGTACCGAGCAGTCAAGCAAGCCCTCTCAAACGGGTAGTTTTACCCCAGTAGAAAATACCCATAGTACCGAGCCTAACCAGGCTTCCCAGACCAAATCACCCTCAACCACTTCGTCTCTCAACGATTAGTGATTTAAGCATTTATGACAGATCAATCGGATGGTTACTACAACTCAGATGACCCTGAGCTTGGTCAGGAACAACCCTTAGTACAACACTTGGTTGAGCTTAGGTCTCGCATTCTCCGCTGCCTGGTTGCAGTTTTGATTGCATTTGCTTGCTTATTTTATTTTGCTAATGATATTTACAGTTTTATTTCAGAGCCACTGCGGTCAATCCTGCCTGAAGGCTCGTCAATGATCGCAACTGAAATTACCCAAACCTTTTTTACCCCCTTTAAGCTAACCGTTGTGGCTGCTATTTTTCTGGCTATTCCCTATATTCTGCATCAAGTGTGGGGTTTTATCGCACCAGGGCTATACCAGCATGAACGTAAACTGGCGATCCCCCTACTAGCATCAAGTGTTATGTTGTTTTATCTGGGGATTGCTTTTGCTTATTACGTTGTATTTCCACTGTTATTTAATTTCTTTACCACTATAGGTCCCGAAGATGTATCGGTAATGCCGGACATCCATAGTTACTTAAGCATTGTCCTCAAACTGTTTTTTGCTTTTGGAATAGCCTTTGAAATCCCTATTGCTACCGTTTTATTAATTTGGTCAGGGATTAGCAGTGTCACCAGCCTACGAAAAAAACGCCCTTATATCATTGTTGGCTGCTTTGTAGTTGGCATGTTACTGACACCACCTGATGTATTTTCACAGTCATTACTCGCTATCCCTATGTGGCTGTTGTTTGAAACCGGGGTGCTGATGGGGGGAATAGTCGCTAAACGGAAGTCTGCTTAACCAGACTTCCTGACAACTTTAAACCTCCAAAAGAAAAGTCACTGGCCCATCATTAACCAAGCTAACTTGCATATTGGCACCAAAGCGCCCAGTAGCAACTGTTGGATGAAGGTTTCTCGCTTGCTCCACGAAATAGTTATACAAATTCTCGCCTTCTACAGGGGGGGCTGCAGAGCTAAAGCTAGGACGTAAGCCTTTTTGGGTGTCCGCAGCTAAAGTAAACTGAGAAACCACCAATAAGCCGCCATTAATATCTCTTAGGCTGAGATTCATTTTATCTTCTGAGTCAGCAAAAACTCGGTATTTCAACACTTTTTCAAGCAGCTTGGTGGCTTTGGCCTGGTCATCCCCTTTTTGTACACCAAGTAAAACCAGTAACCCTTGATCAATTGAGCCAACCACTTCGTTATTAACACCGACACTGGCTTGCTTTACCCGCTGAATAAGTGCTCGCATTTTTTTGCCACTCATTTTTATCATTACAAATTAAGTGGCATATCATATCTATAAAAACATAAAGCCAGCAAATAGCCGGCTTTATATTACAAAAGAGAAAAGTAATTAATTACTCAAATACCGTCAGAAAAGTGCCTCCTCCCCTGCTTCTCCAATACCATTATCAAACTGAGGCTCTGCTATATCATACTGTTGCTGGGCTCGCTGCTGATTAAGTGGTTTACTCATTTTTATCATATAGAAGCAGCCTTTCAGACCATTGTAACCAACTGCAACTCCCGTGGCTGAGCGGCTGGTGTGGTAGCCTGTATAAAAAGTGTTGTTACTGTACTTCCAGGTTAAGGTGTTGTCGATTTCCATCCAGGTACCTTTTAAGCTTCCAGACTCAAAGGTACCATCATCTTTTAAAGTGAAGTTTTTAGAAACGGAATAACTACCATCACACCCCCAATCAAAGTGCATATCATATACGCCAGGTGTAGGTACTTCAGCAACTGCAAAATTGGCTATCAATAATGCGCATCCTGCTACTATTGTAATTTTTTTCATGTTCGTCCTTGTTTAATAATAAAGTAATTTTAACTCCTAAGCCTATTCCCACAGCAGGCTGTTGCGAAAAATGTATTTAATCCTTATCCTTCTGGGCAAGGGTGTATTTACTAAAAAGCAACACTTATCCTAACAATCCCCCCTTATGGTGAAGGAGCTTAAGTTTGCAACAGCCCCACAATAAATCTACTACCTAATATATAAACGGCAACAGATTTATAATATTGTTATAGCTGATTTAATTGAGTTTATTACCGATTTTCGCAAAAAAAAGTTACCACTTTAGTGCAATAAGGTTAATAAATAGACAGCTCTTATTGGTTTTTAAAATATACCCAATGCGAAGGGTTTTTTAGGTGAGATCATCAAGCAACGAAGCTCCAATCACCTACATATAGGTGATTGGGGTGAGGAATGACGATAACAAAACCTAAAAATGATTTGCGACGGGTATAGGTAGGGAAAAAATAAACAAAGCTGTGCCCAGCCTTCTCAGCACAGCCTTCATGTTACATTTTTAGCTCAAAATGCATGGCTTTTAGGCGAGGTCATCGAGTGATGAAGCCCCAGGAGCTTATATGAAATAAGTGACTGGGGTGAAGAACGATGATAACAAAGCCTAAAAGTTATTCATGACGAGCTAACCTTCATCAGGCATTAAGTCAGGTTTTAGCTGCTTAGCAATATCATCCGTTGCTCTAATCAAAGCATCTGAGATACTCGGCTCAGCGGCTGAATGTCCAGCATCTCGTACAATGTGTAACTCTGCTGCCGGCCATTGCACTTGTAATCTAAAAGCATTTTCCAATGGACATACCATATCATAACGTCCGTGGACAATTATGCCTGGAATATCTCTAATAGGTTCAAGGTTTTCTAAAATTTGGTTTGGCTCTAAAAACCCTTTATTTTTGAAATAATGACAAGCAACAGCAGCCAGTGCTCTGGCTTTGTGAGGGTCAATAAATGCATCTAATACCGCCTGGTTAGGTCTTAGTGTTGCACAATGTCCCTCCCACAGTGCCCAGGCTTTAGCTGCAGACATCCTTGCCAGCTCATCGTTACCTGTTAGCCTCTTATAATAAGCACCAATGACATCGTGGGCGTCTGCACTTGCTATCCAACAGGTAAAATCCCGCCAATAATCAGGAAAAATCTGATTCGCACCTTCTTGATAAAACCAGTTAATATCCTGCTCTCGGCATAGAAAGACTCCCCGGAGAATCATCGCCAACACTTTTCGTGGATTTTGTTCTGCGTACAGTAAAGCCAAGGTTGCTCCCCAAGATCCACCAAATAGAACCCATTGGTCAACATTCAAAAACTGTCTGATTGCTTCAATATCTGCAATTAAGTCTTGTGTTGTATTGTTTTCTATACAAGCATGTGGAGTTGATCGGCCAGAGCCTCGCTGATCGAATAAAATAATCCGATAAATTTCTGGATTAAAATAACGACGACTGAATTTATCGCATGCTGCACCAGGTCCACCATGAAGATATAAGACAGGTATACCATTAGGGTTACCACTTTCTTCTAGATAAAGCTGGTGCGGCTCACCTACTTCTAAGGTATGTCGTGCATAAGGTTTTATTGCAGGATAAAGGGTATACATTTTTTGTCCTTCAGCTTGACCTGCTATGTTAATTTACTATTTCAGCAATAATAAAGACCATTGATATGAGTAAAGCTAATTTTAAACATTACACCAAGTTCATGCTAAAGTTGATATTCCTCCTTAGTTTTTTTTCTATATTAGCTGGCTGTACTGAAACGCCAGCAAAAGCTGCCATCGCTCAGCAAATTGAAAAAATACAAACAGCTATAGAGAATAAGAATAGTCAAAAAGTACTAGAAACACTTAGTGAAAGCTTTAACTCTAATAATGGACTGGATCGTAAAGGAGTAAAACGCCTTTTATTAGGGTATTTTTTGCGTCATAAAAATATAAAAATTTATATTACTAACAATAACATTACATATAACTCTACCTACCCTAACGTAGCAACCTCAGAGTCTGCAGTAACAGTTACTGGTGCAGAAAGTATTCTGCCTAATCAGTCAGGCATTTACAAAGTCAAAACAGAGTGGGTTAAAGAAGATAGTGAATGGCTGGTGAGTAGTGTGAGTTGGGAGTGAGATGTTTGATGTAGAATAACAGGGTATTTGAAGGACCAACCCATAGCCTATCAAGAGCTAAAGCAACATCCATGTCGCTGCTACAGAATACCCTGTTACTCCATATCTTTTAGCTTTTGCGAAAACCTAAAGGCAATGCAAAAGATTATTTAGCTCTAGAAGCCCGCTTACGTTCGTGCTCTTTGAGGAATTTCTTTCTCAGCCGAATGTGGTTAGGCGTTACTTCAACTAGTTCATCATCTTCAATAAACTCTAATGCCTGCTCCAGTGAGTGCCTAATAGGTGGAGTCAAGATAATATTTTCATCTGAGCCTGATGCCCGAACGTTGGTTAACTGCTTACCTTTGGTTGGGTTTACTACCAAATCATTGTCACGGTTATGTAAACCAATGATCATTCCCTCATAGATTTCAACGTTTGGCTCTAGGAATAGACGACCACGGTCTTGTAAGTTAAACAGCGAGTAGCCCAGCACTTTACCGTTAACCATTGAAACCAACACGCCATTTTGACGTTTAGCTACTTCGCCAGCCTTAACTGGGCCAAAGTGATCAAAAATATGGGTTAAAATACCACTACCTGAAGTAATGGTTAAAAACTGAGAGCGGAAACCAATCAAACCCCTAGCAGGCATAATGAACTCTAAGCGGGTTCTGCCTTTACCATCAGGTACCATATTGGTTAATTCCGCTTTCCGATTACCCATCTCTTCCATGACTGCGCCTTGATGTGCATCCTCCACATCCACTACTACTTGCTCATAGGGCTCACACATCTCACCATCAATTTCCTTGGTGATAACTTCAGGGCGTGAAACCCCAAGCTCAAAGCCTTCACGGCGCATAGTCTCAATCAATACAGACAAGTGCAGTTCACCACGACCAGAAACAACAAACTTATCTGCGGTATCACCTTGCTCAACCCGTAAAGCTACGTTGTGGATCAACTCACGATCTAAACGCTCTTTAATATTTCGGCTGGTGACATACTTACCATCCTGACCAGCAAATGGAGAGTCGTTGACCTGGAAAGTCATGCTCACTGTAGGCTCATCAACTGTTAAAGGTGGTAGAGCTTCTGGTTTTTCTGGGTTACATAAAGTGTCGGAAATATTTAAGCCATCAATACCTGTGATACAAACAATATCACCCGCTTCAGCTTTTTCGATATCAACCCGTTCTAGACCTAAATAACCCATCACTTTCAATATACGGCCAGAACGCTGTTTACCTTCACGGTCAACTACTGCTACAGGTGTATTTGGTGCTAATTGACCACGGGTTACCCGGCCAACCCCTATAACACCTAAGTAGCTGCTGTAGTCCAATGCAGAGACTTGCATTTGGAAAGGCCCATCGATATCTACACTGGGTACAGGTACTTTATCGACAATCATTTCAAACAAAGGCGTCATGTCATCTTGTAACGACTCAGGGTCATCTCCAGCAATACCATTTAGTGCAGAACAATAAATAACAGGGAAGTCGAGTTGCTCTTCGGTAGCTCCTAGACGATCAAATAAGTCAAACACTTCATCAATTACCCAGTCAGGTCTGGCACCAGGGCGATCGATCTTATTGACTACTACTATTGGCTTTAAACCGCGCTCAAACGCTTTTTGGGTAACAAAACGGGTTTGTGGCATTGGACCATCAACCGCGTCAACCAATAGCAATACGGAATCAACCATCGACAGTACTCGCTCGACCTCACCACCAAAGTCTGCGTGTCCTGGGGTGTCCACAATATTAATGCGGTAGTCTTGCCAGTTAATTGCGGTATTTTTTGCCAGAATGGTAATACCACGCTCACGCTCCTGGTCGTTAGAGTCCATAATCCGCTCAGTACCAACATCGCGGCGCTCCAACGTTCCAGACTGCTGTAACAGTTTATCTACCAAAGTAGTTTTGCCATGGTCTACGTGAGCAATAATGGCAATATTTCTTAACTTCTCAATCACAGAGGGTGCCTCTACAGTAAAACAACTACAATCTGAAGTGGCCAAAGAGCAGCACCCTAGAAACAGACATGTTAGTAGGTGCATTCTTACAGTAAATGCCAGAATTGGTAGATTGTCTTACCAATTCAACGTCTTCAGCTAGAAAATCCAGAAAATTTTGGTGCGGTAGTTTACCACCGATCCACTAAGAAAGTTCACTAAGGACGATAAACTTTGATGTTTTTGTAGCCTTCGTCTTTTAAATGCATCGCATGCAGCCGGCTCATCACACCCTTATCGCAATACAACATATATTGTTGACTAGCATCAAGCTGTTTAAATGCAGTATTTAGTTGATAGAAAGGGATGGTTTTTACTTCATTGTTATCCATTTTTAACGGATTTAGCTCTTCCTCGGTAGGATGGCGAATATCAAGAATTACACTATTAGGTAAAGGGATGCTCAATACCTCAACCTCGGCGGCTTTCAAGTCATCCTGAATTATATCGTTGATTAACACCTCTCGACGGTCTGTAACAGCCTGATCTAATACCGCGAAATTAAAATTAGACTCAACATCCTCAACCTTATGCCGCCTTGCCCTAGTAGTTGGATTAACCGATATGACGCCACAATATTCAGGAATATTTTTAGCAAAGTCTTCAGTGCCAATAGCTCTAGCGGTGTTGATAATATCCTGCTTATCCATGGTAATTAGGGGGCGCAACACTAAATTATTAGTCACTTCATCAATTACTGATAAATTCACCAGCGTTTGGCTGGAGACTTGCGCAATTGCTTCTCCGGTTACCAGAGCTTCTACCTCTAAGCCTTCGGCCACTTTACTAGCTGCACGCAACATCATTCTTTTTAGCACCACCCCCATGTAGGACTTATCAACGTTCTGCAGAATTTCAGCTACAACGTGCTCAAATGGCACAGTGACAAACTTTACCCGGTGAGAAGAACCAAATTTATTCCAGAGGTAATAGGCAACCTCTTTAACCCCTATCTCATGGGCATGGCCACCTAAATTGAAAAAACAAAAATGGGTGAGTAAGCCGCGTTTCATGGTTAAAAAGCTAGAGACGGTTGAGTCAAACCCACCAGAGATGAGCGATAAAACTCCATCTTGCGTACCGAGTGGAAACCCTCCCAGCCCAGGTAATACAGACTTCACTACATAAAAGCGCTTATTTTTTATCTCCAGCTTTACCGTAATATCAGGGCCTTTTAGTTTAATCGAGGTGTCTGCAATTCTTTGGTGCAAGCCCCCCCCAATATATCTTTCCACATCGGTTGAGGTGAACTCATGGTGGCCAGAACGCTTACAACGAACACAAAAAGAGTGGCCAACCAGCGAATCCCCAATAATGGCCGCCACTTTATCGAGCATATCGTCAAGGTCAACTAAGGGGTAATCCACTACTTCCAAAATTTGGCAAATTCCAGGGGTATGGGACAGCTTTTCTGCTATTTGCTGGGTGATGGATTTTTCTTGCTGTTGAGTAACAACCTCGATTTTGTCCCAGCTTCCTATCACCTCAATTTCAGGGTCGATGGGCTTTAATGTCCAGCGAATGTTGCGCCGCAACTGCTTTACAAAGCGTTGGCGCACAGGCTTACTTTTAATGGTGATTTCAGGGAACAGTTTAACAATGAATTTCATGGAGGGGATTTCATCTGTTTGCAACTAATATGTAGCAAAATATTATACAAAAACCAGCTATCATGATCACTACGTCAAGGCAGTCCTATTTAAGAAGTTCCATTTGCTAGTCACTTATAAAAATTTACGATTATAAAGCGCTTGAGTGGTGCATTTTGTTTTTAGCGCACTACTTAAGTGCATTGCTATTTTATTTTTTCAAGCTTTTTCAGTGCACTCATCCTGATTTTTCTGGTTTAGCCGTAAGTTTGTGTAATGGCATGACTATTGCTGATAGCCGCAATGAAATTTTTAGCTGTTAGCTTTCATCTCAACCGGAGTGGCCAACAGTGCATTAACCAAATTAGTAGTTCAAGAAACAAGTTAGACCGAAACCGGCTTATAGACCTCTGGAGGAAACAGCATGTCAGCGAATACTCTGAAGTTAATTGAAGAAAACGATGTAAAGTGGGTAGACCTACGCTTTACCGACACCAAGGGAAAGGAACAGCATGTTTCCATCCCAGCTAGTGAGGTTGATTCAGAATTTTTTGAGGTGGGCAAAATGTTTGATGGCTCATCAATCGCCGGCTGGAAAGGCATTAATGAGTCTGACATGATGCTAATGCCTGATGACTCCACTTCAGTTATTGACCCCTTTACTGATGAAAACACCTTAATTTTACGCTGCGACATTATTGAGCCAGCGACTATGCAAGGTTATGAGAGAGACCCTCGCTCTGTCGCCAAACGTGCAGAAGACTACCTAAAATCAACTGGCATCGGTGATACCGCATATTTTGGCCCCGAGCCTGAATTTTTTGTGTTTGATGATGTGAAATGGAAAGCCGATATTTCCGGCTGCTCTTACGAAGTTAACTCAGAAGAAGCACACTGGGCCTCTTCACAAGCATTTGAAGGCGGCAACATCGGTCACCGCCCTAGAGTAAAGGGGGGGTATTTCCCAGTACCACCCGTGGACTCACTGCATGACCTGCGTGCAGCAATGTGCGCATCCATGGAAGCCATGGATCTACCAGTTGAGGTTCATCACCACGAAGTGGGTACAGCCGGGCAATGTGAGATTGGCACTCGTTTTAATACGTTAGTTAGAAAAGCAGATGAAACCCAGATTCTAAAATACTGCGTTCATAATGTTGCTCACCACTACGGCAAAACCGCTACCTTTATGCCCAAGCCATTAGTTGGCGATAATGGTAATGGCATGCACGTTCACCAATCTATCTCCAAAAATGGTGAAAATGTTTTCTCGGGTGATGGCTATGCAGGACTTTCTGAAACAGCCCTGTACTACATAGGCGGGATTATTAAGCATGCAAGAGCACTAAATGCGTTCACAAATGGTTCCACCAATTCATACAAGCGCCTAATTCCTGGGTTTGAAGCACCAGTCATGCTGGCTTACTCAGCACGCAACCGATCAGCGTCTATTCGGATTCCTTATGTCAACAGCCCAAAAGCTCGCCGGATTGAAGTACGCTTCCCCGACCCAACCGCCAACCCTTACCTGGCTTTTGCAGCCATGCTAATGGCAGGCTTGGACGGAATTAAAAACAAGATCCACCCTGGTGATGCTGCTGATAAGGACCTCTATGACCTGCCACCAGAAGAAGCGGCAGAAATCCCAACAGTCGCGACTAGTCTGGAAGAAGCATTAGAAGCATTGGATCAAGATCGCGACTTTCTGAAAGAAGGCGGCGTATTTAGTGATGATATGATTGATGGCTATATTGCGCTAAAACATGAAGAATGCGAGCGGGTTAATCAAACCACTCACCCAGTTGAGTTTGATCTTTACTACAGTGTGTAGCAGGCTGTAGCCTATATCTGATAAGGCCTTCAGTTAAGAGCCCTCAAATTGAGGGCTTTGCTACAAACTGAGTTCCTCTTTTGCCAGCAGTCAATTGGTTTAAACTATTCATCTCAACCTGCATCAAAGATTTACTAGCAACTTTTAACTAGTTTTTTACATACCCTAATTTTGCGTGTCATCATTTAAAGGTTTAGAGTTTCTATATAGCCAAAGCGAAGGGTTTTTAGGGGCGGCCGTCAAGCGATGAGTTCCAATAGCACTTTTATGTAAATTAAAGTAGCTACCGCAGGTATTGCTGTATCAGACTTGCCCCATGAGTTTATGTTTTTATAAATGATTGGGGTGACAGTTAAATGCTCCATGCATTAACTGCATTTCCACCTTCCATGGTGGTCAAGAGCAACGACAACAAACCCTAAAAGTCATTCGAGAAGGGTATAGTTCTTTTAGTCTACTAAACAAAGACAGGAACACTCTCTTATGTTTAAGCCAAAATCAATTCTTTGGATATTAATTGCCTCGCTACCCCTAGCGAGTTACGCTGAGATTTATAAAACTGTGGATGAAAACGGGAACATCATTTTCACCGATGCTCCAGGAGATAAACCTGCTGAAGAAGTCGAACTCAAGCCTAGTACTATTATTTCACCTCCACCACTCAAAACAGCACCGCCAAGCGAAGGCTCCAGCCGTGAAGAAAGTTTTACTTATAGTTCGCTGACTATTAAAAAACCAGCAGACGGAACCACTATAGATAAAAATGGAGACCTAACTGTATTAGCCGCCATCAGCCCCAAGCTAAGGCCAGCAGACAAGTTACAACTATTTGTAGATGGCAAGGCCGTTAGTGGCCCACAAAAAGGCTTATCGTTTAAGGCGGGTAATCTAGCACGAGGCCCACATACTATTGATGTACGAGCACTAAGCTCAGACGGAAAGGTATTAAATAGCGCCAGTGTAACAGTTTTTTCTCATCGACCATCTGGCATCAAAAGCTCAGCACCAACATCGGGTAGTCCATCTCTCGCTACCCAAGCTCCTCACGCACCAACGGCACCAACAGCTACAAGAGCACCTAATGCTCCCACCAAACCACCTACACCTTAACACTGGTGGCTTGATATAGAACTTTTTCTAATAGAAGGCTTTCTGAATCAATAGCGACTAAAAATAACAGTATCAGAGATATATTTTTAAAAGGAATGTTTTCCTATGTTTAAGCCAGTTTCATTACTATGGATTTTGCTTGCGACTTTATCCTGGACAGCAAGCTGTGCCGAAATTTATAAAACCACCGATAAAGATGGAAAAGTAGTTTTTACTGATAAGCCAGAAGGCAAGCCTGCTGAGTCAGTGGAGCTGAAAAAAGGCAATACAATTTCACTGCCATCAGCAAAACCGTCAACTTCACATAGGTCAGGAGATAGCGAACAAGGAGGAGCTAACTATCGCGAGTTCACAATTAAACAGCCAGACCAGGATGCAACTATCAGAGGCTCAGGCAACTTTTCCGTGCTCGCTTCCATCTCCCCTAACCTCAGGCCTGGCGATAGCGTCCAGCTCTACCTTGATGGTAAGCCCTATGGTAACAAGCAAAGAGGCTTGTTATTCAACCTAAATAATATTGACCGCGGCACTCATAGTATCGTAGTTAAAGTACTCAACTCTGATGGAAGAGTATTAAAAAGTGCCAGTGTGACTGTGCATATTCATCGGCCCAATGCCCTATTAGACAAAAATAGAAATAAACCAGATAAAGGAGGAGAGTCACCAAGCCTGCTTAGCAGGCTTAGGTCGTTACTGTTTTAACCAGTAGACGCTCTTTTCCAGAAGCTCTTGCAATTACCTTTCCTTTTGATGCACCATCACAGTGCAGTCTATACAGGTTCAGTGTTTGTTCAGCAGCAAATAACCACAAACAGCTAACTCTCAATTAATGCTCTGTTGAATATGGATTGACTGAATACTACCTGCAACGACTAATGGATTAAGTTTGTGAATGCTTATCAGTACTAACCCAAGCATGTAACTCGCCAATAAAACTTCTGCAATGGCCTTTAGTTTGTTTGGCTCAAATTTTGCTGACCTTTATAACTTTTTTGTTAGCTAACTATAAAGATAATGTCTGACCAATTATTGGAGTTTTTAACCACTGCTGTATTAGAGATTGATCAACAGCTGAAACTGCTCTATCTCAATCCTGCAGCTGAAATGCTGTTTGCAGTGAGCGGCAGCCAAATGACCGGTGCTACACTGGAAACGTTATTTGTTGAACAGCCTTCCAGCAACCCTGTATTTCTGAATGCTATTAGCAGTGGCCAACCTTTTACCAAGCGAGAAGCAACACTACATTTACCCAGTGGTCAGCTGCTTACCGTTGATTATGCCGTAACACCTGTCACTAATGGCCGAGATAGCCTAGTGATGGAAATCCAGCCTCGCGATCGATTACTGAAAATTACCCGCGAAGAAGCTCTTCGTGAAAAGCAAGAAAGCAGCAGGCTACTCGTACGTAGTGTCGCTCATGAGGTGAAAAACCCTTTAGGTGGTATTCGTGGAGCAGCTCAGCTGCTAGCTAAAGAGTTGCCAGATAATGCCCTGCAAGACTATACCCAGGTGATCATTGAAGAAACTGACCGCCTAACTAATTTAGTCGATAGAATGCTAGGGCCAATCAAGCCCCCAAAACTAAGTCCTTGCAATGTTCACGAAGTATTAGAGCGTGTTGCTCAGTTGATTTTGGCAGAAACTCACAATCAGCTAACCATAACCAAAGATTACGATCCCAGCATCCCAGATGTAATGGCGGATATAGAGCAGTTGATCCAAGCTATTTTAAATATCGTTCGCAACGCCTTGCAGGCTATTCAAACAAAGATGCCCTTAAGTGATGGAAACATCACCTTTAAAACCAGGATTTTGCGCCAATTTACTATCGGTAACCAACGTCATCGGCTAGTTTGTCAGGTGGATGTCAGTGATAACGGGCCCGGCATTCCAGAAAACATGCTTGAGCATATTTTTTATCCTCTGGTTAGTGGTCGTGCAGAAGGCTCAGGTTTAGGCCTCTCGATAGCCCAATCGATTCTGCAACAGCACCAAGGAATGATCAGTAGTGAAAGCCAGCCCGGTAAAACCTGCTTCAGTCTGTATTTACCCGTCTATCCCTTAGTGCCTTCACAGCCAACCCCATTAGCAACTCAGTCATCAATAAAAAGGAGCAGCCCATGAGTGTACGTGATTCGGTATGGATTATTGATGATGATCGATCTATTCGTTGGGTGTTAGAAAAAGCCTTACATCAGGCCCAAATTGAGTCTCTGAGCTTTGAATCTGGTAATAACATTTTGACCAAGTTGGAACAGCAGCAACCCCAAGTGATTATCAGTGATATTCGAATGCCAGGTATTGATGGCCTTTCGCTATTACAAAAGCTACAAAGCCAATACCCTAAAATTCCAGTCATAATCATGACCGCTCACTCGGATCTGGATAGCGCAGTTTCCTCTTACCAAGGCGGAGCTTTTGAATACCTTCCCAAACCATTTGATGTGGATGAAGCTGTTAATTTGGTTCAGCGGGCATTAGCTCATGTTCATGAACAAGAAGCTGAAGCCACAGAACAGCAGCTCCCTCAGGCCCCAGAAATTATTGGCGAAGCCCCTGCCATGCAAGAAGTATTTCGGGCAATCGGCAGGCTATCTAAATCAAATATCACGGTGCTAATCAATGGTGAATCTGGCACTGGTAAAGAGTTGGTAGCCCAGGCATTACACCGTCATAGCCCAAGAGCGGACAGGCCTTTTATCGCATTAAATATGGCTGCTATTCCCAAAGACTTAATGGAGTCAGAGTTATTCGGCCACGAGAAAGGCGCATTTACCGGGGCTACTCAGCAACGAGCTGGCCGATTCGAGCAAGCCAATGGCGGCACGCTGTTTTTAGATGAAATTGGTGATATGCCAGCAGAGACACAGACCCGCTTATTACGAGTGCTAGCTGATGGTGAGTTTTACCGGGTTGGCGGCCATACACCAATTAAAGTGGATGTAAGAATTATTGCTGCCACTCACCAGCATCTAGAAAGGCTGGTAGCAAAAGGAAGCTTTCGGGAAGATTTATTTCACCGATTAAATGTCATTCGAATTCATATCCCTAAACTACAAGACCGTCGAGAAGATATACCCTTGCTAGCCCGCTATTTCTTAAACAGAGCTGCAGAAGAATTAACGGTAGAAGCCAAAACATTAAAGCCAGAAACTGCAGAGTTATTATCTAAACTGGATTGGCCTGGTAACGTTCGGCAACTGGAAAACACTTGTCGTTGGTTAACCGTAATGGCATCCAGCCGCGAGATTTTACCTGCTGACCTACCACCAGAATTACTAGAACAACCAAATGCGCCAACCCAAAATTTAAACTGGGAGCAACAACTTAGAAATTGGATCGACCAAGAATTAGCCCTTGGCCACCGGCAAATTTTGGATATTGCAGTGCCTGCATTTGAAAAAGCCATGATAGAAGTAGCCCTTAAACATACAGGAGGCCGCCGCCGCGATGCTGCTCAATTACTCGGCTGGGGAAGAAATACCTTAACCCGCAAAATTAAAGAATTAAAACTGGATTTAGGGGCAAATAGTTTGGCGGATGATTAGTTCCTAAAGAAGCCTGGCGTTTGATATGGAATAACATACCCACAGCGAAGGGCATTTATACCCCTAGGGCACAAGGGTGAGGCCATCGAATGATGAAGCCCCAGGAGCTTATTGAAATAAGTGACTGGGGTGACAGTTAAATGCTCCATACATTAACTGCATTTACACCTTCCATGGTGGTCAAGAATGAAGATAACAAAGCCTAAAAGTCATTCGCGAAGGGTATTATGGCTGCAACCGCTCTATTGACCACCCCCCCGCTTCACTCGGATTATAAACCAATCTGTCGTGTAATCTATTTGCTCTACCTTGCCAAAATTCAATTTGCTCAGGCACTACTCGAAACCCACCCCAAAAACTGGGTAATGGAATATCCCCTTTAGTAAACTTATTTTTCATTTGAGAAAAAGCTTGCTCCAGCAACTGACGGGAGGAAATTTTTTGACTTTGCTGGGAAGCCCAAGCAGCTAACTGACTATCTCTCGGCCGACTTAAAAAATACTTAGTGGCTTCCGCAATCGATAGCTTATTTGCAGTACCATTTATGATGACCTGTCTTTCTAAGGGAAGCCAACCAAAGTGCAAGCATACATTGGGGTTTTCAGCAATTTGTTTAGCCTTTCGACTTTCCAAGTTGGTATAAAATACAAAACCTTTTTCATCAAACTGCTTTAATAATACTATCCGCTGGCTTGGTCTCCCATCAGCACCAACCGTAGACAAACACATAGCCGTGGGGTCAGAGGAAATATCAGACTCAATGGCATCCTTTAGCCAATGACGGAATTGCTCAATTGGGTCTGAATGAAGGTTTTCTTCAGTTAGCCCTGCTCTCAGATACTCTCTTCGTTGTTGACTAATATCCATTGTGCGCACCCTATACACCAACCACTACAGGAATCTATATTGTATACCCATAGAGGCTTTGACTACAGAATTGTTGTTTGCATTATACTACTCAGGATTTTCTAAAAATCGACTTTTTGAGACTATAAAATGAATAAACCTCATGTCTTGTTTTTACCGGGAATGCTATGTGATCAGCGGGTTTGGCAATACCAGATAGATCATTTAAAAGCAGTATGCCAGCCCGACTTTCTCGACTTACGCAACTATGGCCGACTCGAACAAATGTTATCCGCCATTGCTAAAGCTAGCACCTTTGAGTCAATTATTATTGGTTTTTCAATGGGTGGTTATCTTGCACTAGAATATGCACTACAAGGCGAAGTGTTATTTAAAAAACTGGCAATTATCGGCACCACAGCTAAAGGCTACCCTGAGTCAGAAAAAAGCATGCGTCGCCAATTGCTAACCCAAATACAACAAGGACAGTATACTGGCATGAGCCTGGAACGATTACGACTGATGGTGCATCCAGATCATCACCAAAATAATGAGCTGTTAGACCTAATTAAACAAATGGAGCAAGATGCAGGCGAACAGGTATTTATTAATCAACTAACAGCCACTTTAAACAGAGAAAATCGGGAACCATTACTCTCAAACATACAGCAACCCACGTTACTGGTTGCTGGTAAGCAAGATCAAATTGCCCCATATAAAGCGGTTTCAACTATGGCCAGTTTAGTACCTGACTCTGAACTACATATCCTAGAAAATTGCGGCCATATGATCCCTTTAGAACAGCCACAACCGTTGACAGATATACTAAAAGAGTGGATTACAAAATAATGGACTCCCTAGTTGTTGTTGAAATATTATGCTATCTTATTGCAGTACAAATATCATAATATTGCTCTATATTTTCAATTAAATGGAATTTTTTTGACATTCCTGTCAGTTTGATCAGACCGTATGGCTGACTATTAAGTCCCATCAAAAAAGCCAGACGGCCTTTTTCTTTTGCCTGTTTACAGAAATAAACCAGTACTTTTATACCAACTGAATCGATATAAAATACTGTACTTAAGTCAATAACAATGTCTTTACTGAGATCAGTTAATAACCTATTTAACCTGAGTACTAGAGGACCACCTGTTTTATGATCGAGATCAAAATGCAGCTTGATTAAGTAAAAGTCATGCTTTTCGCTAACTCTAAAAACCTGCCCCATTCGCCACTCTTCAGTTCTTTCAATGTATCTATAATTATTATATACCCTTCATTATAAGTACTCTTGTCATTTTTATATAACTAAAACTTAATTTCCAATAGAGTCTGTTAACATGTAATTATTTTTTGACAAATACAACACAACCACCAGGAGATGCTTAATCATCTCCTGTGATTATCAGCAACAATGATTCGCAAAGAGAGTTATAGTCAAAGCGAAGACTGTAGTTACTTAATTTTCATTGTGGTTGAACAAGTAACATTATGAGGCATCACAATTGCCTGCACTTTAATTTCTCCACCTTTAGGGAAATATGAGTAACCAGGTAAAAAGAAGTTTGCGGCAGTGCCAGAAACATTACTTGAAGGCGAAGTACGTTGATCAAATTGCTCATGTGACCAGCCACCAGTGGTTGGTAAAACTTCAAATACTTTTACTGTGTATTTTGAAAAAGTACCACCCGTCGATCTAACCCAGACTTTATGTGTTTTATTTTTTTCTACTTCTTTAGGTGCTTGCAATTTACACCCTGTCGCGATTAATTCAGCCGGCGCATCTAAGTCAAATTCTTCATAAGCATTAGTTTCCCCATCATTTGCATTAGCCGCCTGCCCCAAAAAGGTGTAAGCAATTCCTACCGCCATACTAATTAATTTTAATTTATTCATCCTCAAATCCCCTTTCAGTATTTTTTTTACCACGCAACGAAGAGTAGTTTAATTAACAAAATATTTCTAACATATATTTAACCATTAAAATGATAGAAACCACACTACCTAAAAGTTCTACTTATAACCAGGTGTGAAAACTAACATCTAAGACTAAAGTTTTAATTAATATCGGCAAGATACCTTTAACCAGTCTAATTTAAAGTAAAAATTTTCGTTGAGACTTAAGATACTACCTATTTAAAATGATTTATCATGCTGATTTGCTTAAACCACTTTTCAAAACTTCCGCTAGCCTTTTTGCCCCAGGACCTGCTTTATCCCCTAGCCTGACCACCATATAAATAGGTAATTTACGCCGTTGTCCTGCGGTTAAATTTAATGGTTTAATTATTCCTTCAGCCAGTTCAGTTTCAATATAACTGACCGGCAACCAGGCAAATCCCATTTTTTCTTTAAGGCAGCTAACAGATGTAGCAAAATGACTGACTGTCCACCGCTGCTCTGCAGCCAACCACCCTGCATCTTGATTACGTTTTAATCCTGAATCTCGAATCACTATTTGGCGATATTTTTTTAAATCATTTTCACTGATAGGGGATTTTTGTTGATGCAGAGGGTGATCTTTATGCGCAACTGCTAGAAAATCTATTTGAAATAGCATGACACCTAAAAAGCCAGTAGGCACATTAGGTGATAACAAAATATCAGCTTCTCCAAACAATAAAGCTTCATCGGTACCAGACAAACTGGTTTCCAGAAGCGTTAAACGACAAAAGGGAAATTCATTATTGAACTGATTCAAACTAGTCAGCAACCACTGTCTGGGTACTAATAAATCAACAGCTAATTTTAACTCTGGCTCAATTCCCTGGGATAAAGTACGTGCTAAATCTTCTAGCTCATTGGCTTGTTGAATAAGCTGTTTTACCTGTTGATAAAGCAACTTACCTGCTTTGGTAAGCTCAGCTTTACGCCCCTGCTGCTCCACAATACTTACTGGTAACAACTCCTGCAGCTTGCCAATACTGTAACTAATAGAAGACTGACTTTTATTCAGTGCTTCTGCTGCCTGACTAAAACCACCATATTCAACCACTGCCTGCAGGGCTAGCCAGTATTCAATCGATACTCGAGGGACTTTCATCTGCTGTTATTATCTCAACTTCTCTGAAATTGCCTGTTATAGCAAACCTAAATACATCTAATAATTTAATCAATCAGCGCTATTAATTCCAACTTTTAATCAGTTTTTTCAATGTAACATCAAGCTATCTACGAGGATAACCAAAGGAAGTATCAATGAAACAGATTCTACAAATTAACAGTAGTGTGTTTGGTGATCAGGGCGAGTCCACTCAACTGGTCAATCAACTTGTTAGTCAGCTTGCTGAACAACTCCAGGCTAGCGTAACACTTAGAGATGTGACATCCACCCCGATACCTCACCAGGATGCCAGCTTTCTACAGGCACTAATGACTCCCGCCAATGAACGAAATAGCGAGCAGCAACAAAAAGTAGCATTTGCAGACTCTTTAATTGAAGAACTAAAAGCCAGTGATGTATTAGTGATTGGACTGCCAATGTATAACTTTAGTGTACCGTCAACACTAAAAGCCTGGTTTGACCACATAGCACGTGCAGGAGTGACTTTCCGCTATACAGAGAATGGCCCACAAGGCTTGCTGGAAGGTAAGCAAGCGATTGTTGTGACTACCCGCGGTGGTAAACATAAAGACACCGAGTTTGATACCGAAACACCTTTTGTAAAAAACTTTCTTGCATTTATTGGTATCACAGACGTTACCTTTATTTATGCCGAAGGACTTAGCATGGGTGATGCAGTTAAAGCGCAAGCACTTTCTGCAGCAGAAAGCCAAATAAAACAGTTATTGCTGAGTTAATTCAGCAATAACTGTTTTATTTAGGCAACAACCAGAGCAAACTATTAAAAAATACATTTAAAAGAATACTCCAATTGTCATTTTTTATTCATAATCATTAATTTCTTATGCTTCTCTGATAATTTTTAAGAACTTTTTCAGTTCATCCTACAACAACATGATATAATTAAATAAAAGGTAATTTGTTGTATTTTCGTTTCCCCCAGGCTGTATGATGAAAGTGATTACTGGAGATTTAATTAAATTAGTTGCCGAAGGTCAGTTTGATGTAATTATTCATGGTTGCAATTGCCAATGTACGATGGCTACAGGAATTGCTAAAACAATTAAGAGCCTCTTTCCTGAAGCCTATTATGCAGACTGTGCAACCACTAAAGGGGATAAACGTAAACTTGGTACTATTTCTTATGCAACTGTAGAGCTTTTCAGCAATACCCTAACTGTCGTAAATGCTTATATTCAATACGACTGGCGTGGCCCTCGAATCAGAACAGATTATAATGCTGTTCGCACTGCAATCCATGAAGTAAAGCAGCTGTTCAGCGGCCTTAGAATCGGCTATCCCCTGTTTGGAATAGGATTGACTAAAGGTGACTGGGAAGTCATAGAAATTATCTTATCCGAAGAGTTGGAAGGCGAAGACCATACATTAGTAGTCAATACCAACCCCAAATAGGCTCGTATTGATTTTTGTCTGAAAACAAACTTTTTCATAGCAATTTATTCTTATAAGCCTATTCTTTTATTTTCCTATTGGCATTATAACCCTCTTAGCGTATACATTTAGTAATGCTCCCTTTGTAATGTAAATTATCATGCCGTTAAAACCACTCCTAATACTCATTTCATTAAGCTTACCGCAAAGCATACCAGCTGATATTATTTTTCAAGCAGGAAACAGCTCTATTACTGCCAATAGAGCTGATATTCTAGATGCGGCTTTAGGACGTTCAAGAACTGAAGACTATGTTGTTCATCTGGAGTTTACCGTTGAGTTTGGTAAAAACTTATTCCTGTTCACTTCAAAGAATCTTGGTAAACCATTAACAATCAAAGCCTTTGGTATGCAAATCGGTAAACCCAAAGATTTGGAGTACAGCTATACTGATCGGATTCAAATCACCAACCTAAACAAAAAAGAAGCAGAGCTCATTGTGAATAGCATAAAAAAACAAGGCGATTAAAGCTTATTTGAACTCAAGCCCCAGTAAGGAAGTGGTTTTACAGTTATCTTGGCTCCACCGTGAATACCTAACGCCGTCATACTTAAAGCAGGAAATGGCTGACTCACAATATTACCCATATCAACCCGCCACTTTTGCTGCTCATCCCGGTTACAGGTTTGCAAAGCAAGGCTTTGCTGGCCAGCTTGTTTAGCAATCAGTCCTAAACATTGAGTTTCATCTATTTGGGGGTGCAGTCGCCCTTCTCTGTCAAGCCGCCACAGCTGTATACTCCGCTCATTACAATGCCATAATTGCAGCTTATTTGCTTGTTCAGATGCTTTATACAAATCCAAACATAAGTTATTACCGAACTGAATAGCCTGATAAAGCTTTCCTGCTAATAAGTCCTTTGGACGCACTGCTGTCGAAACTTGCCATTGCCAGCTGCCCTTGGTTCTAACCAGTACTCTGGCATTGGCTGTGTCACTTTCTACATCTAACACTAATTGCTTATTTGCCAGGTTGTGAAGCAGCCCGTCCTTAAAACTCCAGCGTTGAGCTAGCTGATGATTACAAGGCTTCATCACAGCCATGGAGGCAGTTAATACGCTTAACTTACCAGGATCAAGGCACATATCCACAGCATGCTGAGGACGCAAACGACCAAATGGATCTATATGCCACTGCTGACTAGGCTGCCCATTACAAGTATCAATCACTACTGGCGCCTCAGCATTCACTAAACCACCATCAACGGATAAACAGAAATTATTTCTAAACTTAACTTCGGTGAAGCCTACTGTAGCTAGTGAGTTGGCTTTAGTTTCTGGTTGCTTTGAAGTTGCTGGTGATTTATCAATCACTTGTTGGTAGTTGATTGCTTTCAACTGCCACTGGCGGCTTGTTATATCTTCTTCTGTTACCAATGCTAAATTGCTACCCTCCTCATCACTGGCAGCAACTAATATTTGCCCATTAGCTTTAGCAACCAGTTGGCCTGCCTCAAACTGCCATTGCTGGCTTGGTGAATCGGAACACTCATTAATAAACACCATGCCTGCTGGGTTAATACTGGTTGATGCAAAAAATTGTAAGCACTTACTATTATTCAGTTGGCTACGCACTCTTTGCTTGTTATCAAGCCACCATTGCTGTTGTCTTGCTTTAGTACAGCTCTCCATTCTAACGGGAGTAAAGTTGTCGCTGTTACTCCATAACACCCCTAAACAGAAGCCATTAGCAAACTGTAGCAATGCAATTTCTTTCTCAGCGTTTTTAGGTACCTGGGGATTAGTCGTTTGCTGTATTGCTGGCAACTGGCCTGCCTTTTCAACTGGTTGACCTGACAGAGAAGCGTTATCCTGCATACTTTGTTGATGAAACTGCAGTTGTTGATTAGCTTGACCTGTGGGTACCTGTTCACCTGCTGCTAACACCTGACTTGTAGAAACAGTTGAAGACAAAACGACTATTGCAGCAGAAAAAAAAACAACAACGGGATACATCTTGTAGCGCATATTTATTCCATTTAACAAAAATCACTGGTCGCTTTAAACGCAAACTGGCATGATAAAAAAATCGGTTAACAATGGCTGGAAGTGGCGCACGCTGTGAAACATTAATTGCCAAAGCTGTTTACAGCATGTATTCCCTCTATACCGCCCACTATATGTATTAAACACACAAAAATTAAGCCCACAACAACAAGAGGTACTGATAGTTTTGATGCTAATTAAAATAATACTTTATCGACTTACAACGGTTATTTTTTAGTGACATTTTTATGTAATATTTGCTGTACTATCCCATTAAGAGAAGCTAAGGTAGTAAATAAGATGGCTGACTAAATTAACCATCAAAGCTGTTTTTACTGTTAAATTTATTTTACAGTAAAAATAGTGCAGGAAAGATGCTGACTTCCTAATAACAGGCATCAACAACTGAATAACAATCAGACAAAGGCAGAAGGCCCTGCCAACATTCTAACCAAAGCGAACCGTTGCCAGATACGAACAGTTATATATTACTAGTGTCAAAGCAACTGTAGCTCTATAAAAATCCAGTAAATCATTATTTGTTGTAACTATTGCAGTAGCAGGTAAGGCTTATGGTTTTAGCGCTCATCGAACAGGCCAAAATATTTGCCACAGAAGCCCACGCAAGCATTAATCAGCTTCGCCGCTTTACTGAAGAGCCTTATATTGTTCACCCAGAAGCTGTTGCACAACTGGTTGCAGACGTTACCGATGAAGTTGCCTTGATTGCTGCCGCCTGGTTACATGATGTAGTGGAAGATACTCCTGTTACCCTGTCTGATTTACGCAATCAATTTGGTGAAGATATTACGCAGCTGGTCTATGAAGTTAGCAAAGTAAGTGGAGGTGTAGCAGGTGATAAGGTTTTAAAAAAAGCTCTGGATCGCGACCATTTTGCTCAAGCCTCACCAAGAGGTAAAACCATTAAACTGGCCGATATGATTGATAACTTAAGCTCTATTGTACAATTAGCACCAGAATTTGCTAAGTCATATGTCCCAGAAAAAGCCTTGTTACTTCCACTGTTAAAAGAAGGTGATAACACTTTATATATTCACGCAACAGCCGTGCTAGAACAATGTGAAAGAGAACTATACAAAGTGTTTGGTGATCTTTACAAAGATTATTAAAAACTGTAAAAATAAATTAATAGCTGACACTGTTATAAAATAAAGTGCAAATAGAAGTCACAACTATATAGGAACCCTTTATTATACCTAATGCAGCACTGCATTCTTATCCCCGGCATGGATGGTACAGGTCTTATATATGATGAGTTTCAACAGCTCTTGTCAGACAAAAATACCCATCTCACAGTTCTCAGCTATCCCACAAACCAAATATTCACTCAACAAGAATTGCTTAACTGGCTGAATATTGTCCTACAAAAACAAGACCAACCTATCTGGTTAATTGGCGAATCATTTGGGGGAAATCTCGCTTACCAATTAGCCAGCCAGAATCCAAATAAGATAGCAGGGCTGATATTGATTGCCTCTTTTTTAACCCCACCTTCTTTTCTGGTAAAACTCACTCCAACATTATTTTTTCAAGCTAGCTGGTTGTTGCTACAAAAAGTGAGCTTTTTAAGAAAGTTAGCCATGTCAGTTTTACTAAACAAAAATTGTTCAAACGATACCAAAACAAAATTAACTGACGCAATCAAACTAGTAGAACCAAAAGTAATAGCATCTCGAATTACACAAGTTAAACAACTGAATATCCAACCTGGCTTAAAGCAGTGCCATTATTTAAAACCAAGTCATGACAGATTGGTTAGTGGTAGAGTTGTTCATCAATTAACCCAGTTCTTTGATGAAACCATCTGCCATCCCATCAAAGGTACTCACTTCTTGTTACAAACCAACCCCAAGAAATGTGCAGAAGTTGTTTATAAAATCATTCACGAAGAGTATACCAGTTAGAGCCTCGATTAGTGCTTTTATAGTCACAACAGTGATATTCAAATAGTGTTATCAGACCCTAGGAAGATGAAGTCACCTTAGCTGGAGAATAACTTGCTATCAGCTTTAACATCTTGACGATCAACCACAAAAACAACAGTGGTAGTAAAATAGTTTGTAAAATAAAACTGGCTATTAATTTAATGATATCTTCAAACGCTTGTTCAGAAATTGTTTTCAGCTGTTTCATTTTCTCAATAGGATTAAGTTGGGTCGTAAACTGTTCCATATTATTTTTCAGTTTTTCCCAAAACGACTCCGGTTGGGCTTGCAAGGATTGTTGCTGCTCCTGATGATACGCTTCTATTTGCTCAGTTGTTTTTTCTAAACGCTCAGTCGCTGCTTGCTGCTCCTCAGCAAAAAAGCCTAAATATAAAGCCTGATTAAATAACACCATTAATACAACGGTGTAACGCAATATAAATAAACAACCAAATAACTTAGCACTAACCAGCCACCATCTAAGCCCTACATCCTTAGCAAACCATAATGCTATGAGATAAATAATCCCACTCGCTGTTAATAATATACTCATTAAACCAGTGGCAATTAATTCGTTAATGAGTTTCTGAATCCCTAACGATGTAGTACTGGCCAGCATTACCCAAGAAAAGCGTTCAACTAAATCATTAACTGGATCTAAAATTTCACCAGCAGTAATAGTTACCCCTACCCCAACAGGTTGAATAGATACTTCTGTACCTTGAATAACGGAAATAACGCCATTAAGTAAACGTGCAGTAGCAAAGGTAACCGCCGCATGTTTCAACTGCTGATCAGTCAGCTCCGACGCCTCCTCATCCACCCAAGTCAGCCAGGAGCCAGCACACATCAAGATCACTAATAAACTAATCAAACACTTCCAACGCGCTTTCATACTTCCCCCATTATGACAGCCGAAAAGCTGGAAATATGAGAATAAGCCGTTCTGCAGCTGCGGTCGGGATAACGCTTTAGCTCTAAAGGCCAGGGATGGACTTGTAGAGCAGCGGAAGAACAACCTATTAGCTCATATGTATTAACCAGCACTTTTCCCAACATCCAATATTGCTAATAATTGAGGTTAGTTATAACACAAATTGGTTGTATATTCGTCAGAAAGAAGACAAGTTAGCTAGAGGTTAGAGGAATATATACTCCAAAAACGTTTATTGAAGTATTACATTCCTCATAAAAAGTGAGCGATATAAAAAAGCTACTGCGCCAACCCCTCCGGCAATTGAATAACAATTATCTCATTATCATCTGGTTTATTGGTGGTTACGTGTCGGCCTACGCTAAATGGATAATTATTATCATTAATCAGGGCGATGTGTTTTTTATCTAATACCACCAGGTTTTCTATTGTTTCAAAGGGGAAGGCAAATTGATTATTACCGATGCCTACATCACCTGTTTCACCCATAGCTAGGTTATGTGGGTCTGCGATAGTAAGCAAGTCTACCAGCTCTTGTTTTTCAACCTGGCCATTTGCTTTCAGCATAATTAAATGAACTTTTTTATAGCCATTTAAATCACCCTGGCTACCATCCCTTTCTACTACTAATCCTTGATTGTTATTAATCATTTTAAAAGCACCAATGGCAGTGCCTTTTTTATCCATTGGGTAATAGTATTGCTTACCCGTAAATTGTTTTGTCAGCAAATCAAATTCGCTGATTAACAGCTGTTTTTCTTTTGCATTTCCTACTTGATTTGCTGATTGATTTATCAAAGGCTGTTCTAACATAGCTAATAATCGCTTGCCGTCTTTAGAAATAGCCAACCCTTCAAAACCACCACTACGCCCAACGCTAATACCATCCACCAGGGCAGTGTTGCGATAAGGCCAATACAAACCGGCTAACCAAGGGGTATTTTTACCATTTTCATCCTGTAAATTAGTACCATCATCGGCATCAGGCCCTACATTAGGGAAGTCTCCCATTAAATACACCGTACGAATAGCAGGGTAATTTTTCTGTACTGCTAACAAAGTGCGAAAATCAAAGCTTTGAACATCCGCTCTTTTTACTAAATTATTTTTGCTAATGAGCTGAGCTAATTTATCAGCAAAAGTTTCAGCATCAACCGTGCGATTTTTATAAACATAGCCATGTTTATCTTTATCACTGCGAGGGTTTATTTTAGTTTCGATATTAAACCGAGCTGTTGCTGCTACTTTACGTCGCTTAACGGCTTGTGGGTGGTATTTACCCGGCCCATTAGTGTAATAGTCTTGATAGAAAGTTACAAAATCAAACAGCTGCTGTAATGTTGGCATTACATATACACTAGGTAAACGCTTATTTTTGACAAATGCCTCCGTTACTGGAGATAAGGCTGGATTATTTTGTTGGCTATCACCACGAAAAGTTTTATCACAAATAAACTGTTGTTGTATTTGCTTGGTTGTCAAATCCTTAATTAATTGTTGATTATCTTCCGTATATTCTGATTTGTCTCTTCTACGGCATTTAGCTGCTTCGATATAAGGATCATGATTTAATACAAGTTGCCCATCTTTAGTAATGCCCGTATCAGTTTCTAACGTGGTCATTAAATTATCGAGCGCAACTTCCATGGCAGGCAAGGTATTTTCTGGACGTAAATTGCGCCCACCACGATGACCTTGGGCATCAAACTTACTGCTATCAATTAACCCCTCTCTAGTTAAATAGTCGCCTGGCTTACCATCATTATTAGCGTCAAACTCTTGTACCGCTTGCAGTAATAAGTCAGGCCGATCAGAGATAATCCCATCCACCCCTAACTTCATTAGCTCTAGCATCCTGGGCTTGTCGTTGACCGTCCAGGTTACTACTGGATAGCCTGCTTTCTGTATAGACGACACATCAAATACACCACTCGCTGCCAGTTTTAGTCCTTCTGGCGTTTTCTTATCCCGAGCATAATGAGTAACTTTGGGGTTATTGTCCTGCAGCATAACATGATAAGGGGAAAATACCGGCCGAAACTGAGCGCCCTGTTGTTTGGCATGTTGTGCAACTGCATTCATCACCCGTACTGCACTACCTTCTTCTAAATAAGGGTTTTGAGGGGAATTTAAATATTTAGCTTTATTAATTAAATCGCTGGAAAAATTCGGTAAGCGATAAGGAGGCTCCAGCAATATACCCTCTTTATCAAAATGGAGTAAAAAAGGCCCAAACTCATCACCAATCCATAATGAGCCATCAGGTGCTCGCTGAACAGACTCCACATCAAAATCGGCACCGGTTAATAACCGCTGTTCAGTAAATTGATTAACAATAGCAAAAGGCACTTGTTTATTAGGGTCCCTCAAACTAATAAACCCTTCCACCTTCACCTTACCGGAGCCTTTACCCACTTGTGTTTTATAATCTGGTTTTAAGGTATACAAGCGCAACAGATAATCAGCTGAAGTTTCTAAAGTACCATAGCCGTTATCAGAAAGTGCTAATAAACGTCCATCTTTTTCTTTTAAAACCGCAGAAAAACCCTGAACAGGCTGCTTTTTAAACGGCAGCTGCTGACCATTAATATTATTACTACCCAGTTGGCCACCCGAAACCGGCCCATCCGCAAAACTATCAGCCGGCAACTTAGCAAACCCCGTTAAAGTCGGCTTAGTAACAGAGCTGATTTGAGTATTAGTTTCTGCATTAGCTGTAAAGTGCACTGGTTGCTGGCAGGCAACCAAACCCAAAGCAGCAGATAAAACGAGAGTCGAGTGTTTTAGATAAGTCATTGCTTACACATCCCTTCCTAATTTTGTTGCTAAAATAAGCGGCTTATATGAATCCTTGATGACATGACCAACTAGACTAAACACTCACAAGTAAGACAACAAGCTATATCAACTCCGAAGAAATAAATCTAATTTGCTTTAAAAATAGGTTATCAACTGCCCACACAACACATACAATAACGCGTTGACAATAAGATGTTAGGTAGCAGTATAAAAAATGAGCTGGGAACAACTGTACTCTTCATTCATTCCATTTATTCAATCAACCGAGCGGCTATACTGGCTTTATATTTTAAGTAGCCTGATCATATGTTTGCTGTTTATCAAAAAAACTCATGGTAACCCCAAGACGAAAGAGCTTTTCCAGTTACTTTTTCCTAAATCCGTTCTATTACATAAATCAGCTAAAATTGACTATGTTTACTTCTTCTTAAAAAAAGTTATTTTCATTTTACTGTTAGTACCTATCAATGGCTGGCTATACCATCAAATCACCCCTTGGCTAACCAACCACTTAGTACTGCAGCCAATCACTTTTGCAGATAACAGTAATCTTATTTGGCTGGCCACCTTTTCATTTGTTTCCCTCCTTGCTATGGATTTTGGGTTATTTCTTGCCCACTATTTATTTCATAAAGTACCTTTCTTATGGACCTTCCATAAGGTGCATCACTCAGCTGAAGTGCTAACCCCTATGACAGTATACCGAATGCACCCAGTTGATGATTTATTGCACATGACTATATCCATGACCTTTATGTCGATTGCCAGTGCTTTATTTACCACCTTGTTTAATTACCAGCCAAATACACTGTTAGTTTATGGGCTTAATGTCTTCTTATTTGTTTTTTACTTGTTAGGATATAACCTGCGCCACTCCCATATACCTGTTGGTTATGCTAAAAAAGTAAGTCAATGGCTGGTTAGCCCATTTATGCACCAAGTTCATCATAGTTGCCTAAAGCCTCATATTGATAAGAATATGGGCTTTATTCTTTCTGTATGGGACCGCCTATTTGGTACACTTTATGTACCTAAACCAAATGAAAAAATTAGGCTTGGTGTTTCAGACTCTGATAAATTCAGTAACCCAATTAAGTTATTCACCATCCCCTTTATTGAAAATTTTCAAAAACACAAACTAATAACGCTTTTGCTAGTTGCTACAATTAGCTTGCTTGGTTTTAAAAGCATTACCAATCAAAAGATTCCCACATCAGTTTGGCTTGAAGATTTAACATCACCAGAGGTCGAATCTTTAATCGCCCAAGGCTATGTTAACGCACTCGTTCCTACTGGTGGCACGGAGCAAAATGGTGCCCATATGATTTTAGGGAAACATAACTATGTACTAAAAACAACTGCAGAAACTATTGCCAAACAAGTAGGTAATACGTTAATTACACCAATTATCAAATACGTGCCAGAGGGAAATATAAACCCACCTGAAGGTCATATGCAGTTTGCAGGCACCTTATCAATTAGTGAAGCAACTTTTGAAGCTATATTAACCGAAACCACCCAAAGTCTTATCCAGCATGGTTTTAAAAATATTTTCTTTATTGGTGATAGCGGTGGCAACCAAGCCAGTCAAAAAAAAGTAGCTAACCAGCTCAATCAGCTTTACTCAACTCAAGGTATAAAAATACATCACATTGCTAGTTATTATGCTAATAGAGAGCAAGAGACATGGCTAAAAAACCAAGGATTTGCTCAAGGTCAAATCGGCTTTCATGCAGGGATAAGAGATACTTCAGAGCTACTCGCTAGTAATGATTATGGTGTAAGAAAATATCTATTAAATGAACAAGGAAAGCATTCTGGAAGTGGCGGTGAGTTTGGTTATTCTTCTGTTTATTTGGGTAAAAAACTGTTAGGTATCAAAATAAATACAACCGTTAAATACATGACTCAACTTACTGAGTAAATATTTTCAAAATAAAAATAAAAGGGCAGCCATTTGCCTGCCCCTTCAAACTATACCCCTATGCTAGCCTGGCGGATTAGCTGGTGGATTAGCTGGTGGATTAGCTGCAGCAGCTGCTGCTCTACAGTTACTTGGTACCCAAGCGTCTTCCATGTCAGTTCCTTTTTGACATGCCCATTGCAATGAGCCATTTTGGTCTGAAGGAGCTAATATTAGCTGAGCATTACTTTTCACTTCAGTATCATAGGTAATAGTGATTTTACCCTGTGCACCAACAACTACATTTGATACTGCATTTCCAGTAGCGCCAGCCCAACCAACAGCAGCTGGTGCACTAGCGTCAGTTAAAGCTTGAAGTTGTGTATTTCCATTAACAGCCCAGTATTCTGCAACTGCTGCTTTAGCTCCTGCGGCTAAGTTTAAACCTTCAGAAACATGGGATCTTTTTGTGTAATTTTGATAAGCAGGTATGGCGACTGCCGCTAATATGCCAATAATTGCTACCACAATCATCAGCTCTATCAGCGTAAAGCCTTGCTGATTTCTTTTCATTGTTTGAGTCTCACTCCGTACTAAAATTTAACTACTCTTTGTGTATTTATTAGACATCAAGTGTGTTATGAGCATTTTTTATGCGAGCACTTAAGTACAGTACTACTTAACGAGCCCATCTCTTAGCCCATCAGCCAAGGAATTCAGCGCATTTACACTTAATCGACCTATTCAATACCATACATGTTGAAATATACGACAAAAAATGTAGAATAGTTCACAGTTTACTAGCACAATTGTTTTCCGACAAAAGGATAGTGTCGATCTATCCTACAATTTTCAGTCAAATTAGCCACAGCGAAGATTTTTTAGGGTAGGCAACAAGCGATGAAGCCCTAGGAGCCTATAAATAATAGGTGACTAGGGTGCAGGCAGTTTATTGCTCCTGCATAAACTGCATTTACACCGTCCTAGTGCTCAGCGCAGGTAACAGCCCCTAAGAAGTATTCGCAAAGGCTAATACAACATGTGCCAAATATTATGCATTAATTAATGGCTATTTTGCAATTTGTTGATGAAATTCTTATAGCGAATAACAACTAGTTAAAACTTAAACAGCTTAAGTTGTACATATTTTGTAGTACAAAACTACTCGTATTTGAGTGTTTCTGATGCAAATTGATTCATTAACAACCTGTTTTTAGTAAATGGCTGGCTGTTTTTATGATTTTTTAAGCTATAAGTATTAAATGACTACTTATCAGCCAATCCCAAAATATAAACATCTCGTCCTGCTAGACTTTCCAATCCTTCCTACCACCATGTACTATTTGTTTACTGTTACAATAATAAAGCACTAACTAAGTAATTTAGTATGTCTTCATATTTTGTTCTAGCCGATCAATTTTTAACCTTGACTATTAATCAATCTATTGTTGACTAGATTTTCAGTACTTCCTTAACAAAAGAATACTGATGCTGTATTAGAGGTAGAGCTATGAATCAGCCCAGTGTTGGGTTAACTAACCCAAAAGCTGACTTTTTAATTGTTGGAGGCTTGTCGCTAGTGGCACTAGCCATAGTTGTGCTATTTGAGCCTTGGTTTAAAGGATTTGACCTATGGTATCTAACTTGGTTGTTAGCATTCTTTATTAATGGCCCCCACTTCCTCATTAGTTATTTATTGTTTTATCGTTTAGCTGGTCGCCGTGTAACCAAAGAGCCTCGTTTTATATTTGCAGGTATAATTACTCCCATAGCTTTAGTATCTACATTTGTTTTAGCTTGGTTTTTTAACAATGCTACTCTGATGGTTCTAATGCTTTACACTATGTTTTTTCTGGTTGGCTGGCACTATGTTAAACAAGGTTTTGGGATATTAATTGTTCACTCTTCAATCAGAAAAGTATACTTTTCTAAAAAAGCTCAAGAACTTATTAGATTATGCCTCCATCTATTATGGTTTGCTTCTTTTTTAAACATTTTCAACTCGATCAATGGTTTCGGCCAATATTGGAACCTTGAATATCCCATCCCTACTGTATCCACAACCCTTATTCAAACATTCCAAGTCTTAGCTTGCCTTGGTTTAGTATTCCTAATTGGGTATTTTTTCCTCCGCCGTTATCAAGGAATTAAAGACAGCCCAAGCGGATTGCTGGGTTTATTTATTCAATATGTATGGTTACTACCTGTGTTTTACCATACAGAATATGCCTTACTAATTCCGATGTTCCACTCCCTGCAGTACATGCTTTTCGCAAGCAATGTTGTAACTAATTTAGAAAAGCAGAAAGATCAAGCGAATGCAAAGAAGAAAATAATGATTAATTGGTGGGGTAGCGCTTTTATTTTAGCCGCTTTAGGCTTTTACTTTATACCTGACTACCTAGATAGCACCTTAGGAGCCCCAAGTAGCTTTGGCGATGCACTATTCTTTTTATTAAGCTTTATTCTCTTTATTAATATACATCACTACATCATAGACTCTGTTTTATGGAAGAGAGAAAGTGGCTTAGTAAGAGACTACCTTAAGCCATTAAAGCAACCTGCCTAGTTATGTTGAAAGCAGCCAAGGATGGCCTCAAGAATAAGAACTAGCCAGCATTCATTCCACTGAAGCTGTACATTTTTTGTTGTATGAAAATACGGCATCACCCGTTTCACTTGGTTATTAAATACTCATCCCGGCGTATTCTTGGTTGTTTTTTAACTGGTTTTTAGCTGTTGAGTGGTTTTTGTTAGTAATAATTAACCAATTAGTCTAAAGCAGGTGATTCTTTGACACCTCAAGTTCTTTACTTTTTTTGACGACTATTCACTGCTCATGATACTTTCTCGGCCACTTTAATTGTCGGCTATTTCAATCTATATGGGTGGATCATGCTTACTAATATTAAGGAGTTAGACAAGTTTGCAGATGATGATGAAGACATCAATGATGATCTTCAAGATTATGCAGAAGAAATCACGAAGGAGTTTTTGCAATCCCCAGAGGGTGAAGCCCTACAGGGCAAAGACAATGATCCAGGCTACTGGTGTTGTCAGTTTATATTTTTTGGTTATCAGTATATTGGTACAACCCTTCCTAGAATGTCAGTGGCTGAAGCCGATGAAATAGTCACTGATATATTCCCTAGAAAAATCTCACTATCAGCCCCTGAAGACGCCACTGAAGTAATTCCAGAGCTTATTGCTTTTTGGCACTACCTTGGCCGTGTTTACAAACTAAGCAACAAAAACAAAATTATTCAATTATTAGAAGACCTTCAAGCCGACTACCTAAGCATCATGAATGACCCTTCTCGTTTTGGGATGGCAAAGCAGTTCATGATGGGTGCTCAACAAGCAGGTTATGATATAAGCGACAAGGACAGCCTTAATCAGTACATGCAAGAGTACAACCAAAGCATGATGCTACAACGCGCCTTTTCAGAAGATATGTTGTTAGACAATGAGCCTGAGAATGAACCTAGAACCAAAGTCAGCAAAGCTAAGGCATTAAAACAAAAAGCCAAGAAAAAAATGGCTAAAAAATCCAGGAAGACCAACCGGAAGAAAAAATAATATCTAGTGCAATCATTGATTGCACTCGAATGATATCATTGCTATCATCAGCCTAAAAGTTAACCTTTAACCCCTATAGGTGGCTGATGGCAAATTTAGTTGTTCGTAATATTGATGATGATGTCGTAAAAGCTCTCAAAGCCTTGGCAGGCAAGCATGGTATTAGTGCGGAAGCTGAACACCGCAGAATTCTTGAAGCAGCCCTATTAAGGCCAAAAAAGAAAAGCTTTGTTGAAGCATTACAAACTATACCCAATGTAGGTCTTGATTCAGACTTTGAGCGTGTGCAGGACGACCAAGAGACCGATGTATTTAGTTGATACTAATGTAATCAGTGAAGTCAGGAAAGTTAATAAAGCAAACCCTGGAGTAGTAGATTTTTTCAAAAAGACAGAACGTGAGGATGCAAGAATCTATCTTAGTGTCATTACTATAGGAGAGCTACGCAGAGGCGTAGAAAAAATACGCCATCGTGGCGATATTAAACAAGCCAACCAACTGGAAAAGTGGCTAAACAATATTATTGTTAATTTCTCTAATAATATTCTGGAGTTTTCTGAAACAGAAGCAAATGTATGGGGAAGGTTAAGGGTACCCCACCATGAAAATGCCATCGATAAACAAATTGCAGCGACAGCATTAACTTATGGCTTAACGCTTGTCACCAGAAACACTAATGACTTCACCCAAACAGGAGTAAAACTTTTAAACCCTTTTACTTAATCACTTCAATGCGCATGTACCGGCCTGGTGGCTCTTCTCTTCTGCCGTTTCAAATTAGGTTTGCTAGGTTGTTGTACCCAGGCACCTTTTAGTTTAGCCAGGTCATATTTAGGGAGTGGATTAAACTGGTCACTTATTTCACCAGCAGTTTGGAATATAACCAAAGAGACTAAGATGATAGGTAGCCCCCAAGAAGCTCCTTGGGATAGCGCCACTACGCCTAATAGCAATATTACAGTTGCCAGTGTTTTTAGCATCATAGTGACTACCTCCTTAGCGCACTTCAGGGTATCTCTAAAAATGCACTTTTTAAAGACACCCTTTTGTTCTATTTTAGCACACTGATAATCACAATTATGATTAATTGGTAATATAGCTATCACAGTTAATTTATACCCTTCTCTTTGGCTATAGGTTGGTTTATATAAATTAATTTTGTTGGATTGTAATACTCCTGGTTTTTTTTAAATAAAAAACTTCCAACTATTTACTAACCAAACCCAACAACCATTTCAAGTTAAAACTCAACCTTCTAGCCCCCTTAAACTAAGGTCGAAAATCAATTTGCTACGTAAAAACTTTATAATTCGATTTCAACACAGACAAAACCAATCAATGGAGTGATTTTATGAAATTTTGCAAAACAAAACTTGCCTCTGTTTTATTAGCTTTATCTTGCAGTTTTGGCGTACAGGCAGGTGATAATATTAGCTACCAAGAAGCTGAAGCCAATCAGTTAATTGATTATTTACAAACACAAATTCCAGAACATATTAATGCCACTATTACGTATACTGAAACTAATGAAGACAGCTCAACATTAAATATCAATGTTGGTAATAATATTAATGATTTAATTGAGCCAAGCCCTTCCAGATGGATTAAAGCCAGAACCAAGTGTACATATTTTCATATCAATGCTGCCGAACGCAGTTGCTCTTTAGATGGTACTACGGTAATTGGGCGTGCCACTTTAAAGCGGGGAACTTACCCTCAAGCATGTAAAGCTGCCAAGAAAGCCGCTAACGATCAAGCACCACGAGGCTGTAGAGCTAAGCACTGTTCTCCTTGTACTTATGAATAGTTAACTATAATTGCTAGCCTCTAGTTTGAGGGGCTAGTTGACTCTTTCAACTCTTGTGCTGGCAGCAGAATATATAAATGCCAGCGATAGAAACCCTACCAGATCGAAACTTATCCTACTCTAAAACTTCATCTTTGGCTGCAAACCCATACAACTCACAACCGTAATCGACACAGGGCTTATATATTTCCTGCCTAATTGAGTCTTACTTCAGGCTGAATCACCCCAACGGTTATACCCGTCTACACTTATGTTACTGGAGATCTCCACCTAGCTAATAAAAGAGGACTTAACATGGCTATTCCAAAACAGGTACAGCAAATCTTGGATGACGAGCAAATCCGTTATCGTGTTGCTGATGTCAGTGACAGTCTAGAACGCCCTCCTAAAAGTGCTACTGCTGTTTCTGTTGTATTGGAAGATGATAAAGGCCAACTACAGATCATTTGCCCTCGGGACCATATGATCGACCTGGAGAAAATGAACGAGAAGCTGGGACGTAAGTTGATGGCTATTTCTTACCGAAGCCTACAGAAACTTTACAGCAACCATGGCTTAGAGGTATTACCTGCAATTCCTCAACTTACCGGACTGCCTGCCTTGGTTGAAAACAGTCTGTTGAGAAACGAATTTATATACATTGATTCAGGCACTCAGCACCAATATATCAAAGTTAAGGATGATGAGTTCAAACGAATAACCGGCAATGCCACTTTTATGGATATCACTACACCCGTAAGGGAGATCCACCAACGATTTCCCCAAGTGGAAGATGATATCCAGGATATTACTAATGCGGTTGAAAACTTTACGTCTTTAAGAATCAAGCAGCGGCTTGAGCAAACCATTGAAATTCCACCACTCCCTGAAACTGCTCAAAAAATAATTCAACTGCGAGTAGACCCAAACGCAGATATTCATCACTTGATTGAGGTTGTAGAAAAAGACCCTAGCTTAGCGGCACAAGTGGTTAGCTGGGCAGCATCACCTTACTACGCAGCACCAGGCAAAATTCGCTCGATTGAAGATGCGGTAATTCGGGTACTGGGCTTCGACTTAGTGATTAACCTAGCCATTGGCTTATCATTGGGCAAAACCTTAAACCCCCCTAAAAATGAGCCAGAGGGCTTCACCCCTTATTGGAAACAGGCTGCTTACTGCTCTTTAGCCGTTGAAGGGATGGTGAGAAAAATCCCTCCCAAACAACGCCCTGAACTCGGATTGGCCTACCTGGGGGGGCTTTTACATAACTTTGGCTATTTAGTGTTAGCTTTTGTCTTTCCCCCTCACTTAGAGCTTATTAATCGTTATCGAGAGGCCAACCCTCATATTAACTATGTGGATATTGAACGACATGTGTTAGGTGTTTCGCGAGATCAAATTGGTGGTTGGTTAATGCAAATATGGGATATGCCTGATGAAGTGGCTAAAGCCATTCGTTACCAAAATGATATTGAATATGTTTCAACCCATGCTGAATATGCCTACCTGCTCTATATTGCTTCACAGATGTTGTGTAAACATGGCATTGGCGATGGCCTGGACGAGCCTATTCCCGAGCACATGTTCAATACGCTTTCACTAACGCCCGGAGAAGCTGAAGAAGCAATTACCAACTTAATCGAGAAAAGTGAAGCAGTAGAGAACTTATATATGACGTTTAATTCCGTTGCCTAGCTCTGCTCCCTTCTACCTATCTAGAGTTTTAATGAAGCCAAAATCTGGTCAGTGGTCCAGTTTTGGCTTATCCAAATTGCCTGAGAAGAAAATAGAATAATCTGCTGAATGTCTTGTAACTTAAGCCAGTGCTGGCCATTTACCTGCTGATTAGCTCTGCCTACTTTACCCCTCGAGGATGTTTTTTTTAAAGGCTTACCCATCGACTGTTCCACCAGGTTCATTACATGCTCAAACCCAGGGAATTGCTGGTAACAGCTAGATATTATCGCTGGCTTTTCATCATCACTGGGGATGTTGGCAATGCAAGTTAAAATCTCCAGATAGTCGTATGGACCAAATGGCTCGATATAAACACGGCCTTTGCCGTTATATTTCTGCCAGATACTCGCCTTTGCCTTCATTGATAGAGACTTGGTAATGGGTGGCTCAGGCAGTGTTGGCAATTTCAGCAAGCCATACCAATACATCAGATAGGGTAGACAAACTAAACTGATACAAACTAGCAACAGCAAGATAATAATAAACTTAGGCAATGAAGTCATAATTTTGCATAAATATGTCAATATTAACTTCATCTTAATGCAACAGAACCACCCTCCCCGCTGATCCTGTCACAGCTTTAGCAGTAAATATTTAGTCCCCTTGCGGAAAAAAATAACTGAAAATTTATGATGTTTAGCTTTTGCCTTTCTTGCCCTTTGGCATCCAATATTTGGTTAGCCCCTGAAACCACATCACTTCTTTGGTATCGCCAATAATTTTCAAGGTTTGCTTTTGGATAGCTTTCATAAAAGCTTCTTGCGCATTAGAGGCAGTAAAGGTGGTAAAGCCCGTGTTGGCATCGGAAAATTCCAAGGTGAAAGCAGGGGCCTGGCACTCTCCCGAATGGCTCTTGATCAAGCCATTGTTAACAATAAAGTGTCTGGCAACCTGTCCATCGCGAGTTTTTATCTGAAAGCTAAGTTGCTTATCTGCTATTTTTTCCTTCAACTTTTGTTCTTTTTTACTGGCTCTTGACATTAAAAAGCCCATCATCCAGAGCAGTAATCTAAATTTCATAGCCGCTCCCATGGTCTGTATTGACTATTAAAGCTAATGACCACTTTTATAAATAGTTTTTCAGTTAATTGTTTATTTTTAGTTATTCTTGGCTAACCTGTTCGCGGCCTATTAAATCTGAACAAACTATTTAACAAGCTACCTAGCTATTACCATTAACAACATCTTTAAATGCCTTTCCAGGCTTAAATGCAACCGTATTGCTGGCTTTAATTTGAATGGTTTCACCAGTTTGGGGGTTTTTCCCTGTTCTGGCCCCGCGATGACGCTGTTCAAAAGTACCAAACCCGATAAGAACAACTTTATCCTGGCGATTGAGAGCATGAGTTATTTCATCAAGAATGGATGTTAATACCTGACCAGCCTGATCTTTGGTTAAATCTGCTTTATCAGCAATTGCAGCAACAAGATCCGGTTTGCGCATATAGTTCCCCCTAAAAAACAATTCGTTCTGGCTTAAGTTTACATTGAAAGACAAAAGTACAATTAGGCCAGACTATTACTTAGTTTAGACATAGCCTAAATGCTTCATCAGATCACAACAATTTGGGATTAGTTCAATGAAGTATCCAGGCTACTGATTATCAGAATTTGCAACTAAATAACAGACTGCAACTGCCTTTTAATATGTCTGCCCAGTCAAAAAAGCAGATTTTTATAGATGCCATTATTATACTTTTTAATGATTTATTTTTTTAGTTATTGCTTATTTACTTTACAACTTATACTACTAACGCTTTAAAATAATTTATCAGTTGATTGCGTTTGGATAAACACACACCTTAGCAAATTTTTTTAGATAAGTCGGCTATTTAGTCGTTTATTTCAACCTGGCGAAATGGAAGTTTTTGATTACATTTAGTTAACAACTACATGCATTAATACAATCCAAGCTCAACCAATTGCAATCATTTCAAAGTCCAACTTGCTTACTCCACAGTCTGGGCATAACCAGTCTTCTGGTACATCTTCCCAACGAGTACCAGGTGCAATGCCTTCTTCTGGCCAGCCTTCGACCTCATCATAAATAAACCCGCAAACCACACATTGCCATTTTTTCATGTCAGGCTCCTCACTTATCTCATCATTCAGGCGACTGAATCAGCTGTACTTCGCTTCAGAGCATCTCTCATAACTGTTTATGAGAGGTATCCTTCTATTCAAAACTTGCAACTGATAGCAAGATATCGCATTCTGCGCGCCAGACAACTAAACAGTATTAAGTAAAAACTTCATTGTGAGCGCATTATCCATTTTTGAAGCTGCCCAGTGGCAACGCCATCTTAACATACCTTCGCCCTGGCAAAACTGGCTAACTTTCACTGGTTCCCTCTCACAACGCTTGCAGGATACCTTTGAATCCCTGTCAGTCAAGTTGATCAGCCAGTGTTGGCAGCCTGCACTACCCTCTGAACAAAAGCTGCTAGGCATCCCAAAACAGCAATCAGCTTTTATCCGTGAGGTAATCCTCTATGCCAACCAACAACCTGTGGTATATGCCCGCACCGTAATACCTGCATTTACCGGCCTGCTTAGCTGTCAGCCGCTGCTTAGCTTGGATACTGAACCATTAGGCAGACTTTTATTCAATCATGCCAGCGCTAAGCGAAACCCAAACTTTACGTTTGCTCACTTTACCCAGCAACAGTTGCAAGTCTTGCCTGCGCCCTTAACAATAACGCCTCCAGCATTAACACCGTCAAGAATTAACCAAGACTGCTGGGCCAGACAATCAGTTTTTATTGTGAATCAACGTCAGCTAGCAGTCAGCGAACTGTTTTTACCCACTATTTTTTCAATGCAGCAATCTGTAAATAAACCCTTACAACACCAGCCAATGTAAAACGAGCTTATTCATAGTGACTAACAGGATGGAACTAACAGACAGCCCTACCAACAAGCTCAATGCCCTACTTAGCATCACCCGCTTAAACCGTCCTATTGGTATTTACCTGCTGCTTTGGCCCACTTTATGGAGCCTCTGGCTTGCGGCAAATGGCTTACCAGACTGGCACTTAATTATTATCTTTTGTTTAGGTGTAACAGTGATGCGTAGTGCTGGATGTGTAATCAATGACATTGCTGACCGAGACTTTGATGGTCATGTTCAGCGCACCCAAAACAGGCCCTTGATTACTGGTGATCTAACGGTTAAAGAAGCACTATGGTGCTTTGTTGTGCTCTGTGTTGTTGCATTTGTATTAGTGCTTTTTACCAATCTGCTAACAATATTACTCAGTTTTGGAGGCTTGGCTTTAGCAGTTTGTTATCCCTTTATGAAGCGCTATACCCATTACCCCCAAATTGTATTGGGGGCAGCTTTTTCCTGGTCGATCCCTATGGCCTATACTGCTCAAACTGGTGAATTAAACCATGCTATCTGGCTGCTGTTTTTGGCTAACCTGGCCTGGACAGTTGCCTATGATACGGCTTACGCCATGGTAGATAGAGACGATGATTTAAAAATAGGCGTCAAATCTACTGCTATTTTATTTGGGAAAGCTGATAAACTTATGATTGGCTTATTACAAATAATTACTCTAGCTTTGTTAGCAGGGGTAGGCTATTTATTTCAGCGTGGTTGGCTGTTCTTTATTGGCATCGGCTTGATGGCTGGATTGTTTATCTATCAGCAGTATTTAATCAAAAATCGTGATCGGTCCCAATGCTTTAAAGCGTTTTTAAATAATCACTGGGCAGGCATGTTTGTCTTTATTGGAATAGTTTGTGATAGTGCTGTTTCTTAGTTTTGCCTTTGTAGGTAATAACTAGGAATACTTCTCACTGTGGTATTGAGCCACAGTCATAAAACTCATGGATTGGTAACACTTTCAGGGCAGAGCCACAGGAATGTCATGCAAATGTAACATTAAGTCTGTGTAATGCTCTGCTGACAACTTGAAAGCGAGAGAAGGCTTGAAAATGGTTGGCAAAAAAATACTCATAGTGGACGATGAGGCCCCCATCCGGGAAATGATTGCAGTTGCTCTCGAAATGGCTGGCTACGAATGTCTGGAAGCAGATAACACCCAAGATGCGCATAGCATAATGATCGACAAGAAGCCCGATCTAATCTTGCTTGATTGGATGCTACCAGGAACCAGTGGAATTGAATTGGCAAGGCGACTCCGTCGCGATGAAATTACTGCCAATATTCCTATCATTATGTTAACCGCTAAAGGTGAAGAAGATAATAAGATTCAAGGGCTGGAAGTAGGGGCTGATGATTACATCACCAAACCATTCTCCCCCAGAGAACTGGTTGCCCGTCTAAAAGCAGTCCTACGACGCTCCGGTGCTCAAGAGCCACAGGAACCCATTCGGGTTGAAGGGCTAGAGCTGGACCCAATTAGCCATCGCGTTAGTATCAATGGCAAACCGACTGAAATGGGCCCTACTGAGTATCGCTTATTGCAGTTCTTTATGACTCATCAAGAGCGAGCGTACACCCGAGGCCAGTTACTGGACCAGGTTTGGGGTGGCAATGTGTATGTTGAAGAGCGTACCGTTGATGTTCATATTCGGCGGCTACGCAAAGCATTAGGCACAGGCCATGACCGTTTTATCCAAACCGTTAGAGGCACTGGTTACAGGTTTTCAACTAAGGCTTAACCGTGAAGGCTAATTGGCAGGGCGAAATTATTCAGCGGCTCGCTATTACTGTTTCAGTCAGCGTATTGTTTGGAGTAGTTATTGGAGAAGTAGCCTGGGTTTTAGCAATCGTTTTAGCTGGATACCTAAGCTGGACGCTATTACAGGTGTTTCGCCTCAGCCATTGGCTCCAGGAGAGTGAACATAATCACCTGGAACCACCTGAAAGTCGCGGCATTTGGGGAGATATCTTCGATGCTATCTACCGACTGCAACGCCGTGACCAAAAAGCCCGAGCCCGCCTCCAGGCAGTAATTGATCGGGTGCAAGAATCCACAGCCGCTTTAAATGACGCAGTCATTATGGTCGACAACCAGGGCAATCTGGAGTGGTGGAATAAAGCAGCAGAAGCCATGCTTGGCTTTAAAAGCCCTATTGACCAGGGCCAGCTCATTACAAACCTGATCAGAGACCCAGCTTTTACTAAATACTTCGATAAAAAAGACTACCAAGAAGCCCTTGAAGTCTCTTCTCCCATCAATGATCAGCTCATCCTACAGTTCAACATTACTCTGTTTGGTCGCAATGACCGCCTGCTACTGGTCAGAGACATCACCCGGTTACATAACCTGGAACAAATGCGCAAAGACTTTGTGGCCAATGTTTCCCATGAGCTAAGAACACCCCTGACAGTAATAAGAGGTTATCTGGAAACATTACTGGATAACGCTAATATTTTGCCTGAGCGCTGGATTCGGGCTTTACAACAAATGCAGCAGCAATCCGATCGGATGGAAAATCTGGTTAGCGATCTACTACTGCTATCAAGACTAGAGACCAGTGACCGGCAAACTGATTTGAAGCCACTGTATTTACATAAAGTCCTGTTCAATATTGTTAATGATGCAAAAGCATTGAGCGGGGATCGCTGTCACCATATTCAGCTGGTTTGCCCAGAAGAAGCGAAGCTGTTCGGGCACGACCGGGAGTTGCATAGCGCCATTTCCAATCTGATTTTTAACAGCGTTAAATACACCCCCGCTGAAGGACAAATTGATGTGCATTGGTGGGAAGATGAGAGTGGTGGACACTTATCAGTAATGGATGACGGAGTTGGGATAGATCCAAAACATATCCCTCGCCTTACCGAACGATTCTATCGAGCAGATCCTAGTCGCTCAATCAATACAGGGGGAACCGGGCTGGGCTTAGCCATCGTGAAGCATGTATTGATACGCCACAATGCCCGGTTAGAAATACAAAGTGAGTTAGGTAAAGGCAGCTGCTTTATCTGCCACTTCCCACCCTCAATGATCGCCAGTGAAAACAGCCCAGAATTGGTGGAATAAAACCTAAAAAGAAGTTCACCGTACCTAAAGCGAAGGGAGTATCACCAGTATTTTTTTCCAGACCCAGTGGCAATAAACTTCGATAAATACTCAAATTTTTGCGGATCTTCATCAACAAACACCACAGAAATCACAATGTTTTCTGCGTTGGCATTCTTTTCTGGTGCTTGCAGGGTATGAATTAGGCAATTTATTCGCGCAATATCTCCCTCAGAATCGTTCTGTTGCAAGTCTATTACGGCTGTATCCAACAACTGTGGAATGCCATGTTGCCGACTAGCAATCACTTTCGCTTCTTTAAGGCTTATATCCTGAATTTCACAAGGAATGGTTTTATCATGCACCCGCAACTGTGCAGGGCCTTTGGTTGGCTTTTTGGCTGCCTGTGGTTTAGCGGCTGCTTTTCCTCCAGTTAAAGCCGCAACTGATCCTGCTTGAGTTGGCGCTTTTTGTGGTGCTGCTTTTGCTCCAGGTTTGGCAGCAGCTGATTTTCCAGATTCACCATCTAACGACTGTGCTCCCAATGCAGAAATAGACCCTTGGGAAACGCTAGCCTCAAGTGCACTTTTAGCAGCTTTCCCTTCTAAGACATTAGATGGAAGGCGCTTGGAAAGCACTTTTATCACTTTTTTTACTAGCTGCTCATTAGAAAAAGGCTTGCCAATATACTCGCTTACCCCAGCCTGAATGGCCTGCACCACATTCTCTTTGTCGCCACGACTGGTCACCATGATAAAAGGGGTTTTATTGTACTGATATTCATTACGCATCCACTGCAATAGCTCCAGGCCACTTAGCTCCGGCATTTCCCAGTCACACAGCACCAAGTCGTATTCACTTTTCTCTAACATGGACATGGCTTTTTTGCCATTAATCGCTTCCTCAAAAATAAAGTGAGGAAAACGATCTTTAACTGCTTTTTTTACCAAGTCCCTGATGAAGGATGCATCATCAACGACTAACAGCTTCACTTTTTTCATTACTACGCCAGCCCCTTCGGGCTATATCCAAAAAGCTTGTCTATTGAGAATATAGACCAAATAGTCAACAGCCACTGACTGAAACTTACAAACACAAGCGGAACAAGCTTAATAAAGCAGAATATATTGCTCATATTTGTTTTCTGCAAAACGTTCATTATCTAACACAATATTCAGGCTAGCCTGACTTAATCAGCGTTCTCTCACTGTGATTTGCCAAAAAATCTCCCATCTCTTTTGGCGGCAATGGCTTACTCAATAAATAACCCTGAATAAAATCACAGTCATGAACATGCAAAAAGTCCCTCTGCTCTCTTGTTTCAACCCCTTCTGCTGTCAAACTGATCCCAAATTGCTTAGTCATAGCCACAATAGCTTTGAAAATAACTTTACTTTCACTGTTTTCAGGAATTTCATCAATAAAGCTTTTATCAACCTTCAAGTTATCAATCGGCAATTTTTTCAAGGCACCCAATGATGAATAGCCCGTACCAAAGTCATCCATTGCGATGCCTACACCTTGGCCTTTAATTGCTTGAAGCATTTCAAAAGAGACATTTCCCGATTGCATAATGCTGGTCTCTGTTAATTCTAGGGATAAGTATTTAGCCTCAAGCCCTGTTTGTCCGAGTTTGTCTGTTACCAGTTGGCTAATATCCACTCTATTAAACTGAATATTGGATACATTGACAGCTACTTTAATTGGTTTAAAACCCGCTATTTGCCATTCTTTTGCTTGCCTACAGGCTTCTTCTAAAACCCACTCCCCAAGAGGTACGATTAAGCCAGTTTCTTCAGCTAATGGAATAAAATGAAAAGGTGGAATTAAACCTTTGGTTGGGTGATCCCAACGAACCAGAGCTTCACAACCAATTAGTTCACCTGTTTTCAGCTCTAACTGGGGTTGGTAATGCAAAATCATTTGCCCTTGTTCAATAGCTTTTCTCAAGTCAGTTAACAGTTCGTGACGCTCCATTGCTTTGGCCGTCATTGCATTATGGTAAAACTGATAATTATTTTTACCCATGCTTTTAGCGTGATACATCGCGGTATCAGCGTGCTTTAATAACTCCCCTGGCTCATCACCATCATCGGGATAAACAGTAATGCCTATGCTTGCACCTAAATGATAGCGCTGCCCTTTTAAAATAAAGGGGTGGGATAGTGCTTCAAGAATCCGTTCAGCTACCAGGCTGGCATCCTCCCCTTTAGCCACACCATTGAGCAAAATAGTAAACTCATCGCCTCCCAACCGAGACACACCTTTATCCGGGTCATCAATAGTTTCTTCAAAGTCGACTATATTGCGTGAGATTAAATCTTCAGTCCGCAGGCAAAGTCGCAACCGATTTGCAAAGGTTTTTAATAAATCATCCCCTGCATCATGGCCTAAGGTATCATTAACCACTTTAAATCCATCAAGATCAATAAAAAGCAGGGCAAAACAAAGCTTCTGCCGCTTGCAATGAGCAATGGCACGACTAAGTGACTCAATAAACATATTGCGGTTGGAAAGACCTGTTAGGCTATCTTGATAAGCAATTTTATGCAGGGCAATTCCAGTTTCACGCAAGCTATCGCGCATATCGTTAAACGCTTTGGCTAAGTCACCAATTTCATCTGTTTGACTGGTATCAATGGCAACTTTCATATTGCCATCAGCAATATTTAAGGCCGCTTGTTTAAGGTATAAAATGGGGTTAACAATTAAACTATTTAAAATCCAATACAACAGAATCCCACCCACTAACATGGTGCCAAAGGTGATTACAGCCACTACTACCTCAACTCGTTGAGTAATTGCATGAACATCGGCTTCCGGCCAAACAGCAATGAGATTCAGATTTTCAGCTAGTGGTACTAAAGACAGATAAGATTCATTATTGGCAAATTGCGCTTTCAATGTTTCATTGACCTGGCTTTTCAATTGGCTGAATAGTGCTTTATCTTCCACAGTTTTATCAGGCTTAGGGGTATATAAAATCCTTCCCTGGCTATCAACCAAAAACATATAGCCATTGTTACCAATTCGCGCTTGCTGCAAATATTGCAGCAGCTCACTGGTTTCTACAGAAATAACCAAATAACCACGTAGTTTTGCTTCAGCAAATAGCGGATCAATAGACTGGTCAGCTAAGCGAATGGCTTTCGCTACCAATAATGCCAATTTCTGTGTATCGGGATGTAAGGTAAAAAATGCCTGCGTGTCCTGGTCACTTTCCTTTAACCGACGAAACCAAGGCTCTCCTCCCTCTTGATCTGTTTGGTTGGCAATCGGCTCCCAGGTTGAACGAATATCTTCAAAGCCATCAGGCATTAATAAGCGAATTTCAAAATGATCAGAATAAGTGTTTTGGTAGTTTTGAAAAACCTGAAGTAACGGGCGATAAAGTAGTTGATAACGCTTATTTTCATCTAATTGAAAATATCGTTTTAGTAAATTGGTGGTAGCCAATAAGCTGATATTGCCGATACTCACCCGCTGCAAATGATTAACCTGGGTTTTTACCTCTTTTATTTTAAGGGTCATTTGATCAAGCGTTTGATGCTCATAAAGCCGTTTTATTTCCTTATAAGCTAAAAACCCTAGCAGTAAGACAGGCAAAACTACCGTAGGCATCAACAACAAAATTATTTTCGCCCTTAACTTCATGCTGGTGGGTGCTTTTCATTAATGATGATTACTAAATCTTTACAAAAAAAGTTTCTCAGTATCAGTATATTAGCTCCAATTCCACAATCACGCTTTGTTATACCTTTGTCGAATGGATAAAAGAGAATTTGCTTATTGTAAATGGAAATAAATCTGACTAACTTTTTTGGTGGCCGTACTCGGCAGAGGTAATAATAATTCCAGTTTTTTCATAACATCAACACTCGGATATAGCCATGAACTCTTCTGCATTGACTCTGGCAGCAAGGCGACTGCAGCAGTATTTGGGCTTGAATAAGCGACATGGCGAGCATTTTCTGCCGCATTCTTTGGCTCATTAAGGAAGTCGATAAAATTAGCTGCCAATTGTTTGTTATCTGAGTCCTCAGCTACGGTCAAATAATCCAAAACCATTACCGAACCTTCATTTGGTATAGTAAAGCCAATTGGTATTCCACTACGCATTAACGAATAGGCCTCACCATTATAAATAGCACTTACCCATAAGTTTTCATTGATAGCCCCTGTGGCAGGATAACGGATATCACTTGCCCACAATACAAATGGCCGCTGATTAGTTAATGCTATTTCCGCTTTCTGTAAAGCACTAATACTCGTACTGTTAACTGAATAACCTAAACTCAGCAAGGTGACAGCGACAGTTTCCTGAGGAGTAGGTGGCATTAAAATTTTACTATATAGTGCAGGAGCAGGATTAAGTATGCTATTCCAGTGCATAATAGGCTCTTGCAACCTTTCATTGTTAAAAGCAATTCCAAGCACTTTCCAAAAATAAGGCACTGCAAATTTTTCCAACAATGTATGTTGTTTTAGCCAACGGCTATCAATATGCTTAATGTTTTTTAGTGAAAAATCAGTGAGAGGAGCTAACCAGCCACTGGCGATATAAGCAGTTGCTGCAGAAGAGTCAACACAAATAACATCCACTCCAAGGCCATCACTTTCTAATAAGAATAAGTTTCGGTCATCATCACTGTTATAATAAACCAGCTTAACTTTCACATTAAATGCTTGCTCAAAGCGTTTATATACAGCCGGTGAAAGATAATTAGAACGAATAAGCACATTCAGCTCAGGCTTTTCGGTTTTAACTGTGTCACTTGCTGTAGCACCAGCCAAAACACTATAGCCATAACTAAGCCAAACAGTGATGAGGCAAAATATATTGAAATGCATTATTTGTTAATAATAGCTTTCAACAAACTAAGTAGCAGGCTTTATTTGTATTTTATTCAAGGGAAGGAAGGATTAAGAGAAGTAAAATTAAACCCTCTCCCAAAGAGGATTAGCACAAAGGAGAGGGGTTGAATAAAAATTACTTTTCGAGCACTTCTTCTTTCATTCGTTTTAAGCCAATATGCCGTACATCGGTACCTTTAACTAAATAAATCACATGCTCGGCTATGTTTCTGGCATGGTCACCAATACGCTCTAAAGACCTAAGCACCCACATAATATTCAATACTCGGGTGATACTTCTTGGGTCTTCCATCATGAAGGTTACCAGCTCTCGCATGGCACTTTTGTATTCCAAGTCAACCGATTTATCTTCCTGAGCCACTCTCAAAGCCATTTCAGTATCAAACCGAGCAAAAGCTGTTAGTGACTCCTGAACCATACGACGTACTCGCGCGCCAATATGGCGAGTCTCAATATAACCTTTTGGTGCTTCACCCTCTTCAGTTAATTCAATAGCATGGCCAGCTATTTTGGCTGCTTCGTCCCCTACTCGCTCCAAGTCGGTAGACATTTTCGAACAGGCAATCACCAACCGTAAGTCACTGGCTGCTGGCTGCCTTCTAGCCAAAATTCGAGCACACTCTTCATCTATCGTAAGTTCCATGCTATTGATTTGATCGTCATTTTTGCGGACCTGCTTAGCTAGTTCACTATCAGCGTCAATAAGTGCTCGTACTGCATCACTCACTTGTTTTTCGACTAAGCCGCCCATTGCCAGCAAGCTATTTCTTACTTCTTCAAGTTCGGCATTAAATTGTTGGGAAATATGCTGAGTATGAGTGTCTGTGTTGATATCCATTACTACCTGCAACCTTTACAGTTCACTTTAGGGTATCTCTAAATTACACTTTTTTAGAGGTACCCTCTTCATTGATAGCCTACTTAAATAATAGCTGAGATATGCCCTCAAAAACGACACAAGATGTTTACATACCCTTCGCGAGTGAATTTTAGGGTTTGTTGTCGTCGCTCTTGACCACCATGGAAGGTGGAAATTCAGCTAATGCATGGAGCATTTAACTGTCACCCCAGTCACTTATTTCAATAAGCTCTTGGGGCCTCATCGCTCGACAGCCTCCCCTAAAAGCCACTCGCTTTGGCTATAAGTCTCGAGGATAAATCCTATTTAACCATATCGACCGGTAATATAGTCCTCTGTTTGTTTCTGTGATGGATTAGTGAAGAGTGTATCTGTATCATCAAATTCGACTAATTTACCCATGTACATAAATGCTGTGTAGTCGGAAACACGAGCCGCCTGTTGCATATTATGGGTAACGATAACAATAGTATATTTTGATTTTAGTTCGTTAATTAGTTCTTCAATTTTTAAAGTAGAGATCGGGTCTAGTGCTGAAGCAGGCTCATCCAACAATAAAACTTCAGGCTCTACAGCAATAGTTCTGGCAATAACCAAGCGCTGCTGCTGGCCACCCGACATGCCCAAGGCACTTTCATGCAACCGATCTTTAACTTCATCCCATAATGCAGCGCCTTTTAAAGCCCACTCCACCACTTCATCCAAAACACGCTTTTTATTAATGCCTTGAATTCTTAATCCATAAGCAACATTTTCATAAATGCTTTTGGGAAAAGGATTAGGCTTCTGAAATACCATGCCAACCCTTCTACGAAGGTCCGCAACGTTCACAGAGCGATCATAAATATTCTGATTATCCAAGGCGATTCGGCCTTCTACCCGACAACCATCCACCAGATCATTCATCCGATTCAAGCTTCTTAAAAGGGTGGATTTACCACAACCAGAAGGCCCAATAAAAGCAGTCACCCGTTTTTGTGGAATTGACAAATTAATGTCAAACAGTGCCTGCTTCTCCCCATAAAACAAATTAACATTAGAAATTTCAAGGCAAAGCTGTTCTTGGCTTAAGTCAAGACTTTGTCTGCCACGCCCGAGGGTTGCCATGTCTACACCATGAGTCAATGGCTGGTTTCCCTGTTGGTTAGTTTGTTGTGCGTCAAGGGTTGCGAGGGTCGTCATAACATACTCTCACTCTTAATAATAAATGCTATTGGACTGGCTATATATAAATTAACTTCATATATCCCCTTCAATTTGGGTAATGCCAGTGTCGTATCCGATAATAACGATTGAATGCGACAATTAAGGGGGGTTGATATTTCCATCTAAAGACACCCCTATACTTCTAATGACTTATACTTTTCACGTAAATGGTTACGAATCGCGACTGCTGATAAATTTAATACTGCAATCACAATGACCAATAATAATGCTGTGGCATAGACCAAAGGACGAGCTGCTTCCACATTTGGGCTTTGGAAGCCGACATCATAAATATGGAAACCCAAATGCATAAACTTCTGATCAAGATGTAAATAAGGATAGTTGCCATCCAATGGTAGTGAGGGGGCTAATTTAACCACCCCCACTAACATCAAAGGTGCAACCTCACCTGCAGCCCTTGCCACAGCTAAAATTAAGCCTGTCATCATGGCCGGGCTAGCCATTGGTAGTACAACCCGCCACAGCGTTTCTGCTTTGGTGGCACCTAGTGCCAAACTGCCTTCTCGTACTGCCCGAGGAATACGGGATAGTCCTTCTTCTGTAGCGACAATAACCACTGGCAAGGTGAGTAATGCCAAGGTAATTGAAGCCCATAATAAACCAGGGGTACCGAAGGTTGGGGAAGGTAACGCTTCTGGAAAAAATAACTGATCAATATTAGAACCAAGAAAATAAACAAAAAAACCTAAGCCAAAGACCCCATAAACAATAGATGGAACTCCTGCTAAGTTATTAACCGCAATCCGGATGGTTCTGGTAATTACACCCTGATTCGCGTATTCCCTTAAATAAACCGCTGCAATAACACCAAATGGCGTTACCATCACCGACATCAGAATAACCATCATCACCGTACCAAATATGGCAGGGAAAATGCCACCTTCTGTATTAGCCTCACGAGGCTCATCACTCACAAACTCCCACACTTTATCCCCATAAAAAGCTATTTTTTGAAAAATGCTCATATCATTGGGTTTATAGGCACGTACTACTTTTGCCAGGGATATTTCTGTTGTATTACCATCAACAGAATCAACGATTATGCTGTCACGTTGGAAGGTAACCTGTAGCTTGCCTAACTCTTTTTCAAGCTGCTTATATTGTGCTTGTAGTTCTGCTTCCTGAGCTTTTATATCTGCTAACCTAGTGGGAGTTAATTCACCAACTAGTTCCAGCTTGCGCTGCTGTAACCTTAATCTTTCCAGCCCAGAATTAATTGAACCAATATCATGCTTTTCAATTTCATAAATATCATCGTAAATCGTTAATGCACGCTCAATTCGCTGCTGAAAAATATTCCACAACTCAGGGTCATTGGCTTCCGCAACAAGCTCTCCGCTCTCTTTAACACCTCTTAAATAGCCGTAAAAATTACCCCACTCCCGGCGTTCTATTGCCATAATTTCTTTGGGGTATTCAATGTTGGTTAGATAATTTGCCACTACCCACTGAAAATCAGCACTGGTTAAATCACGGTTGCCCACTTTGAGTAGCGTACGCTGCATAGTTTCTACGCCATCAATAACCGGCACACCTGCATTCTCTAGGCGTTTTACAGGCACTTCTTCATGATCAACTTCTTCACCAGCTACCAACCGACTCTCAGCCCCTGGTAGCTCATAGTTAGCCTGCATGATAACGCTAGGCCAAAAATGCCCCATGCCTCTAACCGCAATTAATGCCAATAAACCAACCACCATAACAATACTGATGGCTACGGCTCCTGCATTAAGCCAAACCCAAGGTTCACCGCTTCTATACCATTTTTTTAAAGAAACACGCATAACTTTCAAACCTATCTAGTGTTATAGCGAGCTGTAACGCTTTCTAAGCCGATGACGAATCATTTCAGCCATGGTGTTAACAACAAAGGTGAATAAAAACAGCACCAATGCAGCTAAAAATAATACTCGGTAATGGGAGCTACCCACTTCAGACTCAGGCATTTCTACGGCAATATTGGCTGCCAAAGTCCGCATTCCTTCAAAAATATTGACATCCATGATAGGGGTATTACCTGTTGCCATTAATACAATCATGGTCTCACCCACAGCTCTTCCCATACCTATCATCACTGCAGAAAAAATACCTGGGCTTGCGGTTAACAACACCACACGGGTTAAGGTCTGCCAAGGTGTCGCGCCTAAAGCAAGAGAGCCATAGCTCAAGTGTTTAGGTACACTAAAAATAGCGTCTTCAGTAATAGAAAAAATTGTCGGGATTACAGCAAAGCCCATAGCCAAACCAACGACAAGTGCATTACGCTGATCAAAACTAATACCATGCTCGACTAACCAGCTACGCATATTTCCACTAAAAAATACGCCTTCCATTGTGGGGCTCATGGTAATAGCCAGCCAGCTTAAAATAATTACAACTGGTATTAACAATAATGGCTGCCAACCATCAGGCACTCGGTGTCGAATAGAATCCGGTAATTGATGCCAACCGAATGAAAATAATAAGAAACCAATAGGTACCACCATAAGCAAGGCAAAAATACCTGTTAAGTGGTCTTCAACAAAAGGTGCAAGCCACAGCCCAGCCAAAAAGCCCAAAATAACTGTGGGTAATGCTTCCATTAACTCAATAACAGGTTTAACTTTTCGGCGCATGGCTGGAGCCATAAAATAAGCGGTATAAATCGCTCCACAAATTGCCAGTGGGGTTGCCAATAACATGGCATAAAAGGCGGCTTTTAAGGTGCCAAATGCTAATGGCATCAGGCTCATTTTAGGCTCAAAGTCATTGGTGGAAGCAGAGGACTGCCAAATATAAGCTGGCTCGTCATAATTCTCGTACCACACTTCCCTCCATAATGAAGACCAGGATATTTCTGGATGCTCATTATCAATGTTCCAAAAACTTAACTGGCCACTATGGTCCTCAGCTAAAAATGCTTTACCACGGGGAGACACCGCCAGCCACTCAATTGGTTTGTCGCTGATTTGCTCACTAATCAAGGAGCGGTGAGCCGTAGTGTTATAAATGCCTATTTGCCCTTTATCATCTGCTACTAAAAATCCTTTACGTCGGTGTTCTGGAGCTATGCTAGTTATATTATTTTCAGCCAGCTTAAAGTCTCTAATCTGCTCTAAACGCCATTGGCTGTCTTTGTTTTTGACTAAAAACCACTGAGAAATATTGCCACCACTATCACCCAATAATAACGAAACACCCCCAAGCAATAATTTAGCTTGAGAAAGCTGATATTCACCGCTAGTAACATTTAATACACTATTAATTTTTGGGTGTTCCCGATCAGCAATATTAAGCACCGCTATTTGCGTCTGATTAATTGTTACATACAACCAGCGTTGCTCTGGGTCAATTAACAAGCCCTTCACATCACCAGTAATTTTTGGCAACTCTAAATGTTCTTCTTCAAAAGTGATTTCTTCAGTTAAAAAGTCTTCTTCTTTATTCAGTATATTAAGGAGCAACTTGTCATTTGTTGCCCCAGCAATGACCAGTGCTTCTTCAGTATCGCGGATGGCGATATGGGTGATAGCATCTCCAGTTTCAGATAATACTACTGGCTCTTTTCCATAAGGATACTCAATGGAGGGATCAATTTGACGTTGATTATTATCGCCATAGCTCACTTTATATTCATGCTTAAAAACCAGTACTTCACCGTTACTAAAACCTAATGCAAGTTCATCAGTAGCTGGCCCAGCTTCAGCTATAGCAGTGACTTCACTATTTGCTGGTACTGGTAAAGCATGTTTTTTGAGGATTTCACCAGAATTGGTTTTGAAAAAAATGGCATTACCCACTTCATCAACTCTAATCCCAATTTCAGCTTGCTCTTCCATACTGAGATAGAGGGTTTTGGCTTGCTCTGCCACCGCAGGCAAAGAATACTGACTGACTTTTTCTATTGAGGCCGACTTAAATAGCGGCATTACCTCATACATCAAATAAAGAAATATCAACAAAATGGCAACAATAACGCCAATGCCGCCGATTGCTACTCCCCACTTAGCAAAGATATCTTTAAAGTGGCGCAAGCGGCGGTAACGTTTGGCACTTGCTGTATTTAAATCAACAGTTGGTGTGTATGTGGTTTGCTCTTTCATGGCAGGTACATTAGTGGCTGATTATTACAGATATGTTACAAATGAATGAAGAGCCGTGTTGAATTATTCACATGCTTACTTTTTGGTATTTTCAACCGATAAAAACAAAAGTAACCGAGTGCTACTTGGCATAGCACTCGGTTAATTATTTGCCTTCACTTAACTTTCTAATTAGCCTAAGTAAGCGCTTTAGGCTAGATATTTGAGTTGATTAAACACCTAACTTCTTCAACTGTTTATCAACCACTTTAGAAGGTAGAGGGATATAGCCATCTTTAATCACTACCTCCTGACCTTGCTTTGATAAAACAAGCTTAATAAATTCTCTATCAAGTGGAGATAGTGGTTTGTTTGGCTGCTTGTTTACATAGACATACAAGAACCGAGACAGCGGATAGTTGCCTTTAACTGCATTTTCAGGGGTTGCCTCAATAAATGGCTGTCCATCTTTCTTTGCAAGCGGCACAGTACGTACACTGGATGTCTTATAACCAATGCCTGAATAACCAATACCATTAATAGAGGCACTTACAGACTGGACAACGGAGGCTGACCCTGGCTGCTCATTGACATTGTTTTTAAAGTCACCTTTACAGAGTGCTTTCTCTTTATAGTATCCATAAGTACCAGATACTGAATTACGACCAAACAATTGGATATCACGCTTTTCCCATGAGCCATTTAGTCCTGCCTTACCCCAGGTACTGATATCTTCTTTATGGCCACATTTGCGCGTTGTAGAGAAAATAGCATCTACTTGCTTAATCGTAAGCCCTTTAACTGGGTTATCTTTGTTGACAAATACTGCTAGTGCATCAATAGCAACAGGAATTGCAGTTGGTTTGTAGCCATACCTTTTCTCAAACGCTTCCAACTCTTTATCTTTCATCTTACGGCTCATTGGGCCGATGTTAGCAGTCCCTTCTGTTAATGCAGGAGGAGCAGTCGATGAACCTGCTGCCTGAATTTGAATATTAACGTTTGGATAAACCCGCTTGAACTCTTCTGCCCATAGGGTCATTAAGTTAGCTAACGTATCTGAACCAACACTTGATAAGTTGCCAGAAACACCACTGGCCTTAGCGTAGCTGGCAATTTTAGGGTCTACCTCTTGAGCTGCTTGGGTTAGCCCGCTAATAGTGCCCACTGCTACTAGGGCGACTGCTGGAAAAATGCCTATCAATTTCATCACATGCTCCTAATGGGGTTGTTTCCTGGCACAGTATCTATCTAAGCGGTGTTAACTATATGGATGAATTATGACGTTTTTGTTAAATATCTGAGCGAAAAATCAGCAGCTTGTCACTAAATCTTCGCACTTTGATCGCTTTTAGAGCTAATCGATATTTTTTCTATTACAAGGGCATCTCTAATAATTGTTTATTGTCTTGTTCAAGACCCCGTTAGCTTGCCCAGAGGACATAAACAATTATTAGAAGCGCCCTAAAGTTTTTCTTTTTCTAACTATCACCGCTCTGCAATTTAAAGTGTTCTACAAATCGCTAAAGTAAGGTAACTTGGTATACTGGCTTGGATACTTGTCCACTAGGGCAGCCAGGGATTACTCATGGTATTTAGGCCATACAAATAAACAACAAGATATAAGAGCACTCAGTGCCTTTATAAAGTGTCAAAATAGGTGTCAGATGAGCATTAAAAAGATAACAACTGCTGTTGCCATCATTGACCGTATCACAGAAGCAATTGGGAATTTTGCAGCATGGTTTAACCTGCTACTGATGACTATTGTGTTCGTGGTAGTGGTTTTACGTTATGGGTTTGGTTTTGGCTCTATAGCTTTCCAAGAGTCAGCCATTTATGTCCATGCTTTTATATTTCTCGCAGCTAGTGGCTATACCCTTAAACACAATGGCCATGTGCGAGTGGATATTTTCTATTGCCGTTTTTCTAGCAAAACTCAGGCACTAATCAACTGCTTAGGCAGCTTATTCTTACTTATACCTGTAGTGTTATTTATTGGCTGGATGAGCTGGTCTTTTGTCTTCGAATCCTGGCGCATTTATGAAGGCTCCAGTCAGGCAGGTGGATTGCCTGGCGTTTTTGTATTGAAAAGCTTTATTTTGGTGATGGTAGCTACCCTGCTCCTGCAAGGTATTGGGGAATTTCTTCGAGCAATCCTCATTATTAAAAACCAAGATACACCTTCTAATGAGTCTATAAATGAGGGGGCAGCCTAATGCTGGAAGCAATACCACTGTTGATGTTTGTTGTTGTCTGTGGGGTTCTGCTATTGGGTTACCCTGTCGCCTTCTCCCTTGCAGGCACGGCGATTGTGTTTGCTGCAGTAGGTTCCACTACAGGTGCTTTCGACCCTGCTATTCTCCATGCGTTACCCAGCCGCCTCTACGGTACCATGACCAATCAAACCTTGATGGCTGTGCCACTATTTGTATTTATGGGGGTTATGTTAGAGAAATCTAAAATAGCAGAAAACCTACTGAACAGTATGGCCCTTTTATTTGGTCGTTTTCCTGGCGGGCTAGGTATTTCAGTTACAGTCGTTGGTATGCTGTTAGCGGCTAGTACCGGAATTGTCGGCGCAACCGTGGTTACCATGGGGCTGTTGTCTTTACCAACGATGCTAAAAAGAGGCTATAACAAAAGCCTCGCCGCAGGCACTATCTGTGCTACTGGGACTTTAGGACAAATTATCCCTCCTTCTATTGCCTTGGTTTTGCTTGGTGATGTGTTATCAAGCGCTTATCAGCAAGCTCAAATTGATATGGGTATTTTTTCACCTAAAACTGTATCCGTAGGTGATTTATTTGTTGGTGCTATTATTCCAGGGTTATTGTTAGTAATTATGTATGTTGCTTATCAATTTGTTGTTGCACTATTCAAGCCTGCCAATGCCCCCGCTATTAATACAGAGCAGCTCAAAAAAGACATTCAAGATAACAGCAGTTTATTAGGTAGTCTTATTCCTCCCCTACTATTAATTTTTGCTGTACTCGGTTCCATTTTAGGTGGACTAGCTACCCCGACAGAAGCAGCTGCAGTAGGTGCTGTGGGTGCAACTTTACTCGCTTTCAGTAAAAAACAACTCAGCTTTAAGCAGCTTCAAGCAGTTGTTCAATCCACCACCAAAGTTACTTGTATGGTCTTTATGATATTGATTGGTGCCTCTGTTTTTTCATTGGTATTTAGAGGCTATGGCGGTGATGAAGTCATTCAGGAAATTTTTAACGATATGCCTGGTGGAGTCATTACAGCCACATTTATTGTAATGCTGGTGATTTTCCTGCTTGGCTTTATATTAGATTTTATTGAAATTACCTTTGTCGTAGTGCCTATTGTAGGCCCCGTATTATTAGCTATGGGATTAGACCCCATTTGGTTAGGTGTAATGATTGCGGTTAACTTACAAACCTCATTTTTAACTCCTCCCTTTGGCTTTGCACTTTTTTATCTACGTGGCGTTGCTCCAAAGGGGTTATGCACTACTGATATCTATAAAGGAGTTGCTCCCTATATCATTATTCAATTAATTTTGCTGGCCCTACTAGCCTATTGGCCTGGGCTAACAACCTGGCTGCCAAAAGTGATGTATGGATCGTAAATTGGGTATTTCTACTCCATACTAACCCGTAGAAAACAAACCAAATTGCTGGCTCACTTTAGAGAATAAAGGAGAGCCAGCTTCTCCTAACTGATCTAACATCGTGTAATGGTTAACTCCTTTAACCTGTATTTGCTTCAAATACGGTAAATACCTTTGCCAACTTTCGCCAAATGCCTGCTGCTGATCATGGAATCCTATTGCTTCCTGCTCTCCTACCGCTAATAACAGCGAGGGTTGTACCATTGGTACTAAACGAATAGGGCTAAATTGACTGACTTCCACATCGGTTAGCTTCAAGACTCTATTCACAAAACAGTTTTGAATAGGTCCCAAATTATAAATACCACTTAATGCAGCAATGCCTTTGATGAGATTATTGGGAATTTTAGGGCTCAGTTGCTGCCAATCAACAGTTAATAAATAACTGGCTAAATGAGCACCAGCTGAATGCCCCACCAGATATAGCTGATCTCGATTAATTTGATAGTCTGCTGCATGTTGGTAGATCCAGTGCAATGCTCTTTGAATGCTGTTAGTAATTTCGGTTATCGATGCATGAGGGGCAAGTGGGTAATTAATAAAAATAAAGTTAACCCCACGATCAACCCACATGGGCGCTAAAAAGTGAAAAAACTTTTTATCCATCGACTGCCAATAACCACCATGAATAAACAAAATTGCAGGCTGATTAGCATGCTTGGCTGGAAAGATATCAATTGATTCCCGATTAGACAGGCCATACTTAATATCATCAAAATGGATGTAAAACTGTCGGGCTCTTTTGCTGGTATCCTGCCAGGAAGCAAGTATTTGCTCAAAATTCTTCACTGTCTGGCGATTGTTATAATCTCTATCAAGGGACTGCTGAGTATACTGTTGGTATTGCATAGCCCTTCCTGGTTTATCAGTATTTGAATCAATTCATACTTTTAATTTGATCCACATTACAAATAAAGTTTAACTCTTGCAATGCAATTCAGTTCATACTCATCATGAACAAAAGGAATACACAGTTATCTACTAAATAGAAGCTCCCACTTATCTTTGATCTAACCCTCTTTTAACTGCGTAATTTCAGTACACTTGCTCCAATTAATAGTCGGTGGTTTTTGAACTCCCCTCTTAATTAATTGACGATTTTTTTTACTAACTTTTTTATGACCTACTTAATTCTAATGGTTAGTTTATTGAACGAATACACGTTTAACCACTCAACAAAAATAGTATACGCGAATCTAAAACTCATTAGACATTTAATCACCAGCATATAATTAATATTTTGTCAGAAGCATTTACATACTTTTAATTCATGATTCGCCCTAAAAATAAAACAACTTTCTCACTGAAATCACTTTGTGAATTATCACTATATTCCTGTAAATATTTTTAACAGACAAATTGTGCAAAACAGCACACTATAAAAAATAAAGCTCACTAGAAAGCTAATTTAATTAAAACTGGCACGATGCTGGCAGTTAGGGAAAGGTAAATTCACTGCACATATAGCTTTTATCAAAAACCATCTGTGCAGGTCATACACGACAAACTCATATAAGGTTATAAAGCAAATGATTAAAAAAGGATTGGCTACATTAGCACTAGGTTCTGTTTTAGCTGCATCAGCTCATGCAACTGTTTACACTTATGAGCAAGGCATGAGAAATGTTCAAAGTGCCAAATTCACTTATGATGACCAAACACAAAAATTTTCTCTTAATGCAACACTAAAAGGGAATACAGATGGCCTATGGGCAGTGGTTAACCGTGGTAACAGCCCAAGCACAAAAAATGCTGGCTTTATGCACATTGACTTGAAAAACAACGTAATTACCGTTAACAAAGGCTACAGCATTCTTGGTCAAAACTACAAAAATCCTGTTGTTCAACGCTTTGAAAACGTTATCAATTATCACAAGCAAAATAACCAAACTACACTTGACTTCACTATTGACGTTGCACAAATCAATGCTCAATTACGTCAAAACGATCCTTTAGGTGGTATTGAGTTTAATAATACTATTGGTGGCTGGGTCCACGTAGACTATAGCCCACGCGCTAGCTACAACGGCAACCAACTAACTTACTGGAAATATTCTGGGGTTAACGGCTTAGATTTCCACAACAAGCAATCTACCGTTATTGTTCCACCTAAGCCTCCAGTACCAGTACCAACTCCAGCACCTCTTGCTTTAATTGCTTTAGGCTTACTTGGTCTATATCGTCGCGCTAAAGCTTAATTGCTTTCAAGCATACGAACTAAAAAAGGCTACATTAATGTAGCCTTTTTTGTTTAAGGGATAAAGGGCACCCCTAAAATCTTACTCTACACAGAATATTTTTTTAAAACAATTTAGCAAATCCAACTGAATAGCCTCATCACCTACCAATACAGGTGCAATACGAATGGAAATACTCTGACCATTACCCCATGGCCACCAGGCACAATACAAAAACGAACCATTTATTGGATTAGATATCAGCAGCTGTTGCCCAGGCACAATGCCTCCAAGATTACTGGATACCTGCTTTACTGCTTCAGATGCGTTTTCGATACTAGATTCATCCCAAGTTATATCAAGGCTTTTACTAACCGCTTGGTGCACTAACTCCTTTTTATCCACAGAAAAAGCGGTTAATACAGTATTAAACCTGCTATCCCACTCCCAGGATAGCTCACCTGCAGCTAACGACTGCATTAAGTCTTGAGCAATATTTTCCAGGTTAGTGTCTTGATTTTCAGTAGCCACCGCCTAACCCTCATATCGGTTAACCTTATTAATCTTTAATAATAGCAGTTAATATAACACTAGGCCTGGATAAGGGTTTTCTTTCAATGTGTGTAAACGGCTTTGCAGGCAACCAACGTGAATTTCCAGCTTGTGACCATCAGGGTCCAGTATATAGAGAGAACTACCTTCACTCGTATTAACCTTCCATTGCCTGATTTTCATATCAATGAATCGATTCTTTAAAATAGAAAAGCCTTGCTCGCCAATATCAAATGCAATATGCGTATAATCTTTTCTTGATTGAACTTCATCATCTCGTGACAAGCAAAACCAAAGGCTTCCTGCACTAAGATAAGCGCCTTTAGTCCACTTTGCATGAGGTTTAAAACCCAAAACCTCCACATAAAATTCAAACGACTTATTTAAATCACTTACTGCCAAAGTAATATGGTTTAGACCATTAATCACTGTTATTAAAGCTCCAAAATCTGTCTAATAAAGTTGCTTTTTTCTCGCGGTATTGTTCTTCTGATAAATTCTGACAAGATAACTTTATGTTATTATACTCCAATAGCAGCCTATAATCACTTTTCAATTTATCACGAAATACCAAGAAAAACTCAAATTTAGAGCCGTTAGCGACAAGCTGAATTGCAGTATCACACTCATATTGGCCTGCTTCCAACATGCAAAGCGATTCAGTACGAAGCGTATCTTTTTTAATTCTAAATCCTAAGCTTATAATTTTATCAATGCATTCCTGATGAACAGCTAACGGTACACCCACAAAAATATCTAAGTCTCCTTTTGATATAGCACCTTTGATTGCTGATGAGCCAATATGCTCTACTCTGGCAAAAGGAATTGCATGAATGATTTTACTTGTTACCTGATCAAAAATAAGTTTGTTTCTTTCGTAGTATTGGTCTGAATTAAGGAGTTTCATTCTATTTTACGACTGTCATTAAGAGCTTAATGACAGTCTGTTTTTAAAGATTAAGAAGTGATGAAGGAAGGAATTATTTTACTCGATGAATCTGATCTATCTCATCCAAGCCAGTAGTACAAACATTCAAATCTCGTAAAATCCCATCTTCAATACTATAAATCCAGCCATGAACAGCTAGTTCCTGCCCTGCTTTCCAAGCATTTTGTACGATTGTGGTATGGCATACATTGGCTACCTGCTCAATAACGTTCAATTCACACAGAACATTAATTTGTTCTTCTTCATTTTGAATTGCATTAAGCTTTTCCTGGTGGTAACGGTAGATATCTTTGATATTTCTCAGCCAGTTATCGATCAAACCATGCTCATGATGATCTATTGCCGCTTTAATACCACCACACCCATAGTGACCACAGACAATAATATGCTTTACTTTCAGTACCTCAACAGCAAACTGTAAAACAGAAAGGCAGTTGAGATCAGTATGGACCACTACATTGGCAATGTTACGATGAACAAACACTTCACCTGGGGGTAAATCAACAATCTGGTTGGCAGGCACTCGGCTATCAGAGCAACCAATCCATAGATACTCAGGTGCTTGCTGTTTAGACAGCTGAGCAAAAAACTCTGGATCCTGCTCTTTAATTGAAGCAGCCCAAGCCCGGTTTCTATCAAGTAAGTGTTTCAGTGTTTTCAAAACCTAGATGCTCCATGATTTCTGTGTTGTAAGCCCACATAACCAAATGTTATCCAAGTCATCTTAGTTTTGCTATACAAACTTACTCTCTTTAGCGGTTATTACCTACTCTCCAACCTAATACTCTATAATTGACCAACATCAATTCAAACGTATGATTAGATTAATTAATGCTCATCATTAAACTACTACAACCCATTGCCTTCGCCAGAGCGGTGTCTCAAAGCTGTCAGGCCAATATTCTTTTTGCCTGCTAATCACCCCTTTTTCTACTTTATGGAAGGTGATAACCGTTGCACTTACTTCATTATCACTGACTTCCACTTCAGTGACTACCTGATTATCCTTACCGAGTATATTATTTATATGAAATTTCCACTCTCCATTTACAGGATAATGTGTATTAATTTTAGCGAAGTTGTCTCGACCAACAATTAACTCTGAAGACTGTGGCCAATAACACTCAAAGTCTTCTGCTAGCCACTCACTTGCCTTATAAAAATTATTGGCATTCATAGTCTGCCAGAAAATAATCACTATTTCTTCTGGTGTCATTTTATCAAGGCTATCTTTGAATCATTAAATATATATTGTGTTTGAACAAAACCATTGTTAAAAATCTTAGTTTCTACATGGGTCAACTTTACTTCACTGATTACAGAGCCAAACAGAGGAATACCCTCTCCAAGCAGAACTGGTATCTTCGTTATAGTTATATCTGTGAGTAGTTTAAGTTGAAGAAAAGACTGAATTGTAATACCACCATCAACATATAGTCTTTGCTCTCCTTCCATGCTTAATTTTTCTATTAAGCTGGTAAGTTCACCACTAAACAACTCAGATTTATGTTTAGTTAAATCAGGCAGTTGCTTTATAATATTACTAAGCACAACCACTCGTTTATTTGGATAAGGCCACTCGGAAAAGCTCAATATTTTCTCAAATGTGTTTCGCCCTATAACCAAACAACTGACTGTTTTTATAAAGTTTTCATACCCATAATCTTCTTCTTGGCATTCTGCATCCATTAACCAATCTATATCACCGTTTTTTTTTGCAATGAAACCATCTAAACTGGTTGCAATATAAGCTGAAACTTGCACTACTCAATCCTTATTTTTGTTTCATTAACGCCACAGCCAAACCAGATGACAGGAAACTAATGCCCGCTCCTATATTAAGACCTGTTAATACAGCAAACCAAATACCATAACCCAACAATTGAATGGTAACTGATCCTAGATTAGGCTCAACAAACTGAGGGATAAAAGCCAGCACAAACAACCCTGGTTTTGGGTTTATAGTACAGCTGATAGGAACCCTGTTGAAAATATTGTTGTCTGCAGCAACAATGTAAACCCAAAAGTTGCTGCAAGTACATGGAATTATATTCCAGCTCCTGAAGACAATCCTGATACCACTGCAGCTGTATTACCTTGACTAAGCCCTCTTCCTATTGCCAATTAGTTATCCGGCCCCGGCGAAATAACTAATAGTATGCAAGCAAGCGTATAAGCAACTACAATATCTATAGGAAACATTTTAACTCCTTGTCGTGCATGGTTGAGTAGTTCAGTTGTTTTTTCTATTTAGTCCATAAATTGCATGATTTACTATTTTTCCATCAACATTTTCTGCATTAGTAATAATCCCTTCTAATTTCATTCCCAGCCGTTCGCAAACAGCCCGGCTTTTATGATTTTCCTCCGCAGCAGAAATTTGCACTTTATCCATATTATAGTGATTAAAAGCAATTTCGATTAGTTTTTGGCAAACATTAGTAATAATTCCTCTCCCTTGATACTCAGATGCCAGCCAATAGCCAATTTCAACCTTCTTCAGCATCGGATTAATTGAGTTAAAACCACAAACCCCAACCAGTTCTTCTTGATATTTAATTACACACACCATTTTTTTGTCATCAGCATAATCATGCAAAGCTTGATTGATAAAAGACTGGTAGTCTTCAATTGATTTCGTTTTATTCACCCATGGTAGCCACTCTGACAAGTATGCTCTATTTTTTTCCACTAACTCATGCAAGTGTTTAGCCATTACAGGATGAACTAATTCAAGCGCAGTTTCTTTATCTATATTAAGCGAAAACACTGTTTTTCCTTAGTATTTTTTATATTGTTTCATGCAAGAAATTCACTTCAACACCAATACCAGCAGGATCTTTGAAGAACAGTTGAGTCATTCCTATATCTGACAAATGTTCAATATTGAACTTAATTTTAAACTCTCTCAACTTATCTATAAATTCTTCCAATCCCGTCGCTTGAAAAGCAATATGGTCTAAATACCCCTGTCTTTCATTACTATAATGCTTATTACTCTCTGTTAAGTGAATTAATGCCTTCTCATCAAAATAAAGCCAATATCCTTTTCTAAAAAAGTTTGGCCGATACCCTTCAACCAAACCAAATAACTCACAATAAAATAGCTTTAATTTATCCAGTAACTCAATAGGAGTACTGATATTAATATGCTCAATAAACATATATACTATGACTCAGCTAAATCTAACAATGCCTGGCCTGCTAAGCGGTATCCTACCCACTCACTTTGAGCTTTAGCTCCTATTGACTCATAAAACTTGATAGCAGATTCATTCCAATCAAGAACACTCCACTCAAATCTCCCACAATTATTAGATACTGCTTGCTGAGCTAAGTATCTTAATAGTGCTTTACCGGCTCCAGTTCCTCGCTTCTTAGGCGTAATGTACAAATCTTCGAGGTATAAACCATTCTTTCCTAGCCAGGTTGAATAATTAAAAAAGTATACGGCATAACCAATCGGCTCACCATCGTTTTCACAAATTACAGCTTTAGCCCTTGAAGAGTTAGCAAATAGTGATTCAATGATATCAGCTTCTGATGCAATAACTTCATCTTCAGCTTTTTCATACCGAGCTAATTCCTTGATAAATTCAAGAATTAATCCTGCATCCTGACCTGTCGCTTGACGAATAACTAATTCAGACATCACTTATTACTCTCATTAAAATACTATTTTTTAGTTGATTTCACATACCAATACTAGTTTACAGTTGCATATGCAGTAAAGGATAAGGTTTTCCCAGCCCATCCACTGACGAACGGTTTATAGTTTTAAATCCTAAATGTGTGTAAAATCCTACTGCTTGGAGATTTTGTTCATTAACATCAACTTTGTTTGCACCTAACTCATGCACAGCATAATTTATTAACAATTTACCAATACCTTTGCCTCTACATTCAGGCAAGATAAATAGCATTTCAATATTACCATCTGCAACGCCAAGAAACCCAATGATTCCTCCTTCGCTATTTTTGACACACCAAAGTTGTTCTACAGCTTTAAGGTACTCATTTAGTATTTTAGGTTTAAAAAATTGAATATCTTTTTCTGATAAAAAGTCATGGGTTGCTCTCACGGAGGCCTCCCACACATCAACTATTTCGATATAGTCGGCTCTATCTACAACATCTATTTTCATTATAAGCTCTACAAAACTACAGTTAACTCTTCTTCCCTAAAATAGAGTATACAAGTGGCATATCATATTTAAATTTGTCTAGGAAAAATCTCCCAGGCTCCTTTTCCAACATACCTTCAAAGCAGTTATATGGACTAAATGGAAACTCATTTAACTGATCAATTTTTATACCAGAATTTATAAGAGAGTTAATCACATTACTTAACGGGTGTGACCAAGTAACTAATTTAGACTTTTCACCATTACAGTTTTCTGTATAAGTACCTGATTCATCGATATCTGGATCTGGCAAATAAAAATAGGAATAATCAGCTATAAGATCATAAACAGGGTGAAACTCAACCATATAAAATATTCCACCAGGCTTCAAATTGCTTGCTATCGTTTCTGCCCATTTATTTAAGTCTGGAAGCCAACAGATGGCCCCATACGAGGTAAAAACTATATCAAAGCTATTTTTTTCAGGAATATTGTTGTCTATTTCATAAATATCTGAACAAATAAACTCAGCATCTATATTTACTTGTTTCTTTATTTTATTAGCAGCCTCAATCGCAACAGGTGACAAGTCTATGCCTGTAACAATTGCACCTTTTCTAGCCCAAGACAATGAATCGAGACCAAAATGGCATTGCAAATGAAGTAATTTTTTTCCTTTCACATCAGTTAATTCAGCAATCTCTATCTCGCGTAACGAAGTTGTGCCTTCTAAAAAATTTTTTACATCATAAAACTCAGAATCTATATGAACTTTCGCCCGCTTGTCCCAAGCATCTCTATTGATATTTAAGTAATCCATCAAATTACACCTATGTAATCATTTTCTTTATTGTTGTGCCAACTTCTACCGTTCCTGGCTCAATAATTTTTGCATTCATTCCACGTAAATTTAATTGCTTACCCTGTTTAGAGTTTAAAAATTTAACTGCATCCATACTAAACTGATCTGCAAACTTCCTGCACCCTAAATGCGGCTCTTCAGTCACTTCTTTAGTTGCACTACCTACTAATAGTCAAGTTCCTGGTGACTGCCGAATGGTTTCTAGTGCTAACTCAAGGCCCTCTCTTGATGTATAATTACTCATTTAGCACTCCATTCCATTCTATTGAAAAGTATATATAACTTATTTATTAACAGCACCTGTTTTAGAAACCTGAACGATTTCTATTAATCCTAATTCAACGTATTTTTTTGTATGCTCTTCTTCAAAATGCTGCTTGAATGCCATTTCATCGTCAAATCGCTCCCATAATAGAAAGCGCATTGGCTCGCTTTGATCTTGATGTAAGGTGAAGACAGTACACCCAGACTCTTCTATGGTTTTACTACAAAGCTCTAATAATGCACTCGTAGTTTCTTCTATTTTGTTTTGATCTTTAATTCTGCAGTTACATAATAACCTGAATCAAACATAGTATTTCCTATTTTTTCTGATAATAAATATCACTTAGAATAAAGACCCTAGCCAGTTAACTAATACTCACACCATATATCCCATTGCCTACTCTCTGTAAGAATCATGTAAAGGGCAACTATAAAAGCCAACAAGTATTTTTCGTCGAACAGAATATATGAACATAAAAAAGGCCGCATTGAAATGCGACCTTTTATTAATACATTAAATGTTGTACTACTAGCGAGGCAATGGAAAGAGTCTTTAAGGATTCCCTTAATTTATACCCAATCCGAATGGTTTTTAGGTACGACCATCAAATGACGAGGCCCCATGAGCCTATAAATAATAGGTGATTGGGGCGAGGAATGAAGATAACAAAACCTAGAAATCATTCGTGAAGGGTATATTTATGCATGATGCTACTTTATACGTTTATATACCAAGTCCCACACGCCATGCCCTAATCTTTCACCACGCTTTTCAAACTTTGTAATTGGACGATAACCTGGACGTGGTACATAGCGACCATTTGAAGAAGTATTCTCAAAACCTTCAGCCTGCTGCATTACTTCTAGCATATGCTCTGCATAGTTTTCCCAGTCTGTTGCCATGTGGAAAGTTCCACCTATTTGTAGCTTGGCTCGTAATGCTTGAACAAAGGCAGGCTGCACTATACGGCGTTTATGATGGCGCTTTTTATGCCATGGGTCAGGAAAATATAACTGTAGTCGATCAATACTTTCATCTGGAATGCAGTGTTTCAACACCTCAACAGCATCATCACAGTACACACGAAGGTTGGTGAGTTCAGCTTTTTGTGCTTCATTTAATAGGCTACCTACACCAGGGCGATGGACTTCAATACCAATGAAGTTTTTCTCAGGCTCCTGCTCAGCCATTTGCAATAGTGAATGGCCCATTCCAAAGCCAATTTCTAATACCAGTGGAGCAGATCGAGAAAACAGCTCATCTATATTTTTAAGGCCATCATCAATGGTAAGTCCCATCTCAGGCCATACTTCATCCCAGCCACGTTGCTGGCCTACAGTCATTCTCCCTGCTCTAAGTACATAGCTTTTGACCTGCCGGAGATGTTTTGTTGATTGCTTATCTTGATTCATAGGTAACGTCTAAGTGAAATGCAAACAAAGCGGGCTATTCTATAGTGTTTATATTTCAAACAACAAGCAAGAATTGAATGTTTAACTAGGTGATTTGACTGCAAACCAGCAAACACAAACCCATCCAATAATAAACGCCACGCCACCGATAGGTGTTATTGCTCCAAGCCATTTAGTATCCGTTATAGCCAACAAATAAAGACTACCACTGAATATCAATATCCCTGTAATAAAGCTCCAACCGGCAGCTATAAGCGGGGTACTACCTGGCCAGCGATATAAAGCCAAAGCAATAAACCCTAGCGCCATGGTATGGTAAAAGTGATATTGGACCCCAGTTTGATAAACCGCCAATAGGTTTTCTGTCAACCGCAGCTTCAACCCATGAGCACCAAATGCCCCCAATACAACTGCCAATACACCACTGACTCCTGTAAGTAGCAACATGAGCTTGGCCATAATTTCACCATCAGAGTAGGTTATTTAGATTTAAGCAAATGAGTATAATGGATTAACAATACTGACAGTAATGGGATAACTGCCAATTCAGAGTTTTAGGCAAGAGTTAGAAAAGGAACGTTTTTGGTCCGAAGGAATAATAGTAGGGCGTTTAAACCTAACACAATATTTCTGTTTATTTAGTTTTTGTTACGCCCTACAGCCCAATAAGTCAACAGCTTAATGGTTGTACCAAGGTACTGAAATTGTTTATAACCTCTACTCTTAAAGTACTTCCAGATAAGAAAGCCAGCCAGATTGATAAGTTTAGCCATAGAGTCTGAATACAACCTTCATTAACTATAAGCCAGCTTAGTTAGGCTGCTGGCTTTCTTCTTGAGCAACTGTTCTAGCAATACACCTTGCCTCTGCCAGCTCGTTCGCCATTTCGGCTAAGCGGGCACGGTTATTACCAGAAATTTCAACAGTGCCTCCAGGTATATCAGCAACTAAAATCCATCCGCCATCAGGAATGGGTTGACAATCTGCTTCAGTAAAATGGTGAAGCGATACACTTAATACATGCGACATAACAGTACCAACCTTATATTTATCTTGTTCGTTCAGCTACACAACAATAGACTTCTTTTTAAAGAAAAGTTCTGGCTAAGGACAATCACTTACTCACAACTCTTCCAGCTTTTTTTCATTCTGATAATGGCTTCTTATTTTTTGTTCGAATGGTTTAATTGGGTACAGCTACTTATTTATTACCACTGTTTTTTGAGTACAGCTTCTAGAGCATGTTTTATGCCAGATAAAAGATTGTATTTTATGCGACATTCGCTTTATTAAGCTTTATTTTTATTCACAATATGTAGCTTTTATCCTATGATCCTCCTTAGTTGGCCTGTCTGACTCCTTGAAACGGCTGGTTCAGTGCTTTAATCCTTTTCCGAAAGTGAGCTAAATGTCCAAATTTTAGACAATTCTATCACACTAGCTCTTTGAATCATCGTATAAAATTTATTCACACTCTAAGTGATTTATTTATCAGTACTATTATTTTTTTATGACAATATTCTAAGCTTAATTAGGCTCATTTTTTTCCATACCAGAGTTGAAAATCGCTAGTTTTACTAGGGTGTGTTAAACCCATTCTAATAGAAAAGCCATTAGGGTATGTCAGCTATTTTTTCATTGTCACTGACTTTTTTGAAGAGCTTTTTAGCAGAAAATTACTTGATCAAGAAAACATTATTTTTAGAAATAAAAAACCTGCCATATAAGCAGGTTTTCATTAAAATTTTATCTATATCGTTATTTCATTTAGCTTTACGCCAGCATTGTTCCTTTCAGCTTCTTCAACGCATTTTTTTCTAATTGCCGAATACGCTCAGCAGATACGCTGTATTTAGCCGCTAACTCATGCAACGTAGATTTATTTTCATTCAACCAACGATGCTGCAAAATATCTCGACTACGGTCATCCAGTTTTTCCATTGCCTGCTGTAGATTCTGCGTTGCAGCGCCTTTCCAGTCAGACTCTTCTAACTGAAGAGCTGGATCATACCGCTTATCTTCGAGGTAGTAAGCTGGCGCTTGGTAAGCCTGGTCGTCGTCTTCATCAACCCCCGCATCAAATGCAGTATCTTGGCTAGCCATACGGCTTTCCATTTCACGAACAGTTTTTGGCTCTACACCTAAGTCTTTCGCTACAGCATTCACTTCATCATTAGTGAACCATGCTAAGCGTTTTTTACAACTTCTTAGGTTAAAGAACAGTTTGCGCTGCGACTTGGTTGTAGCAACCTTAACTATACGCCAGTTACGTAGGATAAACTCATGCATTTCTGCTTTTACCCAATGCACAGCAAATGAGACCAAACGTACACCCATTTCTGGGTTAAAGCGCTTTACCGCTTTCATCAGGCCGACATTACCTTCTTGGATCAGATCAGCTTGAGATAACCCGTACCCAGTGTAGCTTCTGGCAATATGGACAACAAACCGAAGGTGAGCCAACACCATCTGACGTGCGGCCTCTAGGTCATTTTCATAATAGAGTCGCTCAGCCAGCTCTTTTTCTTGCTCAGCTGTTAATACCGCAATACCGTTAACTGCTTGAACATAAGCTTCCAGGTTCTGACCTGGAGTTAGCGCTTCTATTGTCTGTAAACTGGTGCCCATATAGTCTCCGTAACAGCAAGTCTCCGTAATAACAATCTATGCACTGCAAACTATGAACTACAACTACATTAATATAAAACTATGCGTAACAACAAAGAGATTGAAAGTCTAACACTGTTTTTTTAAGAGTGCGATCTTCTCAGAAAGTTCCTGTAAGTCGAAACACGTCTAACAAAATGAAATAAGTCGACACTGCCCAACTGTTAAAAGATAGTAACTTGATCCCAAGGAATATCAAGCAGCTTAGAATATAAAATACACAACTTGTGTAAACCATTACAGCTACTCACTAAACAACCAGCTCATAATTCATTAACCAAAATCAGAGTCTTTTAGATAAGGTCCTCTAGCGAGGTTCAATCTCTCTTAGGTAGTGCCAGCTAGTCAACCAAGCACCACTACAGCCTAAACCAGCACTCACCCCCAACAGGACCAAACTATCAGAAAAACTTAGCCCAGTTATTTTGAAGTTACTATCATATAGTGCTGATAACTCAGCTACTGGGTCTGCTAATGAGCCTATCAAGCCTTGTAATAAAATCAGTGCTAATACTCCGCCACCTATACCAAACCAAAAGCCCAGATAAAGGAATGGCCTGCGAACATAACCATTGGTAGCCCCGATTAGCTTGATCACCATAATCTCAGCGCGTCTGCTTTCTATTGAAAGCTTGACAGTATTCCCGATTACCAGCATCACTGCTAGTGCTAAGCCTGCACCAATAATCACACTAAATTGGGAAGCGATAGCCGTCATTTTGTTCAGCTTATCCACCCAGGCTAGATCATATTGAATCACATCAATCCCTGCTAATAACCGCCACTCAGCAACAAGCAATTGAATATCAGATGAGTTGAACTGACCACCAAACTTAACAACCAATACCGTAGGTAATGGATTGTTGGGCAGAAATCGAGCAACCCCATCAAACCCTCCAGTGCTCTCCAATTGGCTTAAAGCCTGTTCAGGGGTTATCGTGATCACCTGCTCTACAACACTGGCTTCCTTGATTTTATTGGCTAAGGCATCAGCCTGTGTTTGCTTAACATTTTTTTTAAGAAACACCGACAGCTGTGGAGCACCGTCCCAGCGCTCTCCCAATGTTTTTACATTGGCTAAACCAATATACATCGCCGCAGGTAATGCTAATGCCAGGGCTATCATTAACCAGGTAAACACCGTTGATATCGGTGCCTTCATCAGCCTTTTGAAAGCATCCCACATAGAAAACTGATGGTGTTGACAATATTGAACAACAGGATGAGCGACTTTAGCCGCTTTATTGGTCGGTCGGGCTGGATCTTGGCTGGCTTTAACGGCATCCGCTCGATGGCGAGGTATGTCATTAATACTATTCATTGAGTGTTACATCTCTTAACAGTCGTCCTTCTTGCAAGGTAATCACCCGGTGTTTCATGCTGGCAATTAAGCTCAAATCATGGCTAGCTACCAACACGGTTACCCCTACCTGATTAAACTCGGCGAATAAGCGCATAATTTCAGCTGACAATTCAGGGTCTAAATTCCCCGTTGGCTCATCGGCCAATAGTAAGGGGGGTTTATTGACTACAGCCCGAGCAATTCCCACGCGCTGTTGTTCACCACCAGAAAGTGCTAAAGGATTCTGTTTTTCTTTATTTAATAGGCCTACTTTATCAAGTGATGCTCTTACTCTCCGCGGAATATCACGATAACTATAGCCTGCAATTTGTAAGGGTAGCGCCACATTATCAAACACTGTTCGATCAAACAGTAACTGATGATCCTGAAATACCACACCAATATTACGTCGCAAAATAGGAATATGATTACGCCACAAACTTTGCAGGTTTTGTCCACCAATTGAAACTTGGCCGGCTGTCGGTTTTTCCATGGCAATAATCAATTTCAACAGGGTACTTTTACCAGCACCGGAGTGCCCCGTTAAAAATGCCATTTGGCTTCGAGGTATGTGTAAATCAATACACTCTAAGCCCTGATGTCCATTAGGATAACGCTTACTTACACCATCAAAACGTATCATATACTCAGTAAATTGATTATTGATGAACCGCTATACACTTAGTGTACGGTTATGCAAAGCAAGACACCAGCTTCTAAGTTAGTACTACTTGTTTTAATTTTAGAAGCTGAGATGTAAGGTAGTTAACGTATAAGATATGAACAGCAGTTGTTACCTTTGGGGGAGTAGTTAAAAAAGCTATTAACTGACTAACAACTGCATTAACGACATAAGTTGTGCTCTTTGGTTTTTATCCAGTTTACTCAAATACTGTTTATTGACAGCTTTAGCCTCGGCAATTAACTCTGGCTCTAGCTCTCGTCCTTTTTCGGTCAAAAAAATTCTGAACGCACGACGGCTATCCGGGTCTGGTCGTCTTTCAACCAACCCCAACTCTTCAAGCTTATCTAAAACTCGCGTCGTAGTGTAATTGCGGGTCTGACAGGCTTTCGCCAGTTCAGTTTGGGTACAGCCTTCTTGCTGCCAGAGTAAAAATAGTGTCGGCCATAAGGCTAAATTCAAGCCATACTTCTTGAGTCGAGCATCCAGACTATACCCCATCTGCTGTGAAACTACAGCGATCAGCCAGCCAAAGCTATCCTCTCGTTTCAGTTTTTTGGATGACACGATAAACAATACCCATGAGTTAATACGCAACAAATAAGTATCGCGTATTTAGGGTATTGTTACCAGGAGTGAGTAGTAGTATTTACTACTAATAAAATGAAAAGCTAATCCTCTCTTAGCCCCCTTACTTTAATTGATAGTCACAATTAATAACCCCACTAACCCAAGCGCCACTACCAGTGTGATGATTAATTTTATGCCGCCGGCAAAAGCAAGCTCCCTATTGTCCAACATCTCAGTGCTATCCAGCTTACCTGTCACCATTGCTCTCACCAGTCGCTGGCCTTTTAACAGGTAAACAATAACGGCGATTAAATGAACTGCTATACAAAACACTAACAAACAGGCCAGCACCCCATGGGCTACACCAGCGAATTCGTCAACAGCATTTCCCGTTATAGTAGTTAAATCGATAATGCCACCAAGATGCATTCCCGTGCCAACCTGACAAGTCAGCAGCACCAACATGGTCATCACCATCCAACCTCCTGCCGGATTATGCCCAATAGCCAACTGATTCTTATTTTCTTTAAAGCTTCCACGAAAGTAATGAAAAACAGCGATAGGCCCTTTCACAAACTGACTGAACCGAGCGGTATGACTACCCCATACCCCCCATAACCAGCGCCAAACAACTGCCCAAGTTAGCAGTAGCCCTGCAACCATATGAGGAGGACGATCCCCCAACCCCACAAATCCAGAAATAAGTAATGTACAAACCAAAACGGCTAATAACCAATGGTTAATACGAGTCGCAAGATCCCAAATTTTAACTGAAGAATTAAGCTCAACACCGCTATCAGCAGGTAAATGTGCCTGCTGATAGTTTGCTCTAGGCTGGTTTTTTGTACACATTACTTCTCTATTTACAGCTCACACTCATTTAAGTAAGGCGTAGTTTGCCTAAATAAAATTGCATTTGCAATACTTGCTAACACAAATATAATAAAAGCGATTTTTACTATTGCTATAATAGAGGAGATAAATGTGAACAAGTTGTACTTCACTATTTGCACGCTCGCTGCATGCACTACTACCCAATCAAGCCTAGCTGAAGACTTTTCTAATACAATTAAGCAACGACAACAGACTTTCAAAGCAATTGAAGCATTTATCGATGATTTCGAGAAACCTATTAGCAACATTGAATGGGAAATAATAAATAAAAAAATATCTGAATTAGCAAAATTAACTCATCAATTGCCAGAACTATTTCCACCAGGTAGCAGTGAAGACAGTAAAAGTAAAGAAAAAATATGGGATAGCAAACAAGACTTTAACCATCGACTTGCTGAGCTAAATAACGCTTTTAATAATATGCAACAAGCTTCCTTAGAAAAAAAATGGCAACTACTAACTGAAAACTATAAAATAGCAAAAAACAGCTGTAATAGTTGCCATCGAAAATACCGTTCACTATGGTAAACTAAAAGAATTCATTACTATACTTAAGCACCTTTTAATTGAAGTAGATATTTATAATATGGCACAAATGAAAAAAATTTATCTTAATTTGGTTATACTTTCAATTTGCGGGTGCAGCCTTAACAGTAAAACAAGTAACTCATTTAACTTTTATTGCTCAAAAAATAGTAGTGATGTAATAGTACGAGCCTATTTACCTAAAGGAAAACCGGCTAAAAAAGCAGAAATTACTGTTTATGATGATGCTAGTAGGATAGTACTTCAAAAAAGTTGAACAATAAAGGTCACGCCAGCTTTCGTTTCCCTTCCTATGCTGATGAAATCACTGTTTATGTTAAAAGCCAGGAAGGATGGGAAGATAAATGTAGTTTATTTAGACCACTCAATAAATTTAGAAAAATATAACCCCTCACGGGGTTTCAAAACTCAGTCAAGACGTTTGTTGTAATTGCTTAGGACGAAGCCTGCCTGCCATTTTTAAACCATCACGAATATTCATTCCCATCAGCGTTAAATTGACTGCACCTGCTAATAACTCTATACATTGCACAATATAAAACTTGGTATCGAATGATCCAATTGATGCCCAATGATTGAGAAATAACGCTGCAGGTATCAAAATAAGTATTCCATTTGCCGCAACTATTGGCATGCGTTTCTTTTTGGCTTCAACTAAGCATCCCTTTCGAACTTTTGCAATTTTGGCACCCGTAGCCCCAGTTAATGCCATAGCAGGAACCAGAATAAATAAGCCAGGCATCACAATTAAGCTTTTCACCATAGCAATAGACTCTTCAGAGCCAAATAGCTCAACCAACAAAGTAGACACAGAAAAGGTTGCCATACATAAAGCAGCCAGGATTGCTGCAAGGCGGTGTATGGTATATATCATAGCATTACTCCTACTATTTATTTGACAATATACTGTCAAACTGACAATATGTTGTCAACTTATTTTAAACGAACGAGCATTGATATGAAGCACACTCGTCAAGGTCAAGCATTTACAGAAATAGTACTAGAAGTGTTCAAGCTCAGCGGCTTACTCGTAACTGAAGGCGATAAGCTAACAGCTGAATTTGGGCTAACCAGTGCACGCTGGAAAATTCTTGGTGCGCTTATCAGGTCAAACAATCCAATCACTGTTTCTCAAATAGCACGCCTTATGGGGCAAACCCGCCAAGCAGTGCAACGATTAACAGATGATATGCAGAAAGAAGACTTACTGGCTTTTATAGACAACCCAAACCACAAACGCGCTAAATTAGTATCACTTACCAAAAAAGGAGAAGAGATTTACTACCAGCTTGAGCAAAAACAAATACCCTGGGCAAATCAGTGTTCAGCAGATATAACGGCAACGGATTTAGAAACAACACTTACTGCACTCAGACATATCTCAAATTTATTTAAAATAAAATAAGTTTTTATAATGTTTCATAGCGCCCTTAAATTATTTACAACTCTTATTAAATATCAAATTCTTTAAACGGCACTGAAACTACTCTCCCTAACAAGCCAAAACAAACTTAAACATTGTTTAATATATAGATTATTATTAATACCTATAAAAAAGCATAGTAGTTTTCTAAATTAAAATAAAACCTTATATATAAATAACACTATAAGAATTCTGATTTAAAACATGATTTTCCACCAAAAAAAAAACACCTATCAAATGGTTAGTCAACTTATTAAAATTTATTCTATTATAAACATGTAACACTTATATTTACCCTCTCCTGTTCTCAGAGAAAGGGAAAGGTATTTATCGTAATGAAAAAAGGTACCATTATGACTAAGAAATCTCATAATGTGGTTCATAGCGTTAACTCATCAATACCGAAAGAAGATAACCCAGACAAGCTAACTTCTATTCGCCAACTTTTATTCGGTGAAGAAATTGCCAGGCTAGATGCCACCATTGCTGATCACTATAAGCTATTTTCAGAAAAGTTTATAAGCTTAGAAACTTTAATCAAAACTAGCAACGATAAGATTGAAAAAAATATACAATCAGCTATGTCAGAGCTTAATCAATCCATCAGTGTAAATAATAACAAGCATCTTCAACAAGAAGATAAACTCGAGCAAAAGTTGATAGATTTTAGCTCTCGATTTAAAGAGTTTAAAACACACACCGAACACGATTTATCAGAGGCACATAGTGAACTAGAAACCTCTGCTACCAAAATTTATAAATCCTTGGAAAAAGAGGTGAGGTTACTATCGAAAAAAATTGAGCAAACTTCTCAAGAGCTTAGCGCTAATAAAACAGACCGAAAAACACTTGCCACCTTACTTGAAACTATGGCCGTAAACTTGATCCAAGGACAGAAACAGGAGTAATTATGAGCAGTGGCCACGCCATAAAAAATAGCCATAACCTTGAACATACTCATGAGGAAGATCATCAACGTTTGAGATCTCTAGTATTAGGAGAAGAACTCGAGACTTTCTTAAACAAAAAGGTTAAACAGGATGAAATACAACACACTGCGGAAATATTAACTGAGGCATTTACAATTCGCAATAAAATGGATTCATCTCTAACAGAAGAACTATCCCCTATTCTATCAAAGTCGATTGAAAGCTCAATTAAACAAAATCGTTTAAGTTTTGCAGATGTTATTTATCCAGTCATTGGTCCTGCGGTTAGAAAAGCTGTTGCTAATGCATTATCTGACATGATTTATTCTTTGAATCAGTTATTAAAAAAGAGTTTGTCTGCGCGAGCGATTATATGGCGTTTTAAAGCATGGTTCTCAGGAATTCCCTATAGCCAGTTTGTGATACTGCAAAACTTACAGTTCAGGGTAGAACAAGTATTTTTGATTCACCGAGAAACAGGACTATTGATTGAATCCTGTTCAGCAAAAGATATTTCTTCACAAGATCCAGATCTTATATCAGCAATGCTAACAGCTATTACAGACTTTATTAAAGATTCTTTCAATCAGGTCCAAAATACACAAAATACAGACACTCTAAACTCTATACAATTTGGTGAGTGGAATCTACTTATTGAAACAGGCCCCTATGCCACTATTGCTCTAGCCATAAGAGGCAATGTCCACAAAGATATTAAAGACCGCTTACAGGAAATTTGTGAAGCAATTCACTCCGAGTTTAGCTCACAACTGAAATTATATTCAGGCGATAATACTTTTCTAGAAGGTTGCTATCCTTTACTTGAGGATGCATTAATTGAAAAACAAAAACCTGTAGAAAAATCCTATCCATGGCTAGCAATAGTTGTCCTGATGCTCATAGGTATAATAACAAGTTACTCTATATACATCACTTACACTAACAACAAAAATATGGAGCATCTAATTGGAGAAATAATTAAAAAAATTCAGTTAGAAAAAGGTTATCAAATAATTAGTCATCAATATAATAACAATGAACTTAACATTAATTTACTCAAATCACCAACTTCAAGACCAATTAATCAAGTAATATCTAAAAACAAAACACCAAAACTAAAAATAAATATTACAGACATGAATGCTTCTATCTATGACCCACAACTATTCTTACCTGTTTTAGAGCATAAATATTTAATCAAATTTCAATCAATATCAACAGATAATGGTATCAAGCTAATTGCAGAAGGAACCTTACCCGAAGATCAATTAAAAGCCCTGGCTATCGATCCAATGGTAAAAAATCTTTTTTCAGAATTTGATACCTCTCAAGTAAAAATACAATTACCTAGAAATCGGCTTGCTGAATTGGATACTGAATTCTTGGCTCTAGTTGAAGATATAAACAACATCAATATTTATTTTGAACATCGTTTATCAGTTATTATTAATGAAAGCCATAACACGCTGTCTACATTAATCAACCAACTAAATATATTACAAAAAATTTCCTTGGAGTCTAGCTACTCAATTACACAAATAACTGTATTAGGATTGGCAGATAGAGAGGGCAGGAATAGTGCAAACCTGTCAATAAGTAAAAAACGAGCCCAATTGATAGCTTCTCAATTAAAGGCGAATGGTATTAATGAGAACATTATCGTCGCCTGGGGGTTGGGGGCTATAGATCTACCAAACGTACCCTTAGAACAACAAAGACGTGTAAACATTCGCGTACTATTCCATCAAAAAGTGGAGTGAACACATGCTTTCAAAGAAAATATGTATGTTAGGTGCCTTTGCAGTAGGAAAAACGAGTTTAGTAAAGCAATACGTACACAGTATTTTTAATGAAAAATATCATACTACTATTGGCGTAAAAATTGATAAACGCCTAGTTAGTATTAATGATCAACCTATACAGTTAATTCTATGGGATATAGAAGGTGTTGATATTTTCACTGAGCTAAACCCTTCTTATTTGAGAGGTGCCAGTGGGTATATATTGGTGATTGATGGAACTCGCCCCCAAACCCTAGAAACAGCCCGAGAAATCATGGGCCAATTACAGCTCAACTTAAATGAAAGAAAACTAATCCTTCTCATCAACAAATCAGATTTGAAAAATAAATGGCTAATCAATGATAGTCAATTATCAGAACTTATGATTAAAGAAGAAGATATTTTTATAACCAGTGCAAAAACTGGTCAACGAGTAGAACAAGCATTTCAGCATATCGCTGAACTCATTGCACCAATCACTTGTTATCAAGCAGATCAACATGAATACACCTCTAACCGATAATAACAATTCATATATACTTTCTGATATCCTAACTCAACTGGACATCGCTGCTTTTTATTATAACCATGAATATTTTACTCCAATATACCAGTTACCTTCCTGGTTTATCAATCTTTATAAAATAAAGTCTAAACAACAACTTATATCAACAAACAAATATTTTTTGATAGAGAGCTTTCCATTTATAGAAAATTTTTTACATGATGCTAAAAATACATGGAATAAAGATATAACAAAGCCTCTTCGATCTGGAATCTGGTCCGAATCACTTGATGATATCCATGAGTTAAATTTGGAAGCAATTGCTTTAACATCTCAAAAAAAACCACTAATACTAATTGTAAATGAAACCAGAAATTTTAAATCTAAACAAAAAGTATATCAAAACGCAAGAAACTTGGCATTAAAAAACGAGCGTTTAGAGTCTGCAATTCATCTGCACCAGAGAAAATTACAATTTCGTCTTGAAAAAAATTATACACAAAAAAAATCATTTGAAAATATTAATAAAGATATACAAGATGAATCAACAGCAGTTTTAATTTGTCGTTATGATGGCAGTGTAGAGGTTTATAATAAAGCCCTCATTGATATATACTCACTCCCAGGAAAAAAAGAATTATATGAGAAATCTTTACTCAAAAAATGGAGTAAAGAGGCAGAGCGTCAGTATCCGGAAATACATAGAGTATTAGAAAGTGGACATCACTGGGAAGGAGAATTTGAAACTTTAGACAATGACAATAATAAAAAATGGGTTCATTTAATGATAGCCCCAATTTTTGATCAGTCTAATACCTTAGAACACTATATTTGTATTGCTAATGATATTAGCAACATCAAGCTTTCCTCTAAAGAAATAGAACTATTAACACAAATTGATCCTGTTACTCAATTACCTAATCGCCGTAATTTTTGGAGCTATCTATATGAAAAAATAGATAAAAACAGTCAGGAAAAAAAAAGTCTAGCTTTATTTTATCTTGATCTGGATCATTTCAAGCGAGTGAATGATGATCTTGGCCCCGAACAAGCTGACTTTTTACTAAGCGCTGTAGCTAATCGATTAAAGCAATCTTTGAAAAAGCAAGATTTTATTGCTCATCTTGGTGGCGATGAGTTTGCTATAGTTATAGATGGTATAGAAGACCAACATAATTTATCAAAAATTGCTCAACGAATAAAAAATAATATTTATCGAGATATTTCTTTTGATGATTTTATACTCAACGTAAGCACTAGCATCGGAATCGCAATCTATCCGCAACATGGAGTTAAACCTCACCTTCTAGTAAAAAATGCTGACTATGCTATGTACCATGCAAAGGAAATGGGAAGAAACCAATTTCAGTTTTCTAGTCCCTATAGCACACGCCATATCAAACGAAAAATTCATATTGATCAAGGGTTAAAAATTGCGTTAGCAAACAATGAATTTACTTTACTTTATCAGCCTCAAATCAGCTTAAATAACAAAGAAGATTATAGAGTAGAAGCCTTAATTCGTTGGTACCATCCTAAGCATGGAATGATTACTCCTTCTGAGTTTATATCTATAGCAGAAGAATCAGGTACCATTATTGAAATTGGTCGATGGATATTAAATACGGCTTGTTTAGAAATTAAAAATCTCAATAAATTTTATATTCCAATAAAAATTTCAATCAACATTTCTCCTAACCAATTCAAATTTTCTAATCTAATACAAGAAGTTAATAGATCTTTACAAAATCATAAAATTGATCCTTTTCAACTAGAACTAGAAGTGACAGAAAGTATATTTCTTGATGACTTAGACAATGTTATTAAACAATTAAAATCCTTAAAAAAAATAGGTATTACCCTTGCTCTCGATGATTTTGGAACTGGATATTCTTCATTAAACTATCTAAAAAAACTTCCTATTGATATTATTAAAATTGATCGTAGTTTTATTAATGAAATTCCTTTAAATTGTCATAGTTGCACTATTGTTGAGTCAGTTATTAAGATGGCACACCAATTACATATTAAAGTAGTTGCTGAAGGTGTAGAAACAGAAAGACAATCAAAGTATCTTAGAAGTTTAAACTGTGATTACATACAAGGATTTTTATTCTATCCACCTCTCACTAATAAAGAACTTATTAACCTTTACCAATCCCGCTCACCTTTCAAATCAATCAAAAAATATTAATTTTTTTATTTTAAGCTGTATAGTTTTAATCAAAATAATTAAAACTATACTTTTAATAAAAAATTAAAATTATATCTTTACTCTATAAAACACTGCATACAACACAGGCAATACAATTAGAGTCAGCAACGTCGCGCAGCCCAAACCAAAAATAATAGTAACCGCCATACTTTCAAAAAAAGCATCAACCACTAACGGAATCATTCCTAACATAGTGGTAATGGCTGCCATACAAACCGGACGAACCCGACTAACCGATGCATGGAATATTGCGTCATAACAGTTTTTACCAGAGTCTGCTTCTAGTTTAATTTGTTCAACTAATACAATTCCATTTTTCAACAACATACCAATTAAACTCAATAAACCTAATAGCGCCATAAAACTAAAAGGCTTATTTAATAACAACAAACCACCAACAACGCCTATTAGTGACAATGGCACAGTTAACCAAATGACAATAGGCTGCCTGGTTGTATTAAACAGCAGCACTGTAATTAAAAACATAAACAGTAAACCTACTGGCAACGAGCCAAATAAGCTGGCTTGCGCTTTCGTAGCTGTTTCATATTCGCCCCCCCACTCCAGCTCATAACCATCAGGCAAAGGGATTGACTCTATTTCTTTTTTTATACGCTTAAATACACTATCTGCCGTTTCATCACTTAGCAATACAGGGTCTGCATAAACCGCCAGCATTCTCTTACGATCACGCCGTTTGATTAATGGGTTTTCCCAGTCAATATGAATGCCTGAAGTAATTTGTGATATAGGCAAATAGGTTGAATATTCCGGGCTCCATACTTGTAACTCAGTCAAACTGGAAGCACTAAGCCGCTCTTTATCTGGCGCACGAACAACAATAGGAATCAGGTCTGTACCATCCCGATAAGTACCCATAACCTTACCGCTAAAGTTCACCAGTAACGCTTCATCTAAAGTATTTTTTGTAATACCTGCCCGCCGTGCTTGTTCTTCCAACAACTCAGGCCTAATTACCTTTACTCGGTTACGCCAACTATGACGTATATTATCCGTCCAAGGATCAGCATTAAACACGTCAATCGCTTGAGCTGCTAATTGACGCAATATTTCTGGGCTTTCTCCATAAAACCGCGCCTCTATCTTTGCAGCGGGAGCAGGACCATTTTCCAATTTTTTAACCCTAAAATCCGCTTTAGGGTGGTCGGTTCTTAATAACTCAGTCACCTGTACCAGCGCTTTTTCAAGCAACTCAAGATCTTCCATATTGACGATTAATTGTCCATAGCTACTGTAACTGTCTTCAGGTGCATAAGGTAAAACGAACCGTTGCGAACCACCACCAATAACTGCAGTTACATTCATTACACCAGGCACTACTTTTACTTCTTTTTCAAGTTTAGCAATGGCTTTATTAGTCGCTCGAATATCTGTTCCTTCTGGTAACCAGTAGTCAACAAAAAAAATAGGTGTTGTCGATGCAGGGAAAAATACATTTTTTACTTTGGTAAAACCAAAAATTGCAGAGGCTAGCATAGCAACTACAACCACTATGGTTATAATACGATGTTTTAAACACCAGCTGAGCAATACTTTATATACCTCAAAAAAGGCACCTTGATAAAGCTCTCCAGTTGTTTCTGTAGCATTAAGTTCTTTATAAAACAAATCAAAAAAGAAAGGCGTTAACGTAATCGCCGTTATCCAACTTAAAAACAGCGCGACTAATAACACCCAAAATAGGGAGCCAACAAACTCACCGGTAGAGTCTGCCGAAAGCCCAATTGGTGCAAATGCCATAATGGCAATCACCGTTGCTCCTAATAATGGCCACTTAGTTTGGTCAACAACCGCTTTCGCTGCTTCCAGTTTAGTCAGCCCTTTCTGTAAACCAATCAACATCCCTTCAGTAATAACAATGGCATTATCAACTAACATTCCCAATGCAATTACTAATGCACCTAAGGAAATAATCTGCAAGTCGATAGCCATCACTTGCATTACAATAAAAGTACCCAAAATGGTTAGCAGCAAAATCAATCCCATCAGGATGCCGCTACGAGCCCCCATAAAGACCAATAACACTACAATCACAATAGCAACTGCTTCTAATAAGTTGATTAAGAAAGCAGATACTGACTGATCTACTACCTCTGCCTGATTGTAAACATTTGTAATTTCCATCCCTAGTGGACGGTCACCTTCTAACTCATCAATACGAGCCATCACTGCACGACCGACATCAACGACATTTACCCCGGCCATAAATGACACACCTAGTGACAAGGCAGGCTCACTATTCAAGTGATAAAGCTTATTGGGCTGATCTGTAAAAGCTCGCTGAATGGTAGCAATATCCCCTAAATACACTAGTTGTTCACTACCAGAAGCACTAATAAGTAGGCGTTCCATTTCTTTTACATCATTAAACTCCCCAGTTGGGTGAATTCTTATTGACTCATCACCAACAAAAATATCTCCAGCATTAGAAACCACATTCTGATTTTTCAATAAATCAAAAATGCGCTGCATACTAATTCCTAATGCAGTCATTTTCTCTCGCGAGATTTCTACATACACTCGCTCTGGTAAAGATCCATCAATAGAAACTTTTTTTACACCCGGTACTAGCACCAGCTCTCGTCGTAATAGATCTGCATAATCTTCAAGATCGTGGTAGGAGTAACCAGCACCAGTAATATTTAATAAAATACCAAACACATCGCCAAAATCATCTACCACTAATGAAGGCCTTACCCCTGGAGGAAGTGAAGCTTGGGCATCATATACCTTTCTTCTCAGTTCATCCCAGACCTGTGGCAAGGTATCTTTATTGTAGGTATCTTTTATTTCTACCTTAATTTGAGATAACCCAGTACTGTTAATAGAGGTAACATGATCAATATACGCTAATTGCTGGATAGCATCTTCTAGCTGGACTGATACTTCTTCTTCAACTTGTTGAGGCGTTGCGCCAGGGTAACTGGTAACCACCAAAGCATCTTTAATAGTAAACTCAGGGAACTCTAATTGCCCCAACTTAAAAAAAGACGAAATCCCCCCCAGCAATAAAATTAAAGCAAACATCCAACTAATAACTTTATTGCGAATAGAGTACTCTGCAATATTCATTACAGCCCCCGCTCTTTAACCCATGGCTTAACTTTCAAGCCAGCTTTCAGGTGCTGAATACCCGCTACCACAATTTTATCACCAGGCTTTATACCAGTTAGCACTTGTACGCCCTCATCAAGTAATTGGCCCAGAGTAACCTCAACCGGCTCAACGGTTTGCAGCTCTGAGTTATATCGCCATACAACTGCCTTATTATCCTGGTCAGGGTTATCAACCGCAGCAACGGGGACGATTACTGCATTTTCACTGGAAGGACGACTAATCTTTGCAAAATCAATAGTTATTGTTGCACTCATACCAGGCAAAATATTCATTCCTTTAGGCGCAGGCATAGTAAAAAGCACCTCATAAGTTTGAGTACCAGGGGTTACCTGAGTCGAGTGCTCTTTGTATTGCACCTCATATTGAGTATCTTGCTGGGAGGCAAAGTAAGCTGTCGGTTTATAATTTACTTGTCTTGCATCTTTGCGAATATTAGCAATAAATTGATCAGGAATTTGTAAACTAATATCAATATTGTCATGGTTTTCTAATAACAATATTGGCTGCTTGGCTTGCACAGTCTGGTGATTATCAACTAATGTTTTTGCAACTGTACCATCAAAGGGTGCTTTTAAAACTGTATATTGAACATTATCTCTGGCTAGTTCTAGTGCTGCTTTAGTTGATGCTAATTTTGCTTTAGCTTGATCATATACAGATCTTGATACGGTGCCTTTTTTATATAATTGAAACTTACGCTGATGATCTGCCAGAGCTAGATCATAGCTTGCTTGCCTATCCGATAACTGATTTTGCATATCAGCATCATCTAACTTAGCCAGCAAAGAACCTTTAGTAACCTGTTGACCTTCTTTTACATTCAGCTCAATCAGCTCGCCATTAACCCGAAATGATAACTCAGCTGCCTGAGACGCCATAACCTTGCCAGGGAAGCTTCTGACTAAACCACTGTTACTATCTTGCACCGTGGTCAGCTTAACTGGTCTTATGGAGGCCTTTTTAATTGGCGCTTCAGTCTTACTACAACCTACAACCGCTAGCGCAACAAGCACAGCTACCCAAAAACTGTTTACTGAGGCCATTAGGCATTCCTCTTCAGCTCAATAAGTTAATCTGGTTACAAATAGTAATAGAGGAGTATTGCAAGTGCAACAATAGCTACTTTATTGTTTAAAGAAATAACAGTTAGTGTCGTTAAAAATAGAAGACTAAAAATTATTAGTCTAACTAAATTTATAAATTTAAAAGTCTATACCATGAAAAATAATTTTTATTTTAATTAACTATTATTAAGTCTGAATACATATTAATTTAAAAGATTAAGTTAATACGCCTGAAAGATAGGAGGAGAGTATAAAATAGTTAGATTAACGAAAGAAGCTAGAAAAAATGGCTCAGTTATATTCTTATTAACCCTTAAGTTTTAACAAAAACTTAACTGAGCTGTTAGTCAAAAAGCTAGGTGAAAATACCTATAAAATATTACATGTCATCAATAGTGACGATCTCATCTTTATTCACCGTTCTCAGGCGACCAGTTGTATCTTCATATTCGTAAAAACCTGTGTCCTCATTGAAATAGACTTCGTCAGGCGTATTGATAGTTGAACCATCCTTCATTTTAATAACCTGCGGAGAAGAACATCCGGCTAACAAAGCAGCGACACTGAATACGAGAAAGAGTTGTTTCATTTAATCTTCCTTCACTCATCAATAAATTTATACCCGGAATATCAGGCAGTAAATAACACAAGTTTAAAAAACTTTTCAGCAAATCCGAAAAGCCAAGCTAACCGACAATAGCGAATTATTATTGCTAGGGCAAATTTTTTACAAATCTCTGCGACTACATTCAAACACTTGTTACATTAGGATCAGTACAAACTACTAATTAGGGAAAGTCATTAAGTAGTGAATATTTAGCACAAATAAGGCATGAGTATCATAAAAAACCCTTCGTTTAGATTATCTGGTAGATAAATGTCGGCTATTTTTCAATTATCCCTATCCCGTACAAATCGAAAGATATATAGCAACAATACTCAATCTAGGGCCTGTTCACACTGTTTTTCTTGAGCTTTTCATTTTGCTCAGCCAGTTTATCAAGTAACTGCTCAACTATTGACTTACTTTCTTCAGCTTGTTTGACAATGGTATTACCATATGCTCTTTGCTCATCCCTTAACCGTTGTAGTTTTTCAATAATATTGTTGACTTGTCCAGTACTCTGCAAACCAGCTAAGTCATTGTTATTTGGCATCTGATTAATATCTACAAGACCCTGAACTCTTTCGTGAAAATTATTGAGAAGTCTGTCAAAAAATGTTGTATTAAATGCTGCAGCACCAGTTTCGTTTAATTGATTCGAATTTGTCTGTATGGCCAAGTCAACTTCCTGAATGGTTTTTACATCACCATTTTCCATCAACACAATGCCATTTCCTTTAATATTACCTAAAAGAACGCCCTGCTTTGAGACCAGGTTAAAATCATCTTGAGTATGACCTAAGTAAATTGCACCAACACCAACTTCAGCCAAAGATTTCAATACTCCGCCCTCACTGCCATCTTGAACCCACAGTTTTAATTCTTGAAAAATCGGGTCATTCTCATCAATCCATAAATTATTATCACTATCATACAGAGCAAGCTCAGCAAATCCTTGTCCTGTTTGGGGTCCAAAAAGCTCTAGCCCACTATCAACAATACCATTATTATTTTGATCTAAAGCGAAATAACCACTACCAGAGCCAAGCTGAGATACTTGTTCAGTTTCTCCATCGCCATTTAAGTCAAAGTTAAAAAATGTATCAGTCAAGTTAACTGTTTCGGCGCCAAAGTTAATGACAAGGGGGTCTACTACTTGCTGCACAACAATTGACTCACTGGACGACTCAAACAATTGGGTTTGTTGTACTTGAAAACCAATTGAAAATTCTATTTTTTTGCCATCAGCTGTGACTACACTACCTGTTGCCGAAAATTGACTTTGCTCATTAATATGAAAAAATTGGTACTGATTAATTTGTACTATACTTGTTTCTGGTAATTGCTGAAACTGATTAGCAGCAGCTAAGTTGTTTGCGGTTGTTAACGAACTTACTCCCACTTGAAATCTACTTAATATAGAGTTGCTAACTGCTTTAATAAACTGTTTGGTAGATTCTGTAGTATGATTATCTAAATTTCCAGTAACTTGCTGATTTTTATATACAGATTGATTGTGATTTATATAATTCCTTACCTGGCTTGCTGAATTGAAATCCTGCTGCAAATGATATAGATATTTCTGCCGTGCATCTAATGATATGCTTACTTTATCAGTACCAAATTGAAAATTCCGTGACCGCCTATCATTTACAGTCAAGGCTTCAATGACACGAGAGTGGCTATATTCCATGCCCACAATAGCAGCTGAAATTTTCATTGAATATCCCTGCCAGCTACGCTCAACCGAACAAAAAAATCTTCTAAATAGTGTATCGACCAGATGCTATTTATATTTAGTTCATTCACGAATAATTATTATAAATGCCATTTTTACTTTAAACTGAGTAGGTAATTTTTTGGGCTTACTCCCATCTGCCGCTTAAACATATTAATAAAGGCCGCACTTGACTCATATTGCAGCTCAAAGGCAACTTCAGTAACTGTCATCCCACTAATCAGTAACTCAATTGCTTTGAGCACTTTTAAACGTTGCTTCCACTCACTAAAACTCATTTGAGTTTGTTTAACGAAAATTCGTCTGATCGTTCTAGCAGAAGCTCCAAGTTGAATGCCCCAGGCTTCTAAGGACTGATTATCAGTTGGTTGTTGTAAAAGGGAGTTTACCAATTTAGTCAAACGAGTGTCTTGTGGCACAGGCAAATTCAACGGAACAGTTTCAGCAGATTTCAAACTGTCAAACAACACTAGCCATAAGTGCTTAATGATGCTGCTTGGCTTACCTTTAACTGGAATGTTAATGATAGCTAAAATTATTTCTCTTAATAAAGCTGCAACATGAATAACACCCGTTGGTCGACTAAGCTTTTCAGACCAATACTTATCAATATACAAGCTACGAAATTTAGCTCCGGATAGTGTAGATACTTCATGATCTGTATAAGGCGGCACCCATACAGCTTGTTGGGGTGGCACCAAAAAAGTACCAGCTTCAGTCTTTACACAAATGAGCCCTTCTACAGCAAATAAAAGCTGCCCCCAAGGATGTTGATGAGCAGCAACAAAGTACTTAGGTGGCATATCTACAGCTCTTGGTTCTACAATCCATCGTAATGTTTTAGGAACATCCGACATACCACCCACAACAAGAGTATCCACTCACAAATCTCAACTATTTGGCAAATTTGTCCATATCAATAAACTATCTGGCAATATTAATATATTATGACAGGTAATTATCCTTTATGCTAGGGGCTGTTAACCCTAATTATGGGTAATTAGTCTTTATAAAAGAATTGAATACTAATGAAGTTAATGAATAAATACGGTACGCCAAAAATATTTTTAATTTTATTGTCTATTGCAATGCCGCTTTGCTTCTCCATCTGGCAAGTGTTGCTTAATAACTTTAGTATTCAAGAAGCAGGGTTTACTGGAAAAGAAATAGGTATCCTACAAAACCTTCGAGAAGTACCTGGCTTTCTTGCCTTTACTGCTGTTTTTATCTTATTAGTTATAAAAGAGCAACGATTTGCTGTTATTTCTCTGGCAATACTCAGCATTGGCGTTGCTATTACAGGATTCTTTCCAACTGAGTATGGCCTGTATGCAACAACAGTATTAATGAGCACTGGCTTTCACTACCTGGAAACTATCAAACAGTCTCTAGCTTTACAGTGGCTGGATAAAAATACCGCCCCAATATTTATGGGAAAACTATTAGCAGTCGGCTCATTAAGCTCTTTAGTAGCTTATGGATTAGTCTGGTTGTTAAGCTTAATTAACATAAGCTTTACCAATACTTATTTATTAGGCGGTAGCCTTGGGCTGATCATCGTAGCAATTTTATTACTGGGATTCCCTTTATTTCCAGAAAAAGTAGCACAGCATAAAAAATTAATCTTAAGAAAACGTTATTGGTTATATTATTCACTTACTTTTTTAAGTGGAGCAAGAAGACAAATTTTTATTGTGTTCGCTGCGTTCATGATGGTTGAAAAATTTGGTTATACAGTAGCAGAAATAAGCATTCTTTTTATTATCAATCATGCTGCCAACCTTTATCTAGCTCCTCTTTTCGGTAGGCTTATTCAAAAGCTAGGTGAGAAAAAAACATTAACCATTGAGTATGTTGGTTTAATCATTGTATTTACAGGCTATGGAATTGTCGAATCTGCAACAGCAGCAGCTGTACTTTATATCGTTGACCACCTGTTTTTTGCAATGGCCATTGCGATCAAAACTTATTTTCAGAAAATTGCAGATCCAGCTGATATTGCTTCCAGTGCAGGTGTTAGCTTTACTATAAACCACATTGCAGCAGTAGTTATACCAGCAATTTTTGGATTGATTTGGTTAGTAAACCCCTCATTAGTTTTTTATATTGGCGCATTGATTGCCTGCTTATCTTTATTAACCGCTCAATTCGTGCCAAACAATCCAACCCAAGGCAATGAAAATATATTTTCACGTAATAAACAATTTTCAACACGGTTAGAGCAATAAACAGAACAAAAATTTGCAAGGCCATGTTTCTTAGCTACAATTACACAGTCAGCTAAGTCCAAATATAACATGTTAAAAAGTAGTTTATTTAAAGCGCTGCTTTTTGGTGCCTTTCTGTTACCTGAAATTATTTGCATTTTATATTTTTAGAGATGCAGCAAAGCACTAATAGATAGGAAATAATTATCATAGCAGCTAATAAAGCCTTCACCATAGGCAGCTCTATCATTTTTTATGCTTAAAAATAGATCAAGCTTGATACAAGAAGATAAGCAGGAAATAATAAAGCTATATTTAGTATGAGAAAATTGTATTGTTAAAAAATACTACCAAATATATTTTTTTGTAAAAAAAGAAAAACCCAGCAGCCCGCAGAACATCCCTCCTGCAGGCTGCTAGTCACTCACGGCCTCTTTGCCTGAGTATTTCAAATTATAGCATATAAACTTTATTAATATTGGCGCTTTCTCTTCCAAACAAATGTTACTAAACGCTAACTATTTTTCTTTGTTGGGAGGGTTACCAAGCACGATGCCAACTCGCGGCTTATTGCCTTCCATACCGCTTTGCCCTTTAGGGATTTCTTGGATTTTTCCACCTGATTCAAGGAATGCAGCAACTTGTGCATCAATATTTTTCTGGCGGGTCTCACTTGATAGTTCATCTTGTAGTTTCTTGCGTGCCATGGGTGCTCCTGCTTAAGTTGAGCAACCATTATACACGAAAAGCAAGTCATTTGGCTGTTTACAGATAATTGGCACAAAAATATCACCTGTAATATATCATAAGTAGAGCCTCTGACTTTAAACAAAGGCTCTACCATGTATTACTCCACTTTTAGCTCAGATAACTCCATAGCATCAGGACTACCAATACAGTCAAACTTAGCTACATGCTCATTCCTTCCTAGGGTGACCGGAGTTCCTGCATCAGCATCCCATTGAAAGCCACAGCTAGTATCATTAATTGTTGTAGTCATTCCATAACTATTGATTTGCATTAAATCTGCGTGACCAGCGCAATCAAACTTAGCTACATGCTCATTTTCTTCAAGAGTTAATGGTGTTCCCTTATCAACATCCCACTGCAAACTACAACCAGAGCCATGAATATTGGTATATATTTTATTACCTCGGATAAACAAGGGATCCGCATTACCATCACAGTCAAATTTAGCAACATGTTCATTTTTGGTTAACGTAATAGGAGTCCCTGCATTAGTATCCCATTCTAAGCCACATTTTTTCCCACCAATATCAACATAAACTTTAGTTGCTGTAATACTGCCTATTAGTGGTAATCCATCTAATCCCCAGTGCTCGTCATTCATAATATTAAGAAAACTAAGAATAGTAGGAACAATATACGTCTGCGCAGGTTCATTATAAAGTCCACCAAAACTATTATTTGGAACAGCAGCCACTTGTTTATAATTACTATTTAATGGTTTGTTACTAGCAATAAAGATTGTCTTCTCTTTTTGTGTTTGACTACCGTGCCCTTTCCCCCATGCATCCCGCCCATGATCTGTGGTTACAAGAACCAGCCAGTTTTCTCCGAGTTGCAACTCCCTATTTTCAACTTCATCCAATAACAGTCCAAGCCGTCGGTCAGATCTTAATATCGAGTCATCATAAGCTTGGCCATGGCCATGGCTATGGCCTGCGGCATCAGGCTCATCTAAATGTAAAAAAATAAAGTCAGGAGATTCATGCTTAAGCACCTGTAAAGTTCTATTTAGATTATCATCATCACTACCACCTTCAGCATGCCTTGTTAAAATATCCATATCACCTATAAAAAATTTAGTATGGATTGGTCCCCATGTTGAAAACCCATATATTTTCGCTTGATTATTTGCGTTATAAATATATCGATAAATACTCGGCCAATAATTGTTAGCAGCACCATCATCATTGCTGGAGATATTATGTTTGTTTTTCCAGACACCTGTCATAATAGTTGCCCAACCAGGCCCGCTCACAGTTCTTTGCTCTGACTTATGCCACTGAACACCGCCGGTATAAGCTTTAATTAGATTAAGTCTATCAAATGACGGTGTATTAAGCGCCAATATACGTTCATATTGAACACCATCAATACCAATTAATAATACTTTATTCTCAGCTGAGACCTTCATTGCCATTAGAAGCAATACGACAATTATACTAGCAGCACTTATTTTCCTATGAAACACTTTACACTCCTTATTTATTTTTTCTTAAAATACAAAGCTATTTTATAGATATATAAAATAATATGGCCTTCAAATGAGTTATTTAGAATAACAACTAATTGTGTACATATTATTGCTTGATATGCTAATAAAAGTTATTACAAAATTAATTAATTAATACTTACTTGCTTCGATTTATTAGGTATTAGGAACAGGAAAGTACACATTAGTCACACATAAGAAAATGAAAAATGTTGAATATTTTGTTAAATACAAGTAAGTATTTGCAAATCTATACTTATTATTCTAGACACGGTATATTGCTTGCCTTGCAATCTAACTTAGAATTTGAATATAAAACAACCACATTTTCCCATAACCGTGGTATTAGTTGATAGGCAATATTACAAGTAATGATAAAGAGAAATTATCAACTTAAATACTATAACCTTAAAAATTTTGAGAGTATTCCTCAACTACAAAGGTTTAATGATGAGCAAAAGCATGCTATTCGTGTAGTAGGCAATATTCTACCATTTCGTACCAATAATTATGTACTTGATGAGCTTATTGACTGGAACAATATTCCTAATGACCCTATGTTCCAGTTAACCTTCATGCAACATGATTTCCTCTCTAAAGAGCAGTTTAATCAAGTTGCTAATGCTCTTAGCCAAAAAGACAAACCTGATGACTTGAAATACATTATTAATAAAATAAGAACTCAACTAAACCCTCACCCAGCAGGACAATTAGCCCATAATGTACCTGTTTTAGCAGGTACGCCTGTCCCAGGTCTTCAACATAAATACCAAGAAACCGCGTTGATTTTTCCTGCAGCTGGGCAAACCTGTTTTACATATTGTACTTTCTGCTTTCGTTGGCCCCAATTCATTGGGGATAAGCAACTTAAATTTGCTACAGATCAGCATCAATTATTTTTTCAGTACTTAAAAAATCACAAAGAGATAACGGATGTACTTATTACCGGCGGTGATCCCATGACAATGTCAGCACGCCATCTCGATAAACTGATTACCCCTCTGCTTAGTAGTGAATACAAACATATTCAAAATATACGTATTGGTAGTAAAGTTCTATCATTTTGGCCCTATCGTTTCATCACTGATCAAGATGCAGATCATTATTTACGTCTCTTCGATAAAGTAAACAATTCTGGTAAACATCTCGCCTTTATGGCTCATTTTAATCATTGGCGAGAACTAGATACTCTTGCTACTGAGAAAGCAGTAAAACGAATTTTAGCAACAGGCACCAGTATTCGTTGCCAATCTCCCTTACTTCGAAAAATTAATGATAACCCAAATGTTTGGCAACAAATGTGGCAAACCCAAGTGCAACTTGGAATGATCCCTTACTATATGTTTATCGAGCGCGATACTGGGCCTAAAGCTTATTATGAAATACCATTAGTACAAGCATATGAAATTTATAGGCAAGCTTACCAAAAGGTATCTGGACTTGCTCGAACAGTAAGAGGCCCGTCTATGTCGGCTGCACCAGGAAAAATTACAGTGGAAGGTGTAGAAGAAATTGCCGGTGAAAAAGTGATTCAACTTAAGTTTCTTCAAAGTCGCAAACCAGAATGGTGTAATAAGATTTTCTACGCAAAATTCGATGAAAACGCATGCTGGCTGGATGAGTTAGTCCCAGCTTTTGGTAAGCAAGTATTCTTTTTTGAAGCAGAGCTATTAAAGGACACCTCCAATAGCAATAAGGATAAAATTGATGTTACCCCAATTAGTTTGTCTTACTAAAGCCCTACAAAATTTACACATCCCATACTCTCTATTAGACCCAGAAGGTAATTTAATTAGAGTTGAATTGCATAGTAAAAGCTATTTATTTCAAAGAAGCCGAACTCCTTTTAACTCCGAGTCTGTAGCACAAATTTGTTTAGATAAAGAGCATACTTACCATATACTGAAAAACGTTATCAACATGCCTAAAACAATTGGCTTTCTTGATTATCAACAAGCTTCTGAGTACCCTCAATATACGTACTTTGACAGTTTAGATAAAATAATTGAAGAAATTGAAGCTAAGTTTTCATACCCCTTGGTAGTTAAACGAAATAGAGGAGCCTTATCTAAGAATGTTTTTCTTTGTCAGTTTAAGAAAGAACTAATTGATGCTTTAAATGCTATTTATAATAGAAAATCACTTGATTATGACTATGTAGCTTTAGCACAATATTTTATAAATACAAAACAAGAATACAGGGTAGTGTTCTTCAAAAATGAATTAATTTTAGCTTACGAACGATATACAGACCAACAAGGCTTTAAGGCTAACTATTGGAACTTACCTGGAGGGTGTTCAAAATATATAACTGATAGTTGTCTATTAGAAGAACTAAAGAATTTTGTTGAGCCAATTTTTCAACATATTCCAGCAGCGATGGTAGGTGTTGATATAATCAGAGATATATCAGGTGATCTTTTTTTAGTTGAGTTGAATTCAGGGCCAAAATTTAGCCACTTCATTGAATTTAATGGCGAAGAATTAATTATTGAAATGTATAAAACTATTTTCAAAAAATTAATAAATACTACTCATTATAGTGAAGCCATATAAATCTTTTTTAAAGGGAAGTTAGAATAGGTAAAAGTGTACACAATAAGCCTATCACAATATCTTTCAATACCTGCAACTGGATGACTAATATTAAGTGTAGAGTTAGCTTATATAGTAGAGAGTAAACAGTTAACCAAATTATATCATGGGCTAATAAATAGAAGTATGGGCCAACAAACTTGCCCCATACTTCTATGCTTTATAGGTTACGTATTCTCCCCTGACGGAAATAAAAGCCATTATTATGATTAGGTACCATATACACAAGTTTCGCACTGTTTAAACCTATAGCTTCTTCATCATTAATTCGTGCATTACCACATACTTTTGAAAAATAACCAGAGGTTAAACTTCGCTGTGCTACACGACGATACGTGGTCGGTTTTCCATTATTATAATCCATTCTCAGTAATGTCACTCCCCACCGGCGCATTGACTGTTGACTGCTTAAAGCCATTTGCGCACAAAACCTTATATTTTCATTTGGGCGGAGCTGTTGAGTGATATCCTGACTTATACCTTTATACCAGCTATTCCCTGATATTTTATAAATTAAGCTTTTGAATAATCCCCAAATAGAATTAAGGCTGGTTAAAATAGACTGGCAGTTTTGACCTTCAACACTTATCGGAGACATACTGCTATTTCCAAACTGACCAAACCCTATCGCAGGCAACCATCTATCAGCACTAAACGGCAAGCGAATTTTAACCGTACAATTAGTTGGTTTAGCCGGTTGTTCTGGGCTAGTTACTGGAGGAACAGGCTTTGGTGGTTGAGGTTTTACTGGCGGTTTAGGGCTAGGTTTTTCTGAAGTAGGAGCCTCAGGTTTAGGATTAGGTTTTTCTGGGATCGGGGTCACCGGTTTAGTTGGTGGATTCGGTTTTGGTGTTTCAGGCTGAGTTGGTTGCTCTGGTTTCGGCTCAGATGGTGTTGGTTCTCCAACAGTGACAACGGTAGGCATAAATTTAGCGACACTGCTGGCTACTTTCCTTATACCATTGGCAGCATTTCTTGCTCCATCACTAGGTGTAACTGTTTCTCTATTTACAGCCCTTCCCCAAGAGTCTCTAGCAATATATTCTGCTTTTATATTAGGATTCGAAAAATATGGAATAGATTGATGTATCCTGGTTTGACCATTTCGATCTACGACAAAATTATAAGCCATAATTGTATGAAACCTACCCATTTCATAATAGCCTCGTGCATTCGAATCAATAGAGCCATAACCCCCATTCAAGCTATGTGCCTTATCTTGACGATGACCGTGCCCTAAACCAAGATTATGACCAATTTCATGTATCAACCCTTCGGCACCACATTCTGTACTAATCCAACTAAATGCAGCACCTTTATTTACTCCACTATTGGGAGCCATATGACCTAAACCACAGCCGTATTTTGTTCTACCATCAATAACTAGTACAACTAAATCCGCTCCATATTTTTCACGAACTTGTTTTGAATTATCTTGTATCCAGCCTAATGAATCAGTTCTGCATTCTCTACGTCCATAATAGTTATAGCATTTTTGATAATTTAATATATAACTTTCTTTTTCTAAGACTAAAGCATTTTCTACTGGCAGCCTTCTTACTTGTGTATTAGTTTTACTATTTTTTAAAGCAAGGTTGCCTTGGCTTACCATATGATCAATATAAAGGTTAATATCACCAGATTGTTTCTTTGTATCACTATTCTTAAGATTATCTCTTGCTTCTTTAGTATATAAAATAGCAACATCAATAGTTTCAACCGCATATGCAGATGAAACAGTCAGCGCCAAACCTGAAATAGAAAATAGTTTTTTTAACATTTTGCACCAAGCTTATCTTAAGTTTTGAGGTTGATACTCAACAGTGTCATTTTTGAAATTAGCTTTAGCTCTTACATCAGCCAAATAAACAAGCGAAGCTTTCCCCGTTTTATTATCAATATAAGCTTCATACTCCCCCTGCTCGCTATTGATATAAACAATCGATTGCTCTTTACCTTTAGTAATGGATACTGAGCCTACGGGTGAATTATTATCCACCTTGGCGTTCCAGCTTTCTGAATAAGCACCATTCGTGGTGTTATTAATCGTTGCTGTTAGCTGATGTTGATTTGGCAATTCAATGGTTAAACTTTGTCCAACCGAAAGTTGCTCAAGAGCCGCAGGATTCACATTAAATGATTGTGAACGAATACCTTCTTCATTAGTATTCATCTCACTATCAACACTTGACCAGAGTTCTAAGTTAGCTGGTTTTTCTACCTGTGAAGGCAAATCACTTATTGCTGCTTTGATTGCATTCACTTCAGCTTCAGGTAATACAGTTGAGTCTTGATCAATTACTTCTGTATTTGTTTTTATAGCTGTAATATTTCGCTTTTTTATTGATTGATCTTTTTTAATTTTATTGATATCTTCTACACTTACAACATCATTCGTGACTGGTTTCTTTTTAACAGTGTTATCTTCACCAATAAAGTTTTGTACAATAAGTATAGCACTGGCGGTCAATATAGGAACGCCTATATAGAGAAGCTTCTTCTTCATAAAAATTTTAATAATATTGAATCAAGTTAAAAGAGAGTTTGCTATTCAAGAATATGAGCAATGAATAAATTATAAAGACAATTAACTTCAAAATTGTACCGAACAATTCTGCATTTTTAGTGATAGAATCCTCAATATAGAAATACTTGATGTATACTTTATTAATATGTTAACTTAGTTCAGTTTCATTTTGGATTATTATTTATACGACAAAGATAGCTAATTATACAGATAAAATTGTATATAGTTCTTAGGATAAATATTGAATACACCACATAGAAGATTTACTTATATTTATACTATTTTTTCTGCTAATTATAAGACTTATAGCTTGCCTTCCTATCTAATAACATCAAGGTAGAATACCTAATAAACTATTAGTACAACAGTTTTTGCTAATTTCATAACAACAATTTTTCTGAAAATTTAAATTAATTTAGTGCATTGCCAATTCCAGCAGTGTAATTGATAATAACTACACTGCTGGCTGCTGCATGGTAGCACAATGAATCCCTCCTCCTCCAGCTGCAATAGGATCTATGTTAAGCATTTCAATGGTGTGCTTTGGGTATTCTGCCTGTAAAATTTTATAGGCTTTTTCATCTGCTTGTTTATCACCAAACTCAGGTGCAATGACTACTTTATTGGCTACGTAAAAATTGACATAGCCTGCTGCAAAGTCATCATTTAAAAAATCATCTCGTAGTTTTTCTGGCTCATCCATTACAATTAATTTTAAATGGCGACCTTTTGCATCTGAGGCTTGTTTTAAAATCCGTTGGTGCTCTCGAGTTAATTCATACTCATATGAATTAGGGTCATGCGCCATATGAATCACGACTCTACCAGGATAAGTGAAGCGAACGTAAAAGTCAGTATGACCATCGGTTATATCCTTGCCTTTTATACCTGGCAACCAAATGACTTTTTCAATACCAAGTGTTGTTTTTAAGTGGGTTTCGCACTGCACTTTGGTCATACCAGGATTGCGATTTTTATTAAGCACACAGCTTTCTGTGATTATAGCTGTGCCTTCTCCATCCACTTCTAATGCCCCTCCTTCCAAAACCAGTGGTGTATAGATTAATTCAATATTTTGGTTAGTAGCCATTTTACGGGCAATTTTCTTATCATTTCTATGGTATTGTTTATTTCCCCAGCCATTAAAATTAAAATCTACAGCCCCTAACTTATTAGTTTTAGTATTTTTTACAAATACAGCCCCATGATCACGAATCCAAAAATCATCTAATGGAGCCACTATAAAGTCCACTAAACTGCCACATTTTTGTTTTGCTAATGCTAGATCTTCTTTGTTAACAATTACAGTCACAGGCTCATGTTGTGAAATTGTTTTTGCTAACTGACCAAGCGTATCCTGTAAAGCAACCGCATGTGGTTTACCCCACACCTTTGGCTTAGCAACAAAGGATATCCAGGTTTTACTATGGGCTGCCGCCTCATCTGGCATTAACCATATTGGCTGTTGTGATGATATAAGTTTACCTGCCATGCTGGCAAAACCTTGTTTGATCAAAGTTGGAACAAGTACTGTACAACCAAGTGAAGTGAGAAGAGTTCTTCTAGCTACCATATAAATCTTCTATTTTTAAAATTAAAAAACCATATTTCATTTTTTCTATCACAATTAGAATAAAAATTTTCATATTTAATTACAAAATATTTCTTACAACCCCAAAGAACCCCATAACAACAAATAATAAAACTTCAACAAAACCATAAATTACATTAAAACAAAAGAAACCAAATATTAATAAAAATATAATATTTACCCAGCAATTCACAAAAGATAAGTTTGAATTTTCAAGCTATAATAACCAACAGCGCCATAAAAGGAAAGTGATAATGGAGTTATCATTTAAAGCTAAGTTAGGATTAAGCTATATTGTTTTTTTAACTGCAATTATCATTATAGGAGTTGCTGGGATATTATCTATAACAGCTATAGAAAAAAATTATGACTCAACTATTGAATTATACAGAAACATCTCCATTGAAAATAAAGCAAAAAATTACATAAATAACTTGCTCAACACTACAGATAAAGAAGAGGTCAAAGAACTTGAAAATAAAATAATAGAATTAAAAAAAGAATCAGAAACTCTAGACAATAGCTTTAGAAAAAATACTTTAAACACACCAAATTTCTATGACGATTTTTATAAAATATGCATAAATATAATAAAAACACACAAACAATATCTAAACTCTATTTTTTTATTCAAAAATAATTATCCAAAAGAGAAGGAGTTAAGGTACCAAATTAGTGACGATTTATACAAATTAAACAACCCAGAAATAAATATCAAAGTAGGAAAAATACAGTACTATAGTAAGGAAATGCTATACCAATATAAAGATGAGAGTCATCTTAACAAGTGGCTAGACTCAATAGATAATCTAAAAAATAAAATAAATACAGACAACACAAAGATAATAACAAAGCTTAATGAATATTATAATACAGCAAAGAATATGGGTTTTATCTCCATAGAACTAAAAGAATACACTAAAGAAAAAAAGAAAATATCTTAAAATTATCCAATATATTAAAAAATAACAGCGAATTTGCTGACAAAATCCAGCACAATACTAAGCAGCAACTTAATAGCAAGAAAAAGGCTGCTTTCTTTATATATATAGCCGTTTTATCAGCAATTATCATATTATCAGTTATAATTACCACTTTACTATCCCGCTCTATATTAAACCCCATCATAATGTTAAAAAAAGCAGCAATAGACCTGGGAGAAGGGAAACTAGACACTAGAGTAACAGATATACCAAATGGTGAAATGCAATCACTAGCAGTTGCTGTCAACAATATGGTAATTAAGTTAGAAAATTCAACTGTCTCCAAAAATTATCTAAGCAATATTATTAACTCAATGAGAGACTCTGTAATTGTAATTAATAAGCAATCAAGAATCAAAATAATTAATCCAGCTTCGACAGCTATCCTTGACTATGAAGAGCATGAGCTAATAGAACAATCAATAACAAAGCTTAATTTCAACATTTCTAACCATCTAACAGCTTTATATAATATTAAAGAAAGCAATACCAGCAATAGTATAAAAAATGAGATATACTATATTTCTAAAAATAAAAATAAAATACCTATGTTATTTTCTGCATCTTTAGTAAAAAATGCAGCAGGTCATGTAGAAGGTATTGTATGTGTAGCTAAAGATCTTTCAGAAATAAAGCAAAAAGAGCAAGAACTACGTTCTGCAAATAAAAAACTAAATTCAAAAAATAAAGAGTTACTACAACTTCAATCTCAATTAGTACAATCAGCAAAACTGGCATCGGTAGGTGAAATGGCAACAGGAATTGCTCATGAACTTAACCAACCGCTCGGTATTATTTCAATGTACACAGATTTACGTCTTAAAGAGGTACGTAAAGGTCAGCATGAAAAAACTGAAGCCACTTACGAGTTAATTAGCAAATAAGTTGAACGTGCAACTAACATTATTAATCACATAAGAACATTTGGTCGATAATCTAGTATAGTATCCCAGTCCTTAAATGACATAAATAAAATAATTGAAAGTTCATTTATTTTGTTTAATGAACAATTTAGATTAAATAATATAAATCTGATAACAGAATTATCAAATAATTTAAAACCAGTTCATTGCAACCCTATCCAGCTAGAACAAGTTTTAACTAATCTTTTAGTGAACGCAAAGGATGCTCTACATTCAGTAACATTAAAACAAATTATTGTAAGGTCATTGCAACATAATGGTCATGTAAAAATAGAAGTAGAAGACACTGGCGAAGGTATTTCTAAAAAGAACTTAGAGAAAATTTTTGACCCATTTTTTACAACTAAAGAAGTTGGAAAAGGCACTGGCTTAGGGCTATCAATTAGTTATGGCATTATAAAAGAGCATGGCGGTAATTTGGCTCTTCGCGTCTTTGCGTGGAATGATCAAAAAGCCAGCATGCCTGGAGCAAACCGATCTAACCCCATCGTATCAATGATTAACCGCTGAAAGAGCTTTTTGGGACTGGACAACCCATAGCACCGACGCTTTAATACTTTCACCTTATTATTAAAACCTTCTACAAACCCACTGTTGTGACGACCAATAAAATAATTCGTGATTGGCTGCTGGTATTTCACTAAGGTTTTAATGAAATGATCAAAGCAGGTTAGGTCAGAATCAGTGACCTCAGCAATCCACTCGGTTATTTTATCTCTGGCTATTTCTGGCGTTATATGGCTATCGAAAATAGCACTTAATTCACGGCTAAATTGATAGGCTAGCTTCAGTTTAGGTGACCGCTTAAACAGCTTTTCAACAATTGGCTTTTCCGCTTCCGTAAAATGATCTTTTTGTTTTCGTAGTAAAGCAATGGCTGGTTTTAAGGCAGTATACTCTGTCGGTGTTAGTAGCTTCTTTAGTCGACTTAACTCGGATTTTCGCAAATTAATGAGGCTTTTACGATATAGTTTTCTAACATGGAAACGATCCGCCACGATGGGTACTTTATCTTTGAATACTGCTTTACAAGCATTCATGTAACCCTCATATAAATCACAACAAATCGCTCGAATCGTCTTCCGTAAACGGCGAGGTATTGTACGCAAAAACCTGATGATATCCCTTTTTTCTCGCCCCTCTACTACTCCCAACAGGTGCACCTGATCATGCACTCGATAGGTAATCAGGGTCACAAAATCACGGTAGCCTTTTTTCAGACTAATTTCATCAATCCCTAAAATACCCAAATCTTGAATAATAGAATAATTAATTGGCTCTTCGCGTCTTTGCGTGGAATGATCAAAAAGCCAGCATGCCTGGAGCAAACCGATCTAACCCCATCGTATCAATGATTAACCGCTGAAAGAGCTTTTTGGGACTGGACAACCCATAGCACCGACGCTTTAATACTTTCACCTTATTATTAAAACCTTCTACAAACCCACTGTTGTGACGACCAATAAAATAATTCGTGATTGGCTGCTGGTATTTCACTAAGGTTTTAATGAAATGATCAAAGCAGGTTAGGTCAGAATCAGTGACCTCAGCAATCCACTCGGTTATTTTATCTCTGGCTATTTCTGGCGTTATATGGCTATCGAAAATAGCACTTAATTCACGGCTAAATTGATAGGCTAGCTTCAGTTTAGGTGACCGCTTAAACAGCTTTTCAACAATTGGCTTTTCCGCTTCCGTAAAATGATCTTTTTGTTTTCGTAGTAAAGCAATGGCTGGTTTTAAGGCAGTATACTCTGTCGGTGTTAGTAGCTTCTTTAGTCGACTTAACTCGGATTTTCGCAAATTAATGAGGCTTTTACGATATAGTTTTCTAACATGGAAACGATCCGCCACGATGGGTACTTTATCTTTGAATACTGCTTTACAAGCATTCATGTAACCCTCATATAAATCACAACAAATCGCTCGAATCGTCTTCCGTAAACGGCGAGGTATTGTACGCAAAAACCTGATGATATCCCTTTTTTCTCGCCCCTCTACTACTCCCAACAGGTGCACCTGATCATGCACTCGATAGGTAATCAGGGTCACAAAATCACGGTAGCCTTTTTTCAGACTAATTTCATCAATCCCTAAAATACCCAAATCTTGAATAATAGAATAATTAATTTCTGATTCTACGTAGCGATCAATTAATGCTTCAACTACGTGGTAGTCGACTGACTCTTTACGACTCACATCAGCAACAGTGGAATTGACTAACTCAAACAACAGGTGATGTTCAAAGGGTTTAGTCATTTTAGCATTGACCTCATACCAATCGAGTGTTTCTGTCGTGGTAGGGTCACCATCACAATTCGCACACAGGCCGCGGCGAGGGGTTATTTCAATGAAGGTGTTTTTGCCAAACATGGGCAAATGCCGTAGCCGTAACATCCGCCCCAAACCATGCCCTTTTGTAGGCTTATTACAGACTCTGCAAGGCACGCTCTCTCGTGTACTTTTTACCTCGATGGTAATTTCCCGTGCTGATAAATTAGAGCGTACCTTGACCACTTCAACGTCAGATAAACCTAATAATTCGGGTGTAATGTTGAGCGAGTTTGAACGTTTTGTGAACATATGTCGTGCAGTAAAATCATCGATTCTGTGGACTGGTCGTCATTGTACATAAATCAGACGATCCACGCAAAGACGCGAAGAGCCAAAGTATTAAAGCGTCGGTGCTATGGGTTGTCCAGTCCCAAAAAGCTCTTTCAGCGGTTAATCATTGATACGATGGGGTTAGATCGGTTTGCTCCAGGCATGCTGGCTTTTTGATCATTCCACGCAAAGACGCGAAGAGCCGATAGTTTCCCTTTGCCTGTTAGTCACTTTAAACATGAAAAAAATTGACTTATATAATTATGTTAACTAATAAGTTACCAGTATAGTTTCATTCATAAGAGTTTAAAATTTATATATGAAGTACTTAAAATATATAATAACTTTATTCTTAATAGCTGTTGTTACTATAGTTTGGATATATTACGATAAAAAAAATATATCTATTGTAAGTAATGAAGCTGGCTGTGATAGGAAATTGACATATGCTTGGACAGGTTTAAGTGAGCCATTTATATTGGGAAGTGCTAAAGCACCTTCGGGTATTGATATAGAAATTTTAAACTCAGCATTAAAAATTGTAGACTGTGAAGCAGTCATTGAAGATTTAAATACATTATCGTGGAAACGAAATTTATCATTGTTGAGTATTGGTAAAATTGATCTTACTCTTCAAGCCTCTTTCAGTAAAGAAAGAGAAAAGTATGCAAACTTTAGTTCTCCATATCGAAGTGAATATATTGCTATTTTTATAAGAAGCGAGGATCTTAAATATGAAAAATTCAAAATATCAAAAATTGAAGATTTAAGTAAATATGATTTTTTACTTGGAGTAGGTTTGAGTAATATTTACGGACCAAAAGTTGATGGTGTTATAGAGAGAATGGGGAGCAAAATCAAGAGAAATAAGACGGTAGTTAAAAATAGAAAAGCCTTGCAAGCCAAGTTAATTGATGGATATATATCCTATATTCCAACAGAATTAATTAAGATCAAGAAAAATAAACTAGAAGATAAAATAAAAATTCTTCCTAACTCTATAGTAAAAACAGGAGATGTTCATCTCATGCTTAGCAAGGCTTCCACATCTGAAACAACTTTAAAGAAAATAAATAATGGAATTGAAAAAATAAAAGAAAATGGTACGTATGATTTAATTATGAACCATTATAGTAAGCAGTATCAACTACCTAGTGTAAAATGATTTTTAAATGAGAGGTTAAGTTATGAAATCATTTTTATTTATTTTCACGATAACAATCTGTTTAAACTCATTTGCTGACTCTACCGAAGGAATTACATATCTAACTGAAGAGTACCCTCCATATAACTTTAAGGATGAAGAAGGTAATGTTGTTGGAATTAATGTAGACATTTTAGTTGAAATGTTTAAACTGCTTGGTAGCTCAAAGAGTAGAAAAGATATAAAACTACAACCTTGGGTAAGAGCTTATAGAACAACTAAAGATACTACTGAGAAAACAGCTCTATTTACTACATCTAGAACTACTAAACGAGAAGAATTATTTAAATGGGTTGGTCCTTTAGTTGGAGGTACGACAAGTTTGATAGTATTAAAAAGTAACCCAAATAATGTAAGCATTAGCTCAGATGCTGATTTTCTTAAATATAAATATGCTGTTATCAGAGATGACTCAGCAGAAAGCCTATTATTAGCAAGAAATGTACCAAAGAAAAATTTAAGTTATTCAACTAAGTTTCTATCGATGATAAAAAAACTACAAAATAATCAAGTTGATGCTATTCCATATAATTTTATTACTGCAAGTGCTTTAATGAAAAAGAATAATATAAACCCAGATACTATAAAGTCAATAGTAGATATTCCACGGCCTAATAGCAAAGGAAACCACATAGCCTTTAATAAGTCGGTTAGTGACAGTATTATACTAGAACATCAAAAAGCTTTAGAAAAAGTATTATCCAATGAAGAATTGGTTGAATCTATCAAAAAGAGATATTTAAGTTTAAACTGACTGTCATTATCGCCTTTTTAGTAAAAATTATCATTAATTTTGTTTTTTATAGATGTATTAGAGAGATTTATATTTTGTTTTTAAAAAAAGCGTTCTTTAAATTTTTTATCTTTATTTTTATACCATTAGCACACTGCAACCCGGTAAAAATATGTTTGGGTGATGGTAATGAATGGCCTCCATTTACATACTATGAAAGGGTTAATGGGGAAGTCAATAAAAAAGTAACAATTGGGATAGCTACAGAATTAATATTGAGTTCATTAAAAAAAAGTGGTTTTAGTTATGAAATTAAATATTTAGCATGGAGTAGAGTTCACTATCAAATATCAAGGTTTGGTAAAAATAATGTTTGTGAAATGACCTGGGATGCAAGTTATAAAGATGAAAGAGCTAAATATAGTTATTACACAGTTCCTTTATACCGACTAAACCAAGGCATTTTCTTCTCGAGAAATACATACGAAAGAATACCTCATATAAAAATTGCTGATTTAAATAAATATTCTATTTGTGGTATTTTAGGGTATAATTATGCTAATTTTAATGTACTTAAAATAAGAAGAGTTTATAAGGCCAAGCAAGTTCTTAATATGTTAGACAAAGGGAGATGTGATTTTTTTCCGAGTGAAATCGAGCCAATAATGGGTAGAAGTTTAATTGAAAATAATTTTCTTCCGCCAAGTATAGGCTATATTGTATTTGATAAATTTTACAAAACTTACTATGGAATTATTTCGAAGCAGTCTCCAAGGTCCTTACAATTGTTGGTTAAAATTAATCAAGAATTAATTCGTTTTCGAGAACAAGGAGTTGCTAAGAAAATTTTTATAAAGTATGGAATAAAGAATATTAATATATAGTAATGAAACCGTGGATTCAACTAACAAGTGCAACTCAAAAACATCGGCTCTTCGCGTCTTTGCGTGGAATGATCAAAAAGCCAGCATGCCTGGAGCAAACCGATCTAACCCCATCGTATCAATGATTAACCGCTGAAAGAGCTTTTTGGGACTGGACAACCCATAGCACCGACGCTTTAATACTTTCACCTTATTATTAAAACCTTCTACAAACCCACTGTTGTGACGACCAATAAAATAATTCGTGATTGGCTGCTGGTATTTCACTAAGGTTTTAATGAAATGATCAAAGCAGGTTAGGTCAGAATCAGTGACCTCAGCAATCCACTCGGTTATTTTATCTCTGGCTATTTCTGGCGTTATATGGCTATCGAAAATAGCACTTAATTCACGGCTAAATTGATAGGCTAGCTTCAGTTTAGGTGACCGCTTAAACAGCTTTTCAACAATTGGCTTTTCCGCTTCCGTAAAATGATCTTTTTGTTTTCGTAGTAAAGCAATGGCTGGTTTTAAGGCAGTATACTCTGTCGGTGTTAGTAGCTTCTTTAGTCGACTTAACTCGGATTTTCGCAAATTAATGAGGCTTTTACGATATAGTTTTCTAACATGGAAACGATCCGCCACGATGGGTACTTTATCTTTGAATACTGCTTTACAAGCATTCATGTAACCCTCATATAAATCACAACAAATCGCTCGAATCGTCTTCCGTAAACGGCGAGGTATTGTACGCAAAAACCTGATGATATCCCTTTTTTCTCGCCCCTCTACTACTCCCAACAGGTGCACCTGATCATGCACTCGATAGGTAATCAGGGTCACAAAATCACGGTAGCCTTTTTTCAGACTAATTTCATCAATCCCTAAAATACCCAAATCTTGAATAATAGAATAATTAATTTCTGATTCTACGTAGCGATCAATTAATGCTTCAACTACGTGGTAGTCGACTGACTCTTTACGACTCACATCAGCAACAGTGGAATTGACTAACTCAAACAACAGGTGATGTTCAAAGGGTTTAGTCATTTTAGCATTGACCTCATACCAATCGAGTGTTTCTGTCGTGGTAGGGTCACCATCACAATTCGCACACAGGCCGCGGCGAGGGGTTATTTCAATGAAGGTGTTTTTGCCAAACATGGGCAAATGCCGTAGCCGTAACATCCGCCCCAAACCATGCCCTTTTGTAGGCTTATTACAGACTCTGCAAGGCACGCTCTCTCGTGTACTTTTTACCTCGATGGTAATTTCCCGTGCTGATAAATTAGAGCGTACCTTGACCACTTCAACGTCAGATAAACCTAATAATTCGGGTGTAATGTTGAGCGAGTTTGAACGTTTTGTGAACATATGTCGTGCAGTAAAATCATCGATTCTGTGGACTGGTCGTCATTGCACATAAATCAGACGATCCACGCAAAGACGCGAAGAGCCTTAAATTGTAGGACTCATCTTCAGTAAATGATTTGAACTCAGCTGCTTTTTTTATTTCTTCTCTACCTCTACACACCTTTGTAGATTTCAAACTCAGTAGAGATGTATTTAGTCTTCTTTTTATATATTCATAGTTAGATACACTGTTTTTATCTCTTCCTGTTACAGGGGAAATATCTATTCTAACTGAATTGTGGTAGTCACTATTAGCAAAATTATGTTTAAATTGCAGCTTTTTAAATAAATTTATAGCAGTTTGGCATTTAAAAATACTCAATAATTTACCATTAAAATTAGCCGTAAACTTTGTAGGCTTATGGCTTTCTAAAGGCTCTCTTGTAGTACTTGGTGTCTGGTTAATTGATAGACTCATTTCTTATCCCCTTTATATAAAGGTATAATATGAAAGGAGAGAAGAATAAATATTCAAATAATCCTCATATTTTTTTATTAATCGCTGCTGCATTAATAAAGTAAATTCTGATCTTCCCCCCTGTTTTTGAGTTTGCTTAATGCATACCTTAAAAGGTTATGTGTAGCAGCCCCCTAAGTGATTGATTTGCAAGGGCTAAACTGACTAACTTTTATACAAAAGTTAGTCAGTTTTGAGGCTAAATAAAAAGGTTCTCGACTATTTTAACCTACCTAAAAATAGGTAGGCTAAGCAACTGATTTATGGTGGATGAACTAGCCAACTTATGTGTAAAAGCTGGCTAGATTGATTAAGCTTCTTTTTAGTTATTCAAGTGACTGTTTTTAAACAAAAATTAAATTTATTTATAGTATTAGCCTAGTTTTTTTGTTGAACAGTTCTTTGCTCATTTTCTTCTAAATCAGAGAGCAAAGCAGAAAAGCGATTTCTTATTAATATCGAGGGACGATCTGACTCCATGTGGCATTGTTCGTGAATATCCAATGGAACATCAGATGGGACAGTTTCCAAGATTTCTTGATCTTCATAACTAATTGTCATTCCAAGTTGAATCACATCACTGGCTTTAATATCTTCTTCTGAGTCATTACGCATGATTAAATTAATCCACTGTAAGCTTGAGTCAGTTATAGGAGTAAAAGATAATAGTGTTACATTTTTAAGATTATTAGGTAAATATAAAATCATTTTTACTAGGAAAGGCATATACCAGTGAAAATCACGTTTCAATATCATCTCACTATCATTGATATTCCATGCTTTATATTGTAAGTTATTACCATAATTATGCATATCTGACTTAAAGAACATACCATAAGACGTATTTTCTATTAACTCTGGAGCAATAGGGGTAGGGTTTAACTTATCACCTAGATGCTGGTGAACAAAATGATGATGTGAAGTATCAAAAATATTCTCTAAGGCAGTCAGTGCACTACACTGCCACGTACGGTTTTCTAAATGAATTACCCTGTACTCATCTGATGCAAACTCGGGTACTTTTGGAATAGGCATTATAGGATCTTCAAGTGCAACCCAGGCATAGTCATATTGTTGCTGGCATTTAAACATTTTTAAACAGTAATTTGCGGGTATAGTTCTTTCAGGATGCTGAGGAATTTTTATACATTCTCCCGTACTAGCAAAAGTCCATCCATGATAGGGGCACTGGATTGCTCCATCAATAACTTTTCCATTGGTTAACTTTGCCCAGCGATGACAACATCGATTTTCTGCAGCCGCAGGTTGATTATTTTTATCTAACCAAAGTACAATTGACTGGTTTAATAAGGTGAATTCGACAGGACCTTGTTTTAGCTTGCTAATAGGACAGATAGGATAAAAAAAATGTTTAAGTGCATGTTGTGATGCAACAAGCATATCTTTTCTCCTTAACTTATAAAGTTTTTATATTCCTACTTTTTATGAAAGTAAGTGTATATTATATGCTTTCCAAAATTTCCTTAGTTTTGACAAGGTGCCGTTTTCACTCATGTTTTTTAATTCACTATTAACAATATTCAATAACATATCATTCTCTTTAGCTATTGCAAAGCCGACTTTTTCAAGGCTCGGTTGAATATCTATTATATTAAACTCAGGCTGTTGCTGTGCAATATATCCATTGCACGGTTCTCCACGAGCAAAAGCATCAATTTCATTATTTTGAAGAGCATTTAGAACATCATCAGTACATTGATAACATATAATTTCCGCATGTTTAGGGGCATGCTTTCGTAAGTAGGTTTCACCCATCGTATTTTTTACTGCACCAATTTTTTTATTTAACAAATCCTGTAATGAATGAATATAGTATGAATCATTTGCACGAATGAGCAGTGATTAGCCAAATTCAAAAATAGGATGTGGAAAAACTGCTCCTTCAGCTGAACGCTCGGGGAGTATAGTAAGAACAGCTGAGACTATATCACATTCTTTCTGTTTAGGGCGTAACCAAATATGATCAAAAGGAAAAGTTATAAAATGTATTGCAAGTTTCAAATGTTTTGCAATGTGTTGAAGAATATTTAATTCTAGGCCTTTCCAATTTCCATCACGATCCCGATAAGTCATGGGTTTAACTTGTTCAATTGTTCCTACAGTAAGTACACCAGGTGTTACCAGTTGCAATGAGGAGGTAATAGCATACATAGTTTTTAGTTCTTTTTTTCCATACAGATATTTCGGATAAAGAGTGTTGATATTTATGTTTTGTCTCACGAATAACAAAAGGAATATCAATAGGTTTTTTTAGTAGGTAAAAGTCAGGTGTTAAATAATCCTGTAAGCTATCTAATGTTGTGTATGATTCTCCCGTGCTAGCCTTGAAACCACCTAGCCAATATTCACGCTTTGTAAATTCACTAAGCCAAGTATATGGTGATGTGATGACCAGCAGCCCACCTAGGCAAATACGATCTTTAATGAGCTTTAAAAACTTAGCAGGCTCATATAACCTATCTATTAGGTTTCCAGCAAAAACGAGGTCATAGTTCGTAAACTTGGTGTTTAGGTTACAAGCATCTCCTTGCAAAAAGGAAACGCGATCTTTAACACTTTGATAGTTAAATTCATCAATACGTATCTCTTTATAGGTGATAAGATCTGTTGTGGTCAAGTAAACTTGTACCACATTACATAAAGTTAATTTAATGGCGTTGTTGAATAAATAGCTTACCCCGCTCTTGTTGTGTGTTTTTGGCTGATTGGTGGTACCCTGACGTGAACACTAACCCATCAGAAGCCATCACATGCCGTATAAACATAACCAATCCAGTCACCGGCAACATAAAAAAGCCAAATATAAGGTGATCAATTGGGCGGAATATACGGAAGCATTGCGTCGTCGTGGCGACTTTACCATTTGGTTTAGCGTTGAAGCCATTGATGAGTGGCATCCCAGGCTTACGTGGTAGGCCTCTAAAGTACTCGGATGTAGCCATCGAGTGTTGTCTACTGTTACGTCAGGTGTATCACTTACCGCTACGGCAAACAGAAGGGTTTACACGCTCATTAATCCAGTTAATGGGGCTTGACATAAAAGCACCCGATTATAGTTGTCTATCGAAACGAAGCGCGTCACTCAAACTACAGAGACTCATTGATAGTATTGATCCAGGCTCGCACGTCCTTGTTGATAGCACCAGGCTGAAGGTCTATGGCAAAGATGAATGGCATCAGAAAAAGCATCATGTAAAGCCTAAGAAGGTGTTTTAAAAAGAGTGAATGCATACAAAGTTGTATTGTAAGAGATAACTACCAAGGGGTTACTCGTACCGCGGGCATATAGGAATAGGCTCCCTTACTGTTTATTATTGGTTTCGCAAAAACCCTCTCTGTCAGGCTAGTTGTCGTTTTTATTCACTGAGATGACGACAGATAACTGATGGCTAAATATACCAAACAGCAAAAAGAAAATATCTTAAAGCTATTGCTCCCACCCGAAAATAAATCAGTCCCAGTGGTACACAAAATGACTGGCATTCCTCAGTCAACCCTGCATACTTGGAAAACCAAAGTGCGAAGTCAATCTGCCAACATGCCGAAAGAAACATCAAATCAAAGCTGGTCATCAGAACAAAGGCTTAATGTGATCATTGAGACAGCGGCCTTATCTCAAGCAGAGCTAGCAGCCTATTGCCGAAAAAAAGGGTTGTATGTTGAGCAAGTTGAGCAGTGGAAACAGGCATTTATTCAGCCAGAGCAACCCTCCCAGGAGCTAAAGAAAAGCTTGCAAGTGGAAAAGCAGCGGTGCCAACAACTTGAAAAAGAGCTAAAGCGAAAAGAAAAAGCACTGGCCGAAGCCGCGGCCCTGTTAGTCCTTCAAAAAAAAGCTCAGTCAATCTGGGGACCGGACGAGGAAGCCTAACGTCGTATGCGGATAGGCAACAAACAGTTCAGTTAATTGGGGAAGCCACAACTGCAGGGGCTCGGCAATTTAAGGCCTGTGAAGTATTAGGGTTAACCCCGCGCACTTATCAACGGTGGCAGCAAGGCGGTGAGCTACAACCGGATGGCCGCACCACTGCACAGCGTCCATTGCCGCCTAATAAGCTGCCTCCCAATGTTCATCAACAGATGCGAGAAACGCTGAATTCACCGGAGTTTGCTGACCTCCCACCTTCTCAGATTGTGCCTAAATTAGCAGATCAAGGTGAGTATATTGCCAGTGAAGCCAGCTTTTATCGGCTCATGCGGGCAGAAGGGTTATCAACCCATCGAGGGAAGACCCAATCTCGTCAACCCAAACCGAAAACCACCCACACGGCGACAGGCCCTAATCAACTTTGGTGCTGGGATATCACTTGGTTGCCAGGTCCCGTCACCGGCATCTTTTTTTACCTGTATTTGATCCTTGATGTTTTCAGCCGCAAGGTGGTTGGCTGGGAGGTGCACGATTGTGAGCGTAGTAGCCTAGCGGCAGACTTAATACAGAAAGCCTTCTGGCGGGAAAATCTCCATAAAATTCACCAGCAGCCCCTGATATTACATTCAGATAATGGGAGTCCAATGAAGGGAAGCGCTTTACAAGTCAAACTCGCTGAACTTGGTATTGAGCCTTCTTATAGTCGACCGCGAGTTAGCAATGACAATGCTTATGCAGAGTCCATATTTAAGACCACTAAATACCGACCAGATTTCCCTCACCAAGGGTTTACCTCATTAGAAAGCGCTCAACGGTGGGTTGATCAATTTGTTCATTGGTATAACCATGAGCATCAGCATAGTGGATTAAAGTTTGTAACACCGGTACAACGCCATACAGGTGAAGACCTAGTTATTTTAAGCCGGCGGAAACAGGTTTATGAGCAAGCTAAAGCAGCTTCCCCTAACCGATGGAGTGGGAATATACGAAACTGGGAGTTGGCAGATGAAGTCCACTTAAACCCTGAGAGAAATCAAACTCGTTAATATCCATTTAAAACTGTGCAACTCCCCTCTTTAATTGAAGCTGCTGAGGATGGATGCTTTGCATCGCAAGGCGTCCACCAGAAGGAGCAATGGGTGTTGTCTGTGTTATTAATAATTAGCCCTAAATTGATTATTAATATTTATTATGCCTCACGTTTTGAGATAGCTCGATGAAGATAAGAAGATAACACGACAACTACGTTGACAAACACCGAAAATCAAAGATAAACAATAAAAAGAGCCTAAATGGATTATCCAACAGATTTAACTGATACACAATGGGAAATACTGAGCCCTGTATTACCTGCATCCAAATGGCAACCTGGCAATAGAGGCAGACCACCCGTTAATAGACGCCTAATCATGAATGGCTTGCTTTATGTCCTAACAACTGGCTGTCAGTGGCGAATGGTGCCTAAAGACTTTGGCTGTTGGCAGACAGTATACGGTTATTTTAATTCCTGGAGCCAGCAGGGGGTTTGGGAAACCATTATGGATACCTTCAGGAAATGCTATCGTGAAAAAGTAGGAAGAAAAGCCGATCCCAGTGCAGGTTGTATTGATAGTCAAAGTATTAAAACTCATACGCAAGGTATTCATGTTGGTTTTGATGGTGGTAAAAAAGTAAAAGGTCGCAAACGTCATATTTTAGTTGATACGCTTGGTATTATTATCTGTGTTGTAGTGACTTCAGCTGCCGTTGGTGAGCGAGAGGGATTAAAACAGCTACTTAAGGGCTATGTTGCAAAAGGCATGACGAGTTTACTCAAAATTTGGCTGGATAGCGGTTATTCTGGCACGCCTATTATTGATTGGGTTAAAGACTTTCATCAAGCTACTCGAGAAATTATTCTAGAGGTGGTTGAAAGGGCAGGTAAAGGATTCAATGTTATTAAACAGCGCTGGGTGGTTGAGCGTACTTTTTCTTGGCTAATTAACTATAGACGACATGCTAAAGACTATGAGGTTCTAACAAAAAATAGTGAAGCAATGATACAGATTACCATGTTACATATTTTAGTCAGGAGAATCGCTTAAGCTTTTATTTTAAAACACCTTCTAAGCGAACATGGCGCAAGCTGCATCTTTGCATTGATGAACATCATCAAATAGTCGCTTGTGATTTAACAGATAAGTCAGTGGGTGATACGACAGCCGTTGAGGGTTTACTTGATCAGCTAGATGAGTTTGATACCTTTATGGGCGATGGGGCCTATGACGGTGACCCAGTGTATCAAGTCATATTGGATAAAAACCCGGATGCCACTGTTGTTGTGCCTCCTCCAAAGAATGCTGCAGAAGGCGCAAGTCAGTTCATGCAGCGTAACGTACATACCGCCTTCATCAATCAATATGGGCGAATGGCATGGCAAGAAGTGACTAATGATGGTTTGAGGGCTCATACTGAATTGGCAATGTTGAGATATAAAACCATCATGGGTCCCAAGCTCAAAGCACGTCAATTACCGCAACAAAAAACCGAGGCTGAGGTATCAGTGCGCGTGTTAAATAGAATGACAAATCTTGGCATGCCTATTTCTGTGAAAATTAGATAAATAATGGACTGAATGCCTCAGCACGCCTGATTTTTCGATTTATTCAACAACGCCCTGATTTTACAGGGTGTCCCGGCTTAGAATTGAGGCCGTACTTGCTTCCCACAGCTCATCAAAAAGAGAATTTTTTAGAGCATTATCATTAGTTTCTATAAGGATAGCACTTTCACTAGACCGATATATAGACTGATCATCTAAATTGTATGTCCCCGATAAAATAATATTTTTATCTCCTTTTTCCAGTATATATGTTTTAGCATGATCATACTTAACCTTCATACTCAAGTTATGTTCACTTTCAAATGCTTCATGAGGATTAGGTGAAATAAAACTTATTTTTCCAGCTTCAGTTCCAAGATTAGCTTGCTCAATTTCCTTAAAAAGAGCTTCTTGATTTTTCTTCTGCTCACGTTGATAAACCGCTAAAATTTTAACATCAACCCCTTTAGCTAAAGCAGAAATTATGAGTTTTCTAGCATCACCACCTAGAAACTGGTTTCGAATTTTCATAACATCACCTTTTTCCGCTGTATTAAATAACTGGCTAAGTGCGACACCAATAGGCTTATCAGTCATCTTATTTGTCAAGTGAGCAGCCAAATTAGCCGATGGTTTGTTATGTAATAATACAACTGGTACCTTATTCCTATGTACACCAAACTCTTCTTCAATAGCTTGGCTCAACTCTAAACTTCTATGATTCAGAGATTCACTAACAGCCCTGCTCTCATTAAACTCTTTTTGGAAGGAGGATATATTTAGTTTTTCTAGTCCAATATCTTCATTCTGAACACGAACTTTAGAAATAGCTGAAGCATACTTTAAGGTTTCATTTGCAAAATAATCCAGTTCTTGAGCAGCAAGGTGCTGGCTAGATAACAAAACACCACTGTCAATTTGATTCTCTTTACTTAAGTGAGCAAGACTTGCTCCAGTTACACCAAGTACACCATTATCGTTCACTAGGACTTTACTATGATGAGACCCTGCTGGCCCAGATGGATTCAAACCAACTAAAATTACATTTGCTTTTAGATTACTAATTGGAGTAACTCCATCTAATTTGTTATATATACTTATAGCTTTCAACCAGGGGTTGTTTCCAGGGTTATCTTTATCAACTTTTTGTGTAGCTTCAGTTCTTTTTTTACCTAAAAACCAATTTTGTACTCCTTTGCTTTTATTATAAGCAAGAACAAATGTAAAATTATCATCTTCCTGTCTTGCTGAAATTCCATCAAGCATTGCTTTTAGGGTCGGAGACAGATTTCCTTTAGGAATAATATTAATAGCATAGGTTGTGATAAGTGATAATCGATTAGCTGTATTTATAATACTGCGAGAAGCATTAGCCTGTTCATTTTCACTTAAAATAGCTCTACTAAAAACTTGAGCTTTATGATCAATTACTACACCCTTCTTATTATTTGAAAAATAAGATGATATATTTTCAACAAAACTATTCTCCAGTGTTGAGCAAAAAGAAGTGACTGGCAGTTTATTAGTAGTCCTCAAGTGATCTAATTGTACTGTATTAGCCCCGACTCTAGTAGGCCCTATTACTGCTTCTAATTTCTTCTTAAATGCTCCACCATCTAAAGTTAAAGGATTAAAAGGTGATGGACTCGCCTCTTGTTTTGTCTTTTCTACTTGAGCATTTCGAAAACTAGTAGATTGTTGCGGTTGAGTAAACTGTATATGCTGTTGATTTATAGCATTTTTAGCAGATATTGGTGTTGTTTGCATCATAATGCCTCTAATTATTTGTTACTTAATATGGTCCAGGTTTTGCTGAGCTAGATATATTAGCTATACAAATATGCCACCAATCACCATAGAGTTATTATTTAATTCTTTCGGTTCATACTTGGTTAAACTTTGTTTTAACTGATACATATTTTCAAACAAATTTTCTAACTGAGTACTATTTAGTAAATCTGTAGGAAAGGAAACACCAAGTGATAACTCTCCTTCATATAGGCCAATCCAAGCACAACTCAATTTTGCTCGATCAGCATTTAGATTAAGCCAATATTCATAGTCACTAACTGAATTCAATCTAGCATCAAGTGATGTATGAATAGTAAAAACTTCACTATTTTCAGGACACTCTAATAGCCATTCTCTATCTTGTTTATCAGTAATTTTAATCGCACCCTGCTCAAGTGACAAAGGAATGCTCCAACGTTGTCCAAGTTCAGCTAATGCAGATTCAAGTTTCATAGTATTAACCCTACCCTAACGTTGTATAGATTTTTGGCCTAGGATCGCTTCACTGCTTCTATAGCAGCTCTAGGGTCTACACAGAGTGATAATTTGATAACAAGATAAATAATTTAAATTAATTACTAGACCAGCTGCTTATCTATAAAGCACTAAGTCCTCGGCTATAAATAATGCCTCTGCATTCTAATAGAACGACTCTTCAACTGTGTATAAAATACTAACTATCACAACAATAGATTTAGCTTATTGTGATTTTAAACCTAACGTAAGAAATAGAGATATAAAAACAAACGACACGCAAGTATAAAATACGGTTCTGTCGCAAACTTTTACCCCACATGATAGCCTTTCCCGTTCCTGCTAGCCCTATGGTTGTTTGGTAGTCGCTATGAGTGCAGATGAACGTTTTAAAGGTTGTCACTTTCCCAAATGCGTTGTACTACAAGCCGTGTATTATTACCTTCGGTTTGCAATGAGCTACCGCGATATAGAAGAACTCGGCTCTTCGCGTCTTTGCGTGGAATGATCAAAAAGCCAGCATGCCTGGAGCAAACCGATCTAACCCCATCGTATCAATGATTAACCGCTGAAAGAGCTTTTTGGGACTGGACAACCCATAGCACCGACGCTTTAATACTTTCACCTTATTATTAAAACCTTCTACAAACCCACTGTTGTGACGACCAATAAAATAATTCGTGATTGGCTGCTGGTATTTCACTAAGGTTTTAATGAAATGATCAAAGCAGGTTAGGTCAGAATCAGTGACCTCAGCAATCCACTCGGTTATTTTATCTCTGGCTATTTCTGGCGTTATATGGCTATCGAAAATAGCACTTAATTCACGGCTAAATTGATAGGCTAGCTTCAGTTTAGGTGACCGCTTAAACAGCTTTTCAACAATTGGCTTTTCCGCTTCCGTAAAATGATCTTTTTGTTTTCGTAGTAAAGCAATGGCTGGTTTTAAGGCAGTATACTCTGTCGGTGTTAGTAGCTTCTTTAGTCGACTTAACTCGGATTTTCGCAAATTAATGAGGCTTTTACGATATAGTTTTCTAACATGGAAACGATCCGCCACGATGGGTACTTTATCTTTGAATACTGCTTTACAAGCATTCATGTAACCCTCATATAAATCACAACAAATCGCTCGAATCGTCTTCCGTAAACGGCGAGGTATTGTACGCAAAAACCTGATGATATCCCTTTTTTCTCGCCCCTCTACTACTCCCAACAGGTGCACCTGATCATGCACTCGATAGGTAATCAGGGTCACAAAATCACGGTAGCCTTTTTTCAGACTAATTTCATCAATCCCTAAAATACCCAAATCTTGAATAATAGAATAATTAATTTCTGATTCTACGTAGCGATCAATTAATGCTTCAACTACGTGGTAGTCGACTGACTCTTTACGACTCACATCAGCAACAGTGGAATTGACTAACTCAAACAACAGGTGATGTTCAAAGGGTTTAGTCATTTTAGCATTGACCTCATACCAATCGAGTGTTTCTGTCGTGGTAGGGTCACCATCACAATTCGCACACAGGCCGCGGCGAGGGGTTATTTCAATGAAGGTGTTTTTGCCAAACATGGGCAAATGCCGTAGCCGTAACATCCGCCCCAAACCATGCCCTTTTGTAGGCTTATTACAGACTCTGCAAGGCACGCTCTCTCGTGTACTTTTTACCTCGATGGTAATTTCCCGTGCTGATAAATTAGAGCGTACCTTGACCACTTCAACGTCAGATAAACCTAATAATTCGGGTGTAATGTTGAGCGAGTTTGAACGTTTTGTGAACATATGTCGTGCAGTAAAATCATCGATTCTGTGGACTGGTCGTCATTGTACATAAATCAGACGATCCACGCAAAGACGCGAAGAGCCCAAAATTTCCATGCTTATCATAAGCATCATCATAATCAGCCTGACCAGCGCTAAAACCAAGGTAATAACCACTTTTCTCGGCGAAAACTGGAGAAGTAAAAGTACTAACAATGGCAATGGCTAAAACTGTTTTTCTCATGCAAATAAACCTCATAGACTACAAACTTATAAGTTAAAACAATAAACAGGAGTAGTATTTTATGAATTGGTTAACTTATAAAATAAAACATTTATACACTATTTTCAAATAAAAAAATAAAAAACAAATAAAGAAGACGTATTATATATTCGCGATTCTTATATATTATAAAAAAATAAAGCTTTCAAATAAAAAATCATTCTTAAGTATCAACACTTAAAAAAGTCTGGTATGACAACTTATATCAACGACTGGATAGAATAAAACAAAAAATAAGTACTATATGATTTGAAAGAAACGTTTATTTATTAGAACTTTTTTGGTTAGTGAAAATTAAATGAATAGTTTCATAAGTTACCATTCTACTTAATACGGTTCTGTCGCAAACTTTTACCCCACATGATAGCCTTTTCCCGTTCCTGCTAGCCCTATGGTTGTTTGGTAGTCGCTATGAGTGCAGATGAACGCTTTAAAGGTTGTCACTTTCCCAAATGCGTTGTACTACAAGCCGTGTATTATTACCTTCGGTTTGCATTGAGTTACCGCGATATAGAAGAACTCATGCAAGATCGGAATGTGCCTGTCGATCACTCCAGTATTCAACGATGGGTAGTAGCCTACTCAGCCAAGCTCGAAAAATCGTTCCGAAAAAAGAAGTCACCTGTCGGCCGCAGCTGGCACATGGATGAAACCTATATCCAGGTAAAGACAGACTGGTACAATCTGTATCGGGCCATCGACAAACAAGGACGGACCATTGACTTTTTATTTACCAAACACCGGGACACTAAGGCTGCCAAACGTTTTTTCAAGAAGGCCATTCGTGCGAATGGCGTGCCAGAGAAGTTATAAGGCAAGTGAAGTACCTCAATAACAGGGTTGAGCAGGATCATCGGTTTATTAAGCGCATCACTCGACCCATGTTAGGCTTTAAATCATTCAATAGTGCCCGATCTACACTAACTGGTATTGAGTTGGTGCATATGCTTAGAAAGGGTCAGCATGCTGATTCAACAGCTAATAACAAGACAATATTTGAACAGTTCTGTGCATTAGCAGGATAATTGTGTCCAGGGAGCAGGCATATTAGAAACTGAAAAATTTATGCGACAAAACCCATATGCTGGCTTTATGAAATATTAACTTATTTGTTCGTTTGCCCTTAGTGGATTTATGTAAACAACTATTAAAAACAACTAAATTAAAAAAAATTAAATAAGAAGACTTTATTAAAACAAGCATTTGAATTATGGTTTTAGACTGTTTGACAACAGCCATAATTATTTTATTTAACTTAAACTGATTTTAGTATACTGAACTTAAACCATGAACAAATTTAAATTCATTCCTCTTATACTTGCAATTTCAGCAAATACATCTCTCACCTACGCTAATACAAGTTGCTCCAATCAAGGCACATACTATGGCAAAGAAACCAGCCTCTCAGCAAGCTTAAGTAGTGACAACAAAATTCTATTAGAAGAATTTCTTGTGGCAAATAAAAAGGCTACACCCTCTAGTGGAGAAACCTCGCCATACCCTTTAGTTGTCAATCCAATTTTAGGTACATTATTGAGTAATGGGAAATTCATTCAGCCATCTTTAATAAACTTAGAAAGAATACAAAACTATGTCAAAAGCAACTCAATAGATGGAGTAATCAACAGAAAGACCAAACTATCAGGTAAAACGATTCCAAACTCAAAAATACAAAAAATTGCAGATATTCAAACATTTGAATATTTAGCTTTATCATACTGGAATGAGTGGCTTAATCGCGTTAAAATACAACCTTCACAAGCAGTTGACCCAAATAATGCAATACAAACAATTTTGAATAATCCCACAATTACTTCCGCACTTATGTGCCAAGATAGTATTATATTTCCAAAACCACCTACAATAAGTGCTACAATAAAAGCTTTCTCTAACTATATAATATCTAAACAAGTTGATCCCACACAACTATCCGCACATGAGTTATTTGCTATCGGATATGGGCACAGCTTTGAAGGAGTAAGTTTAAGCACGAATAATCCATTAGTTATACAGGCCGCCCTAATATATGCAAAAGAAAGTAACAACCCAACATATAATAACGGAACCTCGCCACTGTCAACTATTAATGAAGTATTACTCAGTTACCATCAAGCCGCATTATTAAGTATTGACCTTAGAAATAATGGCATTTCAATATCCAGTGATAAAGGGTTTTCCAAAGAAGCAAAACTTGTCGCACAAGCATTAAATCAAGCTTTTATCAAAGAAAAAAACACTCCAAGCAAGCCACAACTTTTCACCCAACTCTTTAATGTAAAGTTTCATGTAGGTACAATTAATTTACCTTCCTACGAAGGTTCCCTTGCCATTTATGATGTTCAAACCAATACAATTACTATAAATGGCAATTTTGTTAATCAAGCCACACGCTCAATAGAGTCTATTAACACTCAACTTAGCCAAGCTACAGACTATGTAATTAGTAATTTTGATGAGAGTGAAGTTAATAACTCTTCAGAAAAAGCGGACGAAGTGGTTCATAGGATTAAAGCGCTTAAATTTACTGTTGGAGATATTGCCGATAGTCCCGATCAACTAACAAAGGCTGAATATGATAGTACTAATAATATTGTGACTATTAATAAGAGATTGTTTAAAATAGATTCTCGCTCATTATTACAAATACTTACCCACGAAGCTTACCATGTTATCACTCCTCTAGACCAAGACGGCAATAATATTGAGCAAATAGTAAAAGACAATACCAAACGATACTTAGAGGCTTATGACCAAACATTTATTGATACTGGCGTTTCAATTGACCCTCTTCTATCAGATCAAATTTACCCTATTCAACTAGAAAGTCGACCAAGATATACATTCAATTTAGGTGGCCCTAGTGATACCGACGCACTATTTTCGATTCCAGGAGACAAAGTTGATTGGTTGGGTATGATTTTTCAAGCACTATTTCTAAGAAGCCCAGTGATAAAACCATCGATTCCTTCTATCAGTTCATTTAAACCAAGTAATATTGGTAACAAAATACTCACTACTGTTCGAAATCCTAAACCCGTTGGCACAGTACTTCAGCCGAAGCCTAGTACAAAACCACGCCCAATTACCCCCCCTAGAGAAGACCAAGAGCCTCTTTTACCAGAGCAAACCACGTCTTTTACAACAAATCAAAAGCCTACTAGGGTTCAAGACAAAGCATTAGCTGGTTTAGCAGATGAGGTAGCTGAAACAATTGTTACAGTAGCCAACTCTCCTGATTCACAATTTACACCACTCTCAAAAATTCCTGAGTCGGTAAAGTTCGAACCTAATATTAATTTAATCGAAAATAACCCACTATTGGAGCAAGAACTTGCAGAAGATGAAATTGCTTCAATTGGTGAACTACCTGATGGAGTTTACCAATATAATGGTGGAAGTAATGGACCAACCCATATCATCGTGCAAGATGGTAACAGCTTCGCCGCCTATGAAAATACATATGTAGATAGTGGAGAAATCACATATATAATATATGATGCTAAAATTACTGATGCCTGGGAAGAAGGTGGTATTACCTATGAAGTCAGAATTGACCCTGAAACAGGCAGTATTACTAGTATTGAACCCGAATATCCTGTTGGTGCTGGTGGTAACCGTGATGGCTTATATCCTGAAAAAGCAGCAGATTTATACAATGAATTTAAAGAAGGGTTTGACAAGTACGATAGAGAACGTCCTTATGAAATGCTAAACAAAGTCACAACAGATAGAAACAACGTTAACCAACTTAACTTTGAAACATCAGAGAGCCTCAAATTAGACGAAAAAATAGCTAAATTAAAAGGATT